>CAZSBR010000044.1:0-8360 GCA_964605165.1 uncultured Phycisphaeraceae bacterium
GAGGGCCAGGAGCAGTTCCGCAAGGCGTTAGGCGTGCTGGCGAGTCTCAAGCCAGATCAGGCCAAGACGGTCCTCACCGAGTTGATTGAGAACGGTACGTTCCAGGGTGATTTCGCGGAAGCGGAGACGATCACGGCACTCAGCGGAAAGGACCAGGCCGTCTCCTATCTCAACGCCCTGCCGACGCGGCAGAGCGGCAAGATTCTCGATGCTTTCATCGAGGATGACCCGGAGTTGGCAAGCGAATTGCTCGAACGCCTCCGAACGCGGGGTCAGGTGGCCCTCGCTTCGGAAGGCTGATCACTGTTGCAGACAGCGGGACTCTCTCTAACCCGAACCGACGCAGGTGCGGCTGCGGATCGTGACCAGCTTCGCCGGGAGGCTGGTCAGGAGTCGTCAGCAGCGGGGGCTGCATTCGCTGTGCTGATGGCGAACGTGACCGCGAGAGACACCACGTCTCGGCGCATCATGGATGATCTGGCGCCCGCTGCCCAGCGCTCCGACGGGCTCGAGCAGGCCCGGAACAGCATGCAACAGCGAGCCGCGGGTGCGAACGCTGCAGGCACTTCCTCTCCATCAGAAGCACGCTCCGGCCCTTCGGGTCTCGCGGGACAGCAGGCCAATGCCGGCATCGAGGACGCACGCGCGCAGGACGCAGCTTCGCGGCCCGAACTGCGTGCACGTCGGGCAAGCGAGGCCGAGCCAGCAGCCAACACTACTTCGCCCAACAAGTCGTCATCCTCGGGTGGTGTGGCGGCAGGTCCCCGCGGGCAGCACGCTCAGCCGGGCCATGCTGCGCCTCTTGGGGGATACGCCGAGGGTGCACCGCGGCATGACACGCCGGGAGGGCAAGGCTCGCCCATCGTTGGAGCGATCGCAACGCCAGCCCGTCAGCACGCTCCTGCGCAGGGTGGCCAGCAGGCATCTGCATCGTTGCATGCTGCGGCGAAGCCTTCGGGATCAGCGGCCGGTGGGCCACAGTCGGCAACGTCCGCGGCGGCGCCCCATGGCCCGGCATCAAGCAGCCGCACTCCCGGCATGATCCATGCGCGGCAGTCGCCGCACGGATCGTCAAAGGCTGCGCGGCCCGACATGCAGCATGCTGCGGAAGCTGCGCTGCGTGCGCAGGCGACGCGCGGCCTGGCGCTTGCACTCAAGAACCAGTCGGGACACGCCTCGATTCGTCTTGATCCGCAGCACATGGGCACGCTTCGTGTTGATGTGACCGTGCAGAACAGCGAAGTGGTTGCGGTGTTTCGCCCTACGACCTTGACGGCACAGCGATTGCTGGAGTCGGACCGCGGCGCGTTGGAACACGCGCTGCAAACGCGAGGCCTGCGGGTCGAGCGCATTGAGATATTGCCGGCGGAAGAAGGAGTCTTCGACCGGCATGCTGCTCGAGAGATGCGGGGCGAGGATACGCCGCGCGGGAGTGGGCAGCAGTCCGATGGAGGTGGCCAGCCCGGAACGCAAGGCGGCGATTCCGGGAGCCAGCGCAGCGCAGGAGGCGCTGCGACAAGCGTGCAGAGCACGCAGCAGGATGCGACACAGACCTCCGCGGCGGAGCACGCGGAGAGCGCATCAGGCGGTGGGGACCACCGTTCGATCATGGGATTCATCGACACGATCGCGTAGCGGAGCATGCGTCGTGGGTCTAGCAACGTGCTTGCGCGGCAACTCCCGTCGCGAGCATGGGAAGGATGCCACATGGACGCTGTCAGCGCTGTAGGCAGCTCAGCATCAACGCCCTCGACGATCTCGCAGCTCAACAGCGACGAGTTCCTCGAGATCATCCTTCAGGAGATGCAGAGCCAGGACCCGCTTGAGCCGAGCGATACCTCGCAGATGCTCGAGCAGTTGTCATCCATCATGACGATCCAGTCGGACTCGGACATGATCGATCGACTGGGTGAACTGGTCGGGCAGAATGAGTTTGCATCCGCTTCAGGGCTGATCGGTCGACTGGTGAGTGGTCTCGATGCAGACAACCAGCGTGTCGCCGGCGTCGTGGCATCGGTCACGCAGGGCCGCGATGGTGTCTCGCTGAGGCTCGATGATGGGTCGAGTGTGGCCGTCGATCGCGTCGACACTGTGCTCGCAGCTCCAGAGCCAACCGATGAAGAAGGCCCGGGCGATCCCGAAGACGACGAGGAGTCTTCATCGTGACGATGAATACCGGTCACGAGCTGATCTCAAGGCTCAGCGCTGGCGTTCGTCCCCAGGCAGCCGGGGAGATGCCAGCGGTCGAGACTGACCGCTTCCGCGACTTGCTTGCCCGCGCCGAGCAGGGCCAGGTGACCAGCGGACTGGAAGTGACAGCGGCGCGAGGCATCGAGGGGCAGGTGCCTCAGGAGCTGCTCGCCGAACTCGGCCCGCTCGTCGATCGAGCACAGGCGCGTGGTGCGAGCAGGGCGTTGGTGGTCACCGACGAAGCAACGTATGAGCTGGATGTCCTCCGAAGGCGTATCGAGTCCGTCGTTGATCCAGCGCAGCAGCAGCAGGTGATGACGGGCATCGATGCGGTGCTCTTCGCGGGAGGCGCGAGCGAGGAAGATGCGCCGGCACTCGCTGGCCCGCTGCTGTTACCCGATGCGGGCATCGAGGCGGCACGGCACGAGGGCTTGCTGCGGGCGTTGGATCCGCGTTGAGGGTCAGGACTGATCAAACCGCTGCAGATGCAGCACAGGCAAGGTGAGCATCATGGCATCGACGGTTGCACTGCTGACGGGGCTCTCGGGGCTGAACGCCAATGCACGCAGCATTGAGGTGATTGGTAACAACATCGCCAACTCCAGCACGACTGGCTTCAAGAGCACGCGTCTGGTCTTCAGTGACTCACTCAAGCGAACATTCAGCGGCGGCACAGCGCCCTCACCCGAGAGCGGCGGCACCAATCCCAACCAGGTGGGCCTTGGCGTCAATGTTGCCAGCACCCAGCGCAACTTCTCGCAGGGCGCTGTTGCTCCAACGGGTGATGCGCGGGACCTCGCGATCGAGGGCGATGGGTTCTTCATCGTCGAGCGCAGCGGCGATCGGTTCTACACGCGTGATGGGTCGTTCCGGCTCGATGAGGCCGGCAACCTGGTGACCGCTGCGGGCCAGATTCTGCAGGGCTTTGGCGTCGATGATGACTTCAACGTCATCGAGGGAGCGCTTCAGGGAATCTCAGTACCGATCGGTGCGCGATCGGTCGCCGAGCAGACCACGCAGGTGCGCTTTGCGGGCAACCTCAACGCGGCGGGGGATCTGCCGGCGGGTGGCAGCGTGCTGAATCTCACAGCGACCACAGGCAGCGGGCTGTCACTCATCGCTGGTGCCACAGTGCCCGCTGGCCCCGGCAATCTGCTTGAGGCGACCAGCCTCTTGACCGAGATCGAGGATCCGTTGCAGGTCGGCTCGGGTGTGAGCCTGTTCGCCGCGGGGCAGATCCTCAGGGTCGATGGTGTGCAGCGCAATGGCGCGACGATGCCGGCGCAGGAGCTGGTCATCGACGCCACGACCACGGTGCAGGACTATCTCGACATGCTGAGTGCCGCCATCGGCACGCTCGCCACGGGACCGAACCCCGATGGTCTGACGCCGGGAGCATCGCTCGACCCCACCACGGGCGTGATGACGCTCGTTGGTCATACCGGTGAGGTCAACGACCTCGACATTCCCGGCAGTGCCATCCGCCTCCTCAATGGCGACGGCACGCTGAGCCGCCTTCCCTTCGCCACCAGCGAACTCAGCGAGGCAACAGGTGAAAGCAAACGCACTACGTTCGTCGTGTATGACTCGCTCGGATCACCGCTGGAGGTCAATCTCACGTTCTCGCTCGAGCAGAAGACCAGCACGGGCACGGTCTGGCGCTACTTCGTTGATTCGGGCGATGATCTTGATGGCTCGGCTGCGGTCGCCACGGGCACCGTGGCCTTCGATACCTTCGGCGCACTCCTGACCGAAGCGCCCATCAACATCCAGCTTGATCGAAACAACACTGGTGCGCTGACGCCCATGGCGTTCACGATCAATCTGGGCGACGAGAACAACCAGATGACCGCGCTGGCGGATGCCGAGTCCGAGCTTGCTGCGGTCTTTCGAGATGGACGCGAGAGCGGCACGCTCGATAGCTTTGCGGTTAGCCGCGATGGCACCGTCGTCGGGACGTTCAGCAACGGCCTGTTCCGGCCGCTTGGGCGTGTGGCTGTGGCAACCTTCACCAACCCCGCGGGCATGGAGGATCTTGGCTCCAACCTTTTCCGGCCCAGTGCCAACTCCGGCGATGCGGTGGTCGTGACGCCAACGACCTTTGGCGCCGGCAGCGTCATCGGCGGAGCGCTCGAGCAGAGCAACGTGGACCTTGGCGGCGAGTTCATCAACCTCATTGTCTCGAGCACCGGCTACTCGGCTTCGAGCCGTGTTATTCAGACGGCAGACGACTTGCTGCAGGAACTGATCAGCATCGCGCGATGATGGGTCGATCTTCTCGCCCGTCGCTGAATCGCCTTGAGTGAGCGGCAAGACAAGCCGATAACACGCGCGAGGTCTATCACCATGATCACGCTCACACGACTCAACGGCAGACCGTTCGTGCTCAACGCCGAGCACATCCGAACCGTTGAGGAGAACCCCGACACGGTCATTACGCTGACCACGGGCGAGCACATCCTGGTCCGAGAAAACATGCGAGACGTCATCGACCGTGCTGTGGAGTATGGCCGCACGCTCCGCAGGCTCGTGCCGCCGTCCTGATGGCTCGCCAGCCGTAACAGACGGGTGCTGCGATGAGTGGCTTGGTCCGGCCCGGTCAAGGTGAAGCCCACCCCGACCGATGCATCCCCTGAGGGACCGCCCTGTGGGGGGCGGCCGATGCGACCGGCAGGCAGGGGTCATCGCACGTGGACATCGGAACCGTCATCGGGGTTGTGCTTGCAGTCGGAGCGATCGTGCTCGGCATCGTGCTCGGTGGTGGCACCATCGGCGCGATGATCGACACCACCTCCATCCTCGTCGTCCTGATCGGAACGGTCGGCGCGACGGTGATCTCGTTCCCGCTGGCCCGCATTCTCAAGATCCACACGATCGTTCTCAAGGCGCTCTTCACCCAGCCCGCGGACATGGCAGCGACAATCAAGGACCTCGTCCGCTACGCGGAGGTCGCCCGCCGCGAAGGCATCCTGAGCCTCGAGAACGTCATTGCGGATATGAAGGATCCGTTCATCGTTCGCGGCGTCAAGATGGCTGTGGACGGCACGGACCCCGAACTCATCCGGACCATCATGGAGACGGAGCTTGAGTCTCTGATGGATCGGCACGCCTCCGCCAAGCAGATCCTCGACACAATCAGCAAGTTCGCGCCTGCCTACGGCATGATCGGTACGCTCATGGGGCTGATCTTCATGCTCCAGAACATGGACGATCCGTCCACGATCGGTGGCGGCATGGCCGTGGCTCTCATCACGACGCTCTACGGCGCGCTGGTATCGAACGTCATCGCCGGCCCGCTCGCTGAGAAGCTCGCGGTACGAGATGCTGAGGAAGTGCTCGCCAAGACGATCATCATCGCAGGCGTGATGGCGATCCAGTCGGGCGACAACCCCCGCGTGGTCGAGAACAAGCTGTTGACCTACCTGCCGCCAAGCGAGCGTGCAGCGATCTCCAGCGAGGCGGCATAAGGGGGACCCATGCCGAAGCGCCGCCAGAAAAAGGGAACCGACATTCCCGAGTGGGTCGTGACCTACGGCGATCTCATGTCGCTGCTGCTGTGCTTCTTCATCCTCCTCGCCGCGTTCAGCGAACTCAAGCAACCGCGTGAGTACCAGCGCGTCATGGATGCGATCAAGGAAGCCCTCGGTGCCAACGGCAACCCGGGCACGATCGATGTCTCCGCGCTGACAACGACTTCGCCGCTCAATCCTGAGCTCGAGTTCCGCCCTCGCGCGGACCCCCAGATGCGCAACGCCAAGACGGATGAGGACAACGTCGAAGGTCGAAACCGCAAGGTCGCGATGGTCCACGAGAACGACCGCCAGATCATCGGCGGCGCGATGCCCTTCGAGCCCGGCCAGAGCGCTCTCTCGGCGGACATCAAACGCCGGCTGGCTCAGGACGTAGCGCCCAAGATCCAGGGCCTCAACCGCCGCGTCGTCGTCCGCGGCCACGCCTGGGGCGTGACGGATGCCACCACCGCGGGCGACCGCTTCGGATTGAGCTACCAGCGCGCAGCGGAAGTCGCGACCTATCTGATCGAAGAGTGCGGCGTCGATCCGCTCACCCTCACGCTCGAGGTGGTGGGGGACTCCGAGCCGCTCAAGGTGCCGGCAACCAACGTGGAGAACGCGCCCGTCAACCGGCGGGTCGAGGTCTTCCTGACCGACGTGATGATCGATGAACTGCACCCCGACCCCAACTTCACGGGGCGCAACCGCTGAGATGGAGGTGTGCTCGATCAACCCGAGCACGCCAGGGAGGAGCCAGTCATGGCCGATGAGGCGAAGGACACCCAGCAAGAAGCGACCAATCAGGCCGCCAAGCCCTCCAAGAAGGTGCTGCTGATCGTCGGCGCCATCATGGCTCTTGAAGGCGCAGCGGTGGTCGGCTTCATGATGCTCATGAACGGACCGAAGGACGCCCAGGCCGCCGCCATCCAGGGCGAAGACCTCGCCATGCGCGAGCAGGTCGTTGAGATCGACCTCGTCCGCGAGCGATTCCAGAACATGCACGGCGAGCGCATCTGGCTCTGGGACACCGAGATCACGCTCAAGGTCCGTGAAAAGAACCGTGAGTGGGTCACCCAGCAGCTCGAGGACCGCCGGGGCGAAATCCTCGAGGGCATCAGCCTGATCTTCCGCCGCGCGCAGCCCTCGCACCTCAAGGAGCCGGGGCTCGAAACGCTCAACCGCCAGATCACCGCGCTGATGGAGCAGATCCTCGGCACCCACCCCGATGGCAGCCCACGCATCGAGCGGGTGCTCATTCCCAAGTGCCTGGGCTTCCCCTCAAACTGAACTTCGCCTCAGGGAATGAGGCGAAATCTGCGCGTCGTTCAGGCCTCGTCACGCATTTCTGGCGTGCGTGCGCACGGACGGCCGATGTTCCTCGCTGAGGCCGGTGGAGCCGGCCGCTCTGTGCATCCCTTACAGGTGCATCGCCAACGCCGGACGGAGTCCACATGGCCAGCGACGAACACCCGCCCACAACGCCCGACCCCGAAGCCCCCTTGCCGGAAGGCGACGC
Organism: uncultured Phycisphaeraceae bacterium; assembly: GCA_964605165.1. Taxonomy (GTDB): domain Bacteria; phylum Planctomycetota; class Phycisphaerae; order Phycisphaerales; family UBA1924; genus OFTM382. Next base: position 7,219 of record CAZSBR010000044.1, read on the forward strand.
CACGCCCCTTGAGGGCACCGGTGATGAATCCGCCGCGGCCGGTGGTGCTGAAGCCGATGGCTCGCCCGTCGCGGGTGCACCCACGGCCGATGCCGTTCCACACACCGGCGCGGGAGACGCGACGGCTGTCAAACTTCCCGCGTTCGATGAGATTCAGCCCAGCCGTGAAGCTCCGGCGGAGCTGGACCTGCTGGGCGATGTCAATCTGAACGTCAAGATCGAGCTTGGGCGGACACGCATGCTCGTCGAGGATGTGCTGCGACTCAAGGAGGGGGGCGTCGTCGAGCTTGAGAAGCTTGCGGGCGACCCTGTGGACATCTACGTCAATGACAGGCCCGTCGCTCGCGGCGAGGTTCTCGTGCTCAACGACAATTTCTGCGTTCGCATCAGCGAGATTCTGGATACCGAACGGGCGGGCAAGAAGCTGGCCTGACTCGAACCCATTTGCTGGCGGCGGAGCCGCCGGGGTTGGTTGATGCACCGCTGGCTCTTGATCCTGATGGTGGTGGCTGCGTGCGTCGCGATCGTTCCGCCCGTTACTGGTCAGGTTGGGCCGATGGCGTCGCCCGAGGCTGCCAGCACCGCGCAAGACGCCTCGATGCAGCCGGTGTCGGGTGATCGCCCGCTCGGCTCGCCTCGACCGATGCAGGAATCCCAGCCGCTGGGCACGGGCCGCGAGTCAGCAGGCGCAAGCGGGCCGGGATGGGTGCGCGTGATGGCGGCCCTCGCCGGGACAATTGTGCTCGCCATCGGGGCCGCTGCAGCGTTCAAGAGATTCTCGGGGGCCGGGTCTTCGCTCTCGTCACCCGCTCGCGCTCCGTCGGGCGTCATCGAGGTGCTCGGGCGCTACCCCCTCGCGCCTCGGCAGAACCTCCTGCTGATCAAGCTCGACCGGCGCGTGCTGCTGCTCAGTCAGGCGGTGGGCGGTCGAGGCCACGCTGCGGGCCTGACGACGCTCACAGAAATCGTTGATCCCGAAGAGGTCGCATCGATCCTGCTCAAGACCCGCGATGACGAGGGCGACAGCATCGCTGCCAAGTTCCGCGAGGCGATGGAGCAGCAGCACGCGGCGCACGATCAGTACGCAGAGATCGAGGATCTTCAGCCGCGCGTCGGGCGTCTGGTGGAGACGGCGTGATGCG
>CAZSBR010000044.1:8460-10411 GCA_964605165.1 uncultured Phycisphaeraceae bacterium
GAGATCGAGGATCTTCAGCCGCGCGTCGGGCGTCTGGTGGAGACGGCGTGATGCGAGCCGTGTCACGCTTCATGGTCGCGGTGCTTCGGTGGTCGGTCGTTGTGGCTGTGCTGCTTGCGTGGTCAACGCCTGTGAGCGGACAGGAGGTCTTCGGCCCGCAGTTCCAGGAGCCCTCGAGTCAGCAGCTTGTGCTTTCGCCGCCGGAGGCATCGGGCGGGCTGAACCCCGTGGCGATCATGGATCAGGCGGGGCAGTCGCTGCCCGGGGCGAGCGAGAACAGCGGGATCTCGGCAGCGATGAGCGTCATGCTCGTGCTGACGGTCATCACGCTCGCGCCGTCGGTCATGCTGATGACCACGAGCTTCATTCGCATCCTGATCGTGCTCGGCCTGCTTCGCCAGGCGATCGGTGCAGCGGGCGTGCCGCCATCGCAGGTGCTCACAGCACTCGCTCTCTTCATGACCATGACGGTCATGGCGCCCACCGCAGAGCGCATCTGGACCGAAGCGGTCGTGCCGTACCAGCAGGGTGAGCTCGACCAGTACGACGAGTTGTGGCAGGCCGGGTCGCAGCCTCTCAGGGACTTCATGTTCGCTCAGCTTGAGGCGACGGGCAACTGGTCCAGCCTCTACATGCTGCTCGAGTACCGCGGTGTGGATATCTCACGCCCTGAAGCGTTGACGCGCTCGCAGGTGGACACCGCAACGCTCGTGACAGCATTCATGCTCAGTGAGCTCAAGACCGCGTTTCTCATGGGCTTCAAGGTGTACCTGCCGTTCCTTGTGATCGATATGGTCATCGCCAGCATCCTGATCTCGATGAGCATGATGATGCTCCCGCCGGTGCTGATCAGCCTGCCGTTCAAGCTGTTGCTCTTTGTGCTGGTGGATGGCTGGACGCTCGTGGTGGGTGGTCTGCTCTACAGCTTCTCACCGGAGCTGAGCGACACCGTTGCTCTGATGAATGACACGCTGCAGCATGCGGTCAGACCCACACTTGCGGGCGTTGTGGCCGAGGGCGCCGCTGCCCGGGTGCTGATCTAGGAGCCGCCATGGACTACGACGAAGCACAGGTGCTGCTCGTGCGAGAGACGCTCATCGTGGCGCTCAAGATCGCCGGACCGATTCTCCTGGCGGGCATCGTCGTGGGTCTGGTCATCAGCCTGCTGCAGTCGGTGACGAGCATTCAGGATCAGACGCTCAGCTTCGTTCCCAAGATCGCTTCGATGATGCTCGTTGCGGCGCTCTTGCTGCCATGGATCGTGATGAAGCTGATCGACTACTCCGTCGAGTTGTTCTCTCTTGGCGCATAGGAGCCTGATGCGTGAGCGGTCTTGAGGCCCAGCTTGACAAGGTGCTGCCGATGCTGCTCGTGATGTGCCGCATCTCTGGGCTGTTCCTGACGGTTCCCATGCTCAGCAGCATCAGCGTGCCGATGCAGGCCAAGGCTCTTGGCATCTTCGTGGCGACCTTGGCGGTGTTTCCATCCATCGATGCCTACGCCCCCGCCGCTCCGGACACCTTTACGCTCTGGGGTCTTGCGCCGCTGGTTGTCAGCGAGCTTGCGATCGGCTTCATCCTCGGGGTGATGGCGTCGATGCCGATCATCGCCATGCAGGCCGGCGGCCACGTGATGGGCTTTCAGATGGGCCTGTCGATCGCTTCGGTGTACAACCCGGAACTGGATGCCCAGTCGGATCTCATCGGTGAACTGCTCTACATCATCGGCGTGGGCTTGTTCATCCTCGTAGGAGGGTTCGATGTGCTCATGCTGGCCATGCTTGCAACGTTCGATCGCGTCCCGCTGGGCACCATCGGCGTGCTCGGTATCGGCGCTCCGCTGGAGGTGTACACCGGTTTGCTGACGTCCGGCTTCGAGCTTGCGCTGCGAGTGTCGACGCCCGTGACCGCGACCAGCCTTCTGCTGCTGCTGGCCATGGGCTTTGTGATGA
>CAZSBR010000044.1:10421-11221 GCA_964605165.1 uncultured Phycisphaeraceae bacterium
CACCGTTGGGTTTGCAATGAAGATCCTCGTCGGCGTCGCAGCCATCATGGCAGGATTGCTGGTCATGACCGACGCGGGACACGCGTTCACACTCGACGTCTTTGACACGGTGCTGGGCTGGACTGAGTCTCTCTCTTGGCCGGCGGGGGGTTCTCATGGCCTCTGAAGACCTCGGCGAAAAGTCAGAAGACCCTACCGCAAAGAAGCTTCACGATGCCCGCAACCGCGGACAGGTCGCCAAGAGCGCTGACCTCGCAGCAGCCATCATGCTGCTGGTCGCCATTGGAGTGCTTGCTGCGCTCGGGCCCTTCATCGCTCAGCAGATGCTCTCAATGACGCGGGGCGGGCTCGAAGCGTTCGCATCCAACACCTCGCTCAGCTTGCCGATGGTCGAGGACGTCATTCGCGACATCGCCCGTGTCGCTGTGCTGGCGACCCTGCCGCTGATGGTGCTCATGTTCATCGCAGCCGCGGTGTCGCACTTCCTGCAGATCGGGCCGCTGTTCACGACCAAGCCGCTCGAGCCCAAGCTCAACCGCCTCAGCCCCATCGCGGGTGCAAAGCGGCTTCTCAGCAAGCGGAGCCTCGTCAAGACGGGCGTGAACATCGTGAAGCTTGTCGTGATGGTGACCGTAAGCGTGCTCGTGCTTGTCACACAGGCGCCGCGGGTGCTCGGCACACCCGGACATACAGCGCTTTCCGGCATGCTCGAGACGCTGCAACTGATGGCCGAGCTTGCCATCATTCTCGTCTTGCTGCTGCTCGTGATGGGCCTGATCGATCTGATCTACCAGAAGTGG
>CAZSBR010000044.1:11231-12645 GCA_964605165.1 uncultured Phycisphaeraceae bacterium
GGACTACATGTTCCAGCGTTGGCAGCACAAGCAGGACCTGAAGATGACCAAGCACGAGGTCAAGGAGGAACGCAAGTCCATGGAAGGCGATCCGCAGCTCAAGGGCCGGCGGGCACGCATGATGCAGGAGATTGCCCAGCAGAAGGCGCAGGCCGAGGTGCCCAAGGCCGATGTGGTCGTTACCAACCCGACGCACTACTCGGTCGCACTCCGCTACGACGCCGAGACCATGCGAGCACCACGGGTCGTCGCCAAGGGCGTAGATCATCTTGCCCTGCACATCCGTCACATCGCGCGCACCCACGGCGTGCCGATCGTCGAGCGGCCGCCCCTAGCTCGAGGGCTGTACTTCGGTGTCGATGCCGGCCGTGAAGTGCCCGCCGAGTTCTACGAGGCCGTCGCGGAAGTCCTCGCGTTCGTCTACCGCATCGAGCAGGACGCCCAGCAGGCCGCCGATGCAGGAGCCGCATGATGCCAAGCCAATGTGAGCTGCAAGCAGCCTCGGAAGTGGGAGTCTGATCCGTCGTGGCCAAGGGAGCGAAGTCATCTCGGGGCGATCTGCCGGCGTGGTTTGCCAAGCTGAGCAAGCATCGCGAACTCATCGCGCCAATCGGGTTCGTGCTGCTGCTCGGCGTGATTCTCGTGCCGCTGCCGCCGATGATCCTGGACCTCCTGATCAGCCTCAACATCGCATTGAGCGTGATCGTCCTGCTCACGACGATCTACATGAAGCGGCCGCTGGAGTTCAGCGTCTTCCCCTCGCTGCTGTTGGCCACGACGATGTTCCGCCTCGTCCTGAACATCGCCTCGACACGCCTCATCCTCACCGCGGATGCCTCCACGCCTGAGGAGGCGTTGGGCGTGGCTGGCAAGGTCATCAGCGCCTTCGGCGCCTTCGTTGCGGGTGATTCGCTCTTCGTCGGTGTCGTGATCGCAACGATCATTCTCATCGTGCAGTTCGTCGTGGTGACCAAGGGAGCGACACGCGTCAGTGAAGTCGCTGCCCGGTTCACGCTCGATGCGATGCCCGGCAAGCAGATGGCCATCGACTCTGATCTCAATGCAGGCCTGATCGACGAAGCAGAGGCAAGGCAGCGGCGTGACGAGATCCGTCAGGAGGCGGACTTCTTCGGCGCTATGGACGGTTCGAGCAAGTTCGTTCGCGGCGATGCCATCGCCGGCATCCTGATCCTCGTCATCAACATCATCGGTGGCTTCGCGGTCGGCGCGATCGCGCGGGGATGGCCCGTTGGTCAGACAGCCGAGGTCTTCACGACGCTGACCATCGGCGACGGCCTGACCAGCCAGATTCCAAGCTTCATTATCTCGATCGCAGCGGCACTGATCGTCACGCGGTCGGGCAGCAAAGAGAACCTCGGCGAGGAGTTCGCCGGCCAGCTCACCAGCCAGCCCC
>CAZSBR010000044.1:12655-14160 GCA_964605165.1 uncultured Phycisphaeraceae bacterium
CCCCGCGGCCTGGTCATCACAGCGGGCTTCCTCGGCGCGCTCGCCTTCACGCCGCTGCCCACCGTGCCACTCGTCGCTACGGCGGTAGCACTCGGGCTCATTGCCTACGGCATTCGCCGGTCGAGTCAGTCGGAAGCGACGCGGGCTGCAGATCAAGAAGCCGCCTCACAAGCCGCGCCGAATCAGCCGCCGCCGATCGAGACACTCTTGAAGGTCGATGTCCTTGAGCTCGAGGTGGGCTACGCCATCGTGCCGCTGATCGACAAGTCTCAGGGCGGCGACCTCCTCGAACGCATCAACGCCATTCGCCGGCAGCTGGCTGTTGATCTCGGGCTCGTCATGCCGCCCGTGCGCATCCGCGACAACATGCAGCTCGCGCCGACCGAGTACCGCATCAAGGTTCGCGGCGCCGAGATCGCCCGCTCGCATGTTCACCCCGAGATGCTGATGGCCATGGACCCGGGCATCGCGACAGGCACCCTCGAAGGTGAGCCGACGACCGAGCCGGCTTTCGGGCTCAAGGCGCTGTGGATCTCGCCCCAGCTTCGCCAGCGCGCCGAGACGATGAACTACACCGTCGTCGATGCGACCAGTGTCATGGCCACCCATCTCACGGAGCTCGTCAAGCGTCACGCCAGCGAACTGCTTACACGCGAGGAGGTCAACAACCTGATCGAGGGTCTCAAGACCCGAGCGCCCAAGCTCTGCGAAGAGGCCATCCCGGCGATCGTCAAGCCCGCTGAACTCCAGCGCGTGCTGCACAACCTGCTCCGAGAGGGCGTGCCCATCCGCGACATGGAGACCATCGTCGAGACCCTCGCGGACTGGGCGCCCCGCAGCAAGGACCTCGACATCCTCACGGAGTACACCCGCAACGCTCTTCGGCGGTGCATCTGTGAGCAGCACGCTGTGATGCGCGACGGCCTGCCCACCCTGGTCTGCGTGACCCTCGATCCGGCGTTCGAGGATCAGGTGTCGGCCTACGTCGAGCGGGGAACCAGCGGCACGACCGTCTCCATGCCCGCTCGCATCGCTGCGGACTTCGCCGGCAAGGTGGCCTCGGCCCTCCGCCCGGTGCTCGATGCGGGCCATGCACCCCTCGTCCTCGCATCGCCTCAGGTGCGTGGGCCGGTCTGGCAGATGCTCGAACCACACATCCAGGGCGTCACGGTGCTCGGTTACAACGAGATCGTGACGGGCGTCGAGATCGAATCACTGGGGCTGGTGACCCCCCAGTCGCCCGCATCAGACAAGGCCGTCGCGCCGGCTGCGGTCGCCTGACACAGGAGCAGGCAGGAAGCAACCACAGTGCGCACAATCCGCCCACACGACGACGCACAGCCTGCGCCTCTTCGCTAACATGCCGAAGGCGGGCATGCCAGGAGGGCCAAGCCCCGCAGCGGATCATCCCTGCATGATGCAGGTTCGAGGCCAAGGACGGCAACGATGAACCTCAAGACCTATCGCGGCACATCGATGGCGGAAGCGCTGGCGAGCGTCAAGCG
>CAZSBR010000045.1:0-14006 GCA_964605165.1 uncultured Phycisphaeraceae bacterium
ATGGAATGGAGCGTCAACGCCAACGACACTCCTTCCAAGGTGTTTGGCCTCTGGCCTGCTGAGGTGTACGACCCACGGCATTACGCCAAAGCCAATGGTGGCATCCGTTGGTCGATGCGCGAGCGGCCCGCTGATGACTTACCACCTCATCCAGCTTGGGTAAACGGATACATGCTGCCATCGCGTTGGTGGTGGGTCGCGGTGCCTATGGGGGCTTTGGGTGCTGCGCTTGGTTGGGTCTTTGCGAAGTCGACGCCCAGCGGACAGATGCCGGATTGGATGGCCTCGGTTGTAGGGGGGGGCAGCCTGATGGCCATCTGCGGCGGTATTTGTGCGTTCAATGATGGCGAACTTCGCCTTGCACGAAAGCTCGCGAGCGCTCGATACCAGATCTGCCCGCACTGCGGCTATGACCTTTCGAAGCGGCTGCGAGGCGAATCGGCCTGTTCTGAGTGCGGCAAGCGGGCCGAGCGACGTGAAATTGTGCGGTACTGGGGGCACTATCTTGAGTGGGAGAAGCGGAGAGGGAGCGGCGGCACATGAACACGCCCGACGTCCATATGCGGTGGGATGACCTGCTGTTCCTTCACTGGCCGGTGGAGATCGCGGCCATGCGTGCGCTCGTGCCGCCGGAACTCGAGATCGACACGTTCGATGGCTTCGCGTGGGTGGCGCTGGTGCCGTTTCGCATGATCGATGCGCGGTTCCGCGGCTTTCCGTCCATGCCCGGGCTGAGCAACTTCTATGAGTGCAACGTGCGGACCTACGTCCGTGCGCTCAACGGCGATGGCCAGATGGTGCCCGGCGTGTGGTTCTTCAGCCTCGATGCTGAGCACCTCCTGCCCGTGCTCGGCGGCAACTGGATGTGGAGCCTGAATTACATCCACAGCAGGTTCGAGGTCCAACGAAAGCGCAGCGTGATCGACTACCAACTCCAGCGCAGGCGCAGCGCATCCGAGCGCACGCACATCCGCTGGGAAAGGGGCGAGGCTTTGCCCGCTTCTGAGCCGGGCTCGATCGAGCACTTCCTCACCGAGCGCTACTGGCTCTTCACCAAGCGGTGGGGGGTGATCAAGGGCGGGCGCGTGGTGCACAAGCCCTGGCCACTTCGGCGGGCGAGGGTCGAGCATCTCGATGACACGCTCGTTGCCTCGGCAGGGCTGCGTGTGCAGGGCGAGCCGATTGCCCATCACAGCGATTCGATCCAGGTCGAGGGCTACGGGCTGCGGACGATGGCGAGCGTGAAGGCGGCCGATGCATGACGCAGCACGCCGAGGTGAATGCACCGATTGTGTTCTTTGATGGCACCTGCGGCATGTGCTCGGGCACGGTGCGCTGGCTCCTGAAACATGACCACACCGGATCGCTGCGGTTTGCGCCGATTCAGGGTGAGACGTTCGAGAGCCTCGAGCATCCGGACAAGCCCGAGGGGCTGAAGACGATGGTCGTGCTCGATGAGGGCGAGTTGTACCTGTTCAGCGATTCCAGCCTGCGGATGCTCTGGCACCTTGGCGGGGTGTGGCGGGTGCTTGCCCGGCTCGGCGGGCTCGTGCCGAGGATGGTCCGTGATCCTGTGTACAGGTTCATCGCGGCGCACCGGTACAGGATCGCCGGCCGCGTCGAGCGGTGCGAGGTGCCGACGGAGGCCGATCGGGCCCGGATGCTGCCCTAGCAGCGGATCACGGGGCAGGCTGCCACCGAACGCGTGGGGTTGATGCAAAAAGAAAACCGCCCCGTCGGCTTTCACCAACGGGGCGAGAAGAGAGGGTGAGTGGTCTGCTGGGCGGCGAACATCACACAGCCCTGAGCACCCAGGTTTTGCGGGGCTCCTCCGGCGATCCTCGGGCAGCGCGGTGCAGACAGCAACGGGCCGCAACGGGATCTGAATTCTCTCCTCCGATGACTCGGCGGGCTCTCGCCCAGAGTCTGTCTCTCTGGACAGGAAGATACCGAAGGCTGCGGTGTTTGCCAAGACCCAAATATTCTATTCTGCCAGTAAAATTGAAAAAATTTCATGGCAGCCACGAGATGTGCTGCGGTGCGCGGCCTCACACGGGTGAATGGTTCGCTCCTGCAGCCTTCCTCGCAATGGGCTAGGCTCGATTCGGGCCGTTCAGGCTGCCCCCCCTGTGCCTCACAAACGCTTTCTCGAACCGGAGCCACCGCCCATGAGCCTTCCTTCTCCCGCGCCCGCCAGTGCCGATGCTGGTGTGATTGGTCTGGCGGTGATGGGTCAGAATCTGGCTTTGAACATCGCAGATCACGGCTTTCAGGTCGCGGTGTACAACCGCACGACATCCGTGACCGAGCAGATGGTCGCAGAGCATCCCCCGGGCAGCTTCGGCCAGGGCTACCAGGGCCGGGGCCCGGGCGGGCTTGTGCCGTGCGAAACCGTCGAGGACTTCGTGAAGGCACTCAAGCGGCCTCGGGTGGCCATCCTTCTCATCAAGGCGGGGCGATCGACGGATGCGGTGATCGATGCGGTCGCTGAGCATCTCGAAGAGGGCGACATCATCGTCGATGGCGGCAACGCCCACTGGGACGACACCGCCCGGCGGACCGAGGAACTCGCCAAGCGCGGGCTTCGGTTCATCGGTTCGGGCGTCAGCGGCGGGGAAACGGGCGCGCGGTTCGGGCCGAGCCTGATGCCCGGCGGGGACCGGGATGCCTGGCCCGTGCTCGAGCCGATCTGGCAGGCGATCTCTGCCAAGGTCGATGCCGACACGGGCAAGCCTATCGAAGGCGCGGCTCCGGGCAGCCCCGTGGATGCGCCGAACGCCGAGGCGTGCACCGCCTTCATCGGTCCCGGTGCTGCTGGGCACTACGTGAAGATGGTGCACAACGGCATCGAGTACGCCGACATGCAACTCATCTGCGAGGCGTACGACCTGCTGCGCACCGCGGCGGACATGACGCCGGCGGAACTGAGCGACGTGTTCACCGCGTGGAACACGACCGAGCTCGACTCGTTCCTCATCGAGATCACCGCCGACATCCTTGGCCAGACCGATGCCGAGACCGGCAAGCCCTTTGTGGACATCGTGCTCGATCGCGCCGGCCAGAAGGGCACGGGCAAGTGGACGGCGGCGGCTTCGCTCGACATGGGTGTGCCCGCGCCCACGATCGCTGAGGCGGTCTTCGCGCGGGCGCTCAGCGCGATGAAGGACCTGCGGGTGAGTGCCGCCGAGGTGCTTGATGGTCCCGAGGTGCCCGAACTCGATGTGGATCGCGACGCGCTGATCGAGGATGTGCGTCAGGCGCTGTATTGCTCAAAGATCTGCGCGTACGCGCAGGGCTTTGGCCTCATGGCCGAGGCAAGCCGAGAGAACGACTGGCAGCTGGACTTTGCCGAGATTGCCAAGATCTGGCGCGGCGGGTGCATCATTCGGGCGCGCTTGCTGCACGAGATCACGCTCGCCTATCGAGCCCAGCCCGACCTGCCGAATCTGCTGATGGCGCCGGCGTTCGTGCAGGCGATCGAGGCCGGTCAGGAGGCCTGGCGGCGGGTGGTGGCCGCTGCAGCGATGCAGGGTGTGCCCGTATCGGCGTTCAGCAGCGCCCTGTCGTACTTCGATTCGCTGCGATCAGCGAGGCTGCCCGCGAGCCTGCTGCAGGCCCAGCGGGACTACTTCGGGGCGCACACGTATGAGCGCGTCGACAAGCCTCGGGGCGAGTTCTTCCATCTCGACTGGCCCGAGCCGGGCCGGCCCGAACTGAAGATGTGATCGACCGGGCGGCTCCGGTCCGGTGATGCGCCGGACGAGGTTCATCAGCTTCGCAACGGGATTTTCCTGATTCTGGCGTTGTGACGGTGGGTTTATGCCGGATGCGCCAGATTTTGCAGGCCACGGGTGAAGGCCAACGTCCGGAAAGCCGATCACCGCGTCCATGGCACTTACACCCGTCCAAGGCGTGCTCCAACCCGTTCAGGCTGCGAGCCTTGCAGCGTCCCCGCTCGCCGAGATGCTGCCTCATGGTCCGATCCGGATCGAGAGCGTCTCGGTGCTTCGCACAGCGAGGCTGGTCCTGAGGCCGCTGCGTGAGGCTGATCGGTCCACATGGATCGAGCTCGTGCGCTCCAGCCGCGAGGACCTCGACCAGTTCGCGCCGCTGCACGAGCCGGGCGAGAGCGACGAAGCGCTGTTCGATCGCCAACTCAAGCTCACCAACGAGGGCGAGGCCCATGGCCGATCGTGGCGGCGGGTCATCATGCTCGAGGACGGCCGCATCGCGGGCGCTGTGAACATCAACGCGATCACGCGAGGTCTCGCGTCCGAGGGCGACATGAACTGGTGGCTGGGCACTGCCTTCCAGGGCGATGGCCTTGCGACCGAAGCCGTCGGTTCGGCCGTCGACTACGCATTTCTCGGCATGCCCGCAGGCCTTGGGCTTCACAAGCTCACAGCCTCCATCAAGCCGGGCCACAGCAAGAGCGAGCGACTCGCCAGCCGGGTGGGCTTTGAACAGAGCCGCAGCGGCGCGGTGGATCAGATGCGCTGCGCTGGGGGCCAGTGGTCGTCACACGACCTCTACCGCATCCTGCCCGTCTGAGCGTTGGTCGGCCTTTCGCTCACGCCAGCCATCACTCGGTGGGCACATCACCCTGCGCCTCGCCGGGCAGCGTGGTCTGCTGAGGCGCGATCGCCGGGCCGAAGAGCTGCTCGAAGCTGACGGGCGCCGGAACGAACTCGAGGCTCATGCCGTCGAGCGGTTCGAGCTGTCCATCGGCTGCAACGCGCAGTCTGCCGGCTGAGAGCAGGTAATTGAGGATGGCGATTCTGAGATCGGTGGCGGCGCGGTCTCGCGCGTTCTTCGAGTCCAGCAGGTCATTCTCGGTATCGAGCCGGCGGTTGGTATCGACCTCGTCGGCCTTGATCCGCTGCTCGCGCAGACGGCGCTCGTTGATCTCGACCTGCCTCTGGGCGAGTTCCAGGCGGAAGCGGGCCAGGTCGATGTTGCGAAGCCGCTGGCGCACCTCGAGTATGACCTGGTCGCGGGCCCGCTCGTAGGTCCGCTGCGCACGCTGAACGCGGATCTGCGATTCCCGTAGCCTCAAGCGCTCGATTCGGCGGTCCAGCGGCAGCGAGAGATCGATGCTCGCAGCCAGGTCCGCCTCATCTGGGTCGAACGCCACGCCGCCCTCATTGGTGTCCGGGTCCGTCGGCAGGCTGACCTGTCCACCGATATCGAGGTTGGGCAGCAGTTGGTTGGCCGCGTTGTCCAGGGCGCGGAAGGAGTCGAGCACACGATCAGAAGCGGTCTGCAAATCGAGGCGATAGAGCAACGCGGACTCCGTGGCCTCTTCGAGCGTGGCGTCCGGTGGATCCAGCAGGAACTGCACGCCCTTGAGCTGCACCGGCTCGGTCACGGGGATGCCCAGCCGCACCTTGAAGCGATCGAGCGCCAGTGCGTAATTCTCTCGCCGGGAGGCAAGCGAGGACTCGGCGCTCAGCACGCGGTTGGCTGCGTCGTTGACGTCGAACTCACTGATGCGTCCCGCGTCGTAGAGCTCCTGCCGCTGCTGCTCGAACTGCCGAAGGCTCTGGAGCTGGGCGATCTGGTTGCGGATCTCCGCGAGCGTCTGGAGAAGGTCGAAGTAGTCGATTGCGATATCGACGAAGAACTCGCGGCGGAAGCGCTCGTACTCGCGCGCTGCGTAGACCAGATCGCGCTCGGACTGGATCAATGACTCCTGCGCCACCAGGCCCGCGCCGCGGAGCAGCGGGACGTTGCCGCTGAGGACCAGCTCCGATGACTGGACGTACTGGCCTTCGACGCTCGAGCGGAGTTGCTCGGCGGCTCGCCAGACCCATCGCGCCTCGACCTCGCCGCCGTAGGGCAACTGCTGCGAGACGCGCATGGTGTTGATGACGCGCAGCGCGCTGTCGAATCGGCCATCGCTGCCTTCTGAGGTGAGGCCGATGGAGGTGTCGTTGAAGAGGCGGGGGTCGAAGAGGTGACGCTCGATGAGCAGGCGGATCGCCGCGATGAGGTAGTCCTCCTCAGCGGTGCGATATTCGCGCGCATCGCGCTGGGCGATGTCGAAGGCGCGGGAGAGGGTGATGACCTTCACATCGGCATCGTCCAGGCCGACAGCACGTCGGCTGTAGCCCTCGAGCGTCTCGCTCAGCGAGCGGGCGACCTCCGCGGGGGTTCGGCCGTCGGGTGCCTGCCCGACATAGTCGAGTTCGGAAGCGCCGGGATTGCGCGTCGATGGGTTCTTGTCCGTCTTGTCGCCACGCGAGCGTTGCTGGTCAAAGGCCCTGAGCGTCGGCGGGCGATTGGAGCCGATCTGGGTGGCTCTGCTCTCAGCGGCCTCGGCGATGCGGCGGTCGATGTCCGCCATGGGGCTGCTGCAACCCCCGACCGCGGCCAGCAGCAGGCCGGCGATCGTCACCCGCAGCGGGTCAAAGGGCGTCCGCCGGGGCCGCCCGGCTGGTATGGCCGGTGTTTGTGATGGACCAGCCGTCGGCTCGGGGCTGGCCGAGGCTTGGGTGCTCGGCGAGCGGCGGGAGGCGAGAGCGTCACGAAGAGAGTCAGACATAGGTAGGCGAGATCCGTCGGCGGGCGTGGGAGACGGAGCGTTCGGGCGACCTTGCCCACTGGATGCCCCAAGTCTGTGAGGTCGGGTCTGGGGGGCCCGTTCCTTCAGGAGCGGGCCCGAGCCATTCCGGCCGGAGGCAGGGTATACGGAGTCAGGCTCTGGGCGTTGCTATTGGATGCACTGCAACCTAAGGTTGGGGCTTTCCTCGCATTTCCATCGTGGGGAGACCGGGTTGTCGGGTGCGCCCGCTCAGCTCGCTTTTCCACGACGCACGGGGAGCGGTGCACGCCTGCTTGCAGGGGCACAGTCCGCGACCCAGACACGCCCAGAATCGCGGAGTCCGCATGCCAGCAGTCACGTTTGATGGTCGCAGCCTGATGATCGAAGGCAAGCGGATGTGGATTGTGGGTGGTTCACTTCATTATGCCCGGGTGCCCCGCGCTCTCTGGGCCCATCGCATTCATGCAGCCAAGCTCGCTGGCATCAACACCATCGAGACGCCCGTCTTCTGGAACTGCCACGAGCCCAGGCCCGGTCACTTTGAGTTCAACGGCGAGCGTGACCTGCGCCACTTCGTCGAGCTCGTGCACGAGGCGGGCCTTCGCTGCATCCTGCGGGTCGGCCCCTTCGTCGGCAGCTCGTGGGATCTCGGCGGCATCCCGGCTTGGCTGCAACTCACAGAGGGCGTCGAACTCCGCACCGCCAACGGGCCCTTCCTCGAAGCAACCAGCCGATTCATCTCGGCGGTCGCCGACCAGATCAAGGATCTGCAGGCCGTCAGCTCCGGCGGCGGGCCGATCATCCTCCTCCAGAACGAGCACCACTGGACCTGCGGCAAGTCCGACCTCGCCAAGGCCTATCTCGGCGAGATCAACCGCTATCTCCATGAGTCGGGCCTCACCGTGCCCGTCTTCAACATCAACAACCTCTGGCAGGGCGTCGAGGGAGAGATCGACGCGTGGAGCGGCAGCGAAGACATGCTCGCCACCATGCGGCAACTCGGGCACATCAACCCCAAGAGCCCGCGGTTCGTCGCCGACCTCCGCGTCGGTCAGCCCGATCTCTGGAATCAGCCCAGCCCCGAAGCACTCGAGCCGGGCGACGTCACCCGCACGCTCGCGGAGGTGCTCGCCGGCGGCGGCCAGTTCGTCGTCAGCCCGTTCTGTGGCGGGACGAACTTCGAGTTCTTCGGCGGCCGTGCGCCCTTCGATGGTCGCTCGTTCGTCACAACATCCAACGATCAGGGCGCGCCGCTCTCCGAGGGCGGCACAGCGAGCGAACGCTACACAGCCGTCAGGCGCGTCGCCTCGTTCGCCAGCGCCTTCTCCCGCGTGTTTGCCAATGCCGACCTCGACCACGCGCAGGCCGTCATCCGGCCCAGCGCGGGCTCGGCCTCGGTCGTGCACCTCAGCGGGCAGCAGGGGGCGGTGACCTTCGTCTTCCACGCCGAGGGCAAGAAGGGCCAGTGGCTTGACGCCGATCTGCTCTTGCCCGATGGCCAGCCGCTGCTCGTGCCCGGCGGCAAGTGCCCCGTTTCGTGGGTGCTCATGCGCACGCATCTCAACGGCCGCTCGCGCCTTGATTACTCGACCTTCAGCGTCGTCAGCGGCGAGGGCGAGATGCTGCACCTCGTCGGGCCCGATGGCGCGATGGGCACCGTCTCGATCAACGGCTCGCCCATGGATCTGCAGGCACCCACAGCACGTCACAAGCAGCCCGAGGTGCTCCGCCACGAAGGTGTCACCATCGTGCTCTCGAGCGAGTCGCAACTCGACCACGTCTTCCACCACAAGAACGCCGTCTACACCCACGTCCACGGCCTCGATGCCAGCGGTGAACCCGTCGCGGCGAGCAAGGATGCCTCGGTCATCGGCCCGGATGCCACCATCCGGTCACTCAAGCTCAAGGCCCCGCCCAGTGCGCCCAAGGCGGAACTCGCCGAGTGGAAGGCTGCGCACACCCACGAACAGACCACCGGCTCCAGCCCCCGATTCGCACGCATCGCCGGGCCGGCCACGCTCACCGAACTCGGCACGCCTCATGGCTACGGCTGGTATCGCCTGACGTTCAAGAATCCCGCAGCCCGCAAACCCAAGCTGATGGCGCCCGCTGCGGGCGACCGGCTCACCGGGTACCTCGATGGTGAGGCCATCGGCGTCTGCGGCCTCGGGCCGGGCGGTGATGACGGCCTGACCGTGCCCTTCAAGAAATCGACCACCCACCTCGTGCTGCTCGCGGACAACCTCGGGCGGTACTCCAGCGGTGCGCACCTGGGTGACCGCAAGGGTCTGTTCGGCCATCTCTTTGAGCGGGCGACCTTCAAGGCCGGGCGCATGAGCCTCGTCGAGGAAGAGCCCCTCGACCTGCTCGAGGGCTATGCGCCGATGTGGGAGACGCGCGAGGGCGATGTCACGCACCCCGTGCGCGCGACGTGGACCTTCGTGCATCGCAAGAAGTCGCCCCTGGTGATCTCGATCAATGAGTTCGTCGCGCCCGCGGTCCTCGTGCTCAATGACAAGATCATCCGCGTGCTCGATCGCAGCGGCTTTGATCGCATCGTGCTGGACCAGGAAGAGCTGAACCGCGGCAACAACAAGCTCCAGCTTGCGCTGGCCGCTGACACCATCGCCGAGGAGGATGCCAAGGAGGCGCTCTCCAAGCTCGCCGCTTCGATGACCATCGATGAGGGCACCGTCGCTGTGACGGAGAAGGCCGAATGGGCCTTTGCCAAGTGGGAGCCGCCCGCGCCGACCGCGTTCAAGCCGCAGTCCAAGATGCAGACGAGCCTCAAGGAGCACCCGGACACGCCTGTGTGGTGGAAGACGACCTTCCAGACTCCCGAGACCTCGAGGCCGTTGTTCGTTGACCTCACGGGCATGACCAAGGGCCAGATCATGCTCAATGGCCACAATGTCGGGCGGTACTGGGTGAGCGACAGCACGGGACAGGCTGTCCCGCCGCAGACCCGCTACTACCTGCCCGCGCCATGGCTTGAGGATGACAGGCACAACGAGCTGATGCTCTTTGATGAGCACGGCGGGCAGCCATCCAAGGTCAGCCTGGTCTTCGGCGACCCGGTGATGGGCCACAAGTAAGCGTCTCAGACACGACCAGCACGCCACGCGCTGACCTTTCGCCGTCGCACACAGCGGTGGACGGCCGGTACCGGCGTGTCAGGCTGATTGGACCCGCTGGGAAGAAACCAGTTCTCGATCAGGGCACTTCAGCCTCGAGTTGACGCTGCCAGCGGGCAAGTTCCTGTTCGAGCCGGGCGATCTCCTGCTCAATCTCGGCCCTCGGTCCCGCGTTGCCCACAGCATCGAGCATCATCCGCTGCATGTCGATCTGCAGGGAGGTGAAGGCGATGCGGTCGCGGATGAGCTCAGCCCTGAGCCGCTCGCCGCCGCGGATCTGCCCGCCCGGCTGAATCTCAACCCCGTTCTGAAACACGCGAACATTGGGGATCGAGCGTGTGCGCACGCCCGCGTAGCTGGTGCCATCGCGCACGCTGCCGCCGGCGGTGGCCCGGCTGGGTGAGGGCGGGCGGCCGGCCCAGTTCGAGGTGGTGTCCGCGTTCACAAAGATCACATCGCCCGGCGCATCAAGAAACCCGAGGCGGTCAAACCACATCCGCCACGCGATGAGCAGATCCCGCGTGCTCAAGGGTGCAGCATTGCCAAGCTCTGAGAATGCACCCAGCTCGGGCTCGACCTCCATGGTCTCCTCGCCCCGCTGAATGACCAGCGGCAGCTTCTCGCCCGGCGCCCTCGAGATGATCGAATACCGCAGGTCGCTCGGGCTGCGGATGGGCGCGCCATCGGCCGAGATCACCACATCGCCCGGCCTGAGCACGCGCGCTGCATCGAAGCCCTCGACGGTGCGTGCAATCCCTGCGCCGAAGCCATCGCGCGTGACGTCAAACTGCACACCCAGCCCGGCCCGCGGCTCGCGCTCGAACATCGTCAGGGCAATGCCCTCAAGCCTTTCGCGCTGCTCGGCCGAGAGATCCTGCTCGGTCAGCACGCGTGCCAGCGCCCGGCGGTCAAAGCCCTCGATCGCAGCAAGCTGCTGGGTGGCCATCTTGCGCAGCGCGTACTCCTCAGCATCAAGGCCATTGATCAGAGCCTGCACCCTTGCCTCAAACGCGGCATCGGTGCGAGGCTGATCCTGTTGGCCACCATCCGCGGGGGACGCGCCGGTCCGGGAAGCATCGCCGGCGGTGGTCTCCGCACCGCCCGTCGCCGCCTGGCCATCCTGCCCCGCTGCGAGTGGCGCGAGCGACAGCAGAACAGCGCACCCGAGGATGGGGAGTACCGGCAACTTGGGTGTCATCCGTGCAGGCTTCACACAGCCAGTGTTCATCGAGCCCTCCGAGGAATCAAGCAAAACCTTGGTGCCCAGCCCTTGCGTGTGATACCGGTAGCAGGGCAGTTGGTGTCCGAGCGCTCTGCCGGGCCCCAAACGGGGTTTTGGCCCCAAACGGGGCGTTGGGCCATGCAGGCTGCGAGCAGGGGCGGCCGGCTCAGGGCATGAAGATGTGGGTGATTTCGACCTGTCGATCCAGGAGCCAGCGGGCCTTGCGCACCACCGCTGCTGTCAGCGATCCCTCGCCCGGGTCAAGCTCCGCAGCCTGCATCAACAGGGCGTGGGCCATCAGCACCGGCGCAGCCTTGGCATCCGCTTGCTTCAGCAGGCCGGGTCGTCGGCCGAGGCGGCGGGCGGGACGCGCCTCGCGATAGCCCGCCACGAACTGCTCGATGGTCGCAAGGTCCGTTTCGGCGGGCCAGTGAGCGGCCGGCCCTGTCCTGATCTCGGTGGCGAACTGCACCGCGCCGCTGGCAACTTCGGCGATGACGGGGCCCGTGCTGGTCAGTTCAAAGTCCAGCACAGCGTGCGCTCTGCCCACCGGGTCGAACAGCACATTGCCGCGGTGCCAGTCGCCGTGAAGCACCTGGCTTGTTCCGCTCCACACGCCCTCGCGTTCGAGCCAAAGGGAGAGATCTCGACGCAGGGGGTGGAGGGCGTCTGCTGCAACCTGCTCGTCGGCTCCGGGTTCCCCTGCGCTGCGCATCGCTGAAAGCTCGGGGGCGATCGCTGCCACCCGCGGCGTGCGGAGGGCCTGATGCACCAGCGCCAGGGCGGCACCCGCCTGGGCTGCTGTTGCAGGCGCGCCATCGAACCGGTGACCCTCGATCCACGGCGCGATGTCGTACACCCATCCCTGTGCGAGAGCCATCGTTTCACCACGCGCTGTTCTCTTGGGCGTGGGCACGATGATGCCCAGCGCATCGAGCGGCCCGGCGATCGTGTCCACCACCAGATGCACGCGGCTCAGGTGAGAGGCACGCGAGGCGGGCCGGCGTTTGAGCAGCAGCGAGCCATCCCGCGTTTCGAGCCGGGCGGCCTGTCCGCCGGCCAGTGCGCGCACCGCGTGCACAGCGGGCAGGTCATACTGCGCAAGCACCACCGCCGCATCGCCGATGCTCAGCCGAGGCAGTGCGGGCCTTGGTACCGGGGGCGCCGAATCTTCGTGATGCCCTGCTCGATGGCTCGTGTGATGGCTCATCGCAGTCTCCCGCTCAAGCCCTCGCCAGCATCGCTCTACTCGACGTTCTGCACCTGTTCCTTGATGCGGTCGATCACGCCCTTGACCTCGACGATCAGCCGTGAGATCTGCTCATCCGGGCTCTTGCTCGCGATGGTGTTGGCCTCGCGGAGCATCTCCTGGGCGAGGAAGTCGAGCGTCCGCCCGATGGGCTGGGTGTCGTCACCCGAGATCAACTCGGTGAACTGCTCGATGTGGCCTCTCAGGCGGCTGACTTCCTCGGCGATGTCCGTCTTCTCGGCGTGGATGGCAAGCTCACGGATGATGTCGCCCGGCTCGAGCTTGAGCTGCGCCTCGACCATCATCTGCTTGATGCGCTCTCGAAGACGACGCTCGTATTGAGTGACGACGTTGGGCGCAAGCTGCTGGATCTTCTCGAGGCGCTCTGCGATCGCATCGCGGTGCATCGAGAGCTCCTCGACGAGCAGCGAACCCTCGCGGCGACGCATCGAAAGCAGGTGCTCGCACGCCGTCTCGACGAGCTGAGCAAGCACCGCACGCGCCCGGTGCACACGGGCCTCTTCATCCACGCGGGCCTGCAGCACGCCGGGCAGTTCGAGCAGCGTGCCCACGTCGATCGTCAGTTCGCCCGCCTGCACCGCCTTGACGCGCCTGAGCTGCTCGATGTAGCTGTCCAGCGCGTGGTGGTTGATGTCCATCGCCGCCGATGCGGACGTGTCCGTAGAGCTGGCGGTCAGCGTGACCGTGCCGCGGGTGATGCGTCTGCGCAGGGCGCTTTCGAGCTCGGCTTCGAGGACTTGCAGATGCTCGGGCAGGCGGATGGAGGCCTTGAAGTACTTGTTGTTCAGCGAGCGCAGCTCGACTGAGAAGTGGACGCCGTCCTGTGAAGCTGAGGCTTCTCCGAAGCCCGTCATGCTGCGGATCACTCGAACACCCCTCTTTTCTCGGGAGGTCTCGTCTCGGCAAGCGAAAGCACCGAGCGTACCACAGAGACTCTTTAGCCGCCGGGCGTTTCGGGCTCGGCGGGCGGTGCTGCCCCGGCGTCCGCATCTGGCGCTGGCTCGGTGGCTGGTTCGGCTTCCGATTCTGGTGCAGCCTCGCCGTCCGATGCCGCCGCAGCCTGCTCGGTGGAAGCCGGCTCAGAAGGCGCTGTATCGCCCGTCGCCTCGGCATCCTCCGGTGCGACGATCACGCCCTCCGGCGGCGTGGCGACGACCGTCTCGGGCCGCGTCGCAAACACAAGGCCCACCGCCAGCAGCAGCCACAGGATGAACACCGCCACGGTGGCAATCGTCAGAGCATCGCCCGTCTTCGCACCAAACGCGGTCTCGCCCGAGCCGCCAGCACCGAACGCGCCGCCCAGCCCGCCGCCCTGCGGCCTCTGGATGAGCACCACAAGAATCAGCACCACCGACACCAGCAGGAACACGCCGATCATCAGGCCCGTGATCCAGCCCGCGACCGCAAGCGTCGGCGTCAGCGAGAGCGACGCCACGCCGGGCGTCAACGCAGAGGCAACTTCAGAGGTGGGCCAGCCCATCATGCTCATCAAACGCTCCATCCGCTTTCCCCCGCAGCCCATGCCGCGATGAGACCCGCCGGGCATCCTTGGGAAACCGCCCATGGATGCTGCAGCATGGGCGAGAAATCGCCTCCCGGTTCACACGCTCGCCGGGCCCGCTCTGAACGGGCCCAGACTCTAGGCGTTCAGCCGGCGCTGGCCACGATCGAGGCGAAGTCCGCTGCCTTGAGCGACGCACCCCCGATGAGCCCGCCATCGATGTCCGCCTGGCCAAAGAGTTCCCCCGCGTTGTCCGGCTTGACCGACCCGCCATACTGAATCCGCACGCTCTGGGCGACGGCCTCGTCATACAACGCTGCGAGCATGGCCCGGAT
>CAZSBR010000046.1:0-13715 GCA_964605165.1 uncultured Phycisphaeraceae bacterium
TCGCCGGCGGCACGCAGCGGAAGTTGCTCAGGCTCTGCTGGCCCCACTTGAGGAAGCGGTACCGCTCGTTGTTGCGCTCGAACTCACGCTCGGCGTTGATGGTCAGGGCGACCCTGGTCGCGAAGTCATCGACTTGCACCGAGTGGTCGATCACGAGGTCGCACTGCACCGCGGGGTTGATCGCCGATGGATCGCCGCCAAGCTGCTTCATCGCATCGCGCATCGCTGCGAGATCGACGACGCAAGGCACGCCGGTGAAGTCCTGCAACACCACCCGCCCGGGCATGAAGGGCATCTCCACACTCTTGACGTTCTTGGCGTCGTAGCCCGCGAGGCCCGCGATGTCGTCGTTGGTCACCACGAACCCATCGAGGTTCCTCAGCATGGCTTCGAGCAGCACGCGGATGGAGAAGGGCATGCGGTCGATCGCGCCCAGGCCCGCCTCCTGCAGGGCCATCGGGTCGAAGTAGGTGATCTCGCCCTCGGAGGTGGACAGGGTTTTCTTGCTGTTGAAGGCGTTGGCGGATGTCATGGAAAGCTCCTCATGGGTGCAGGGGTGCGTGAAGTAGACGATGCATCATCGGAGCTTTCTCCCGATACATCAAATCGATGATTCAAGTAGCGTACATCAATTGAGTTTATGAAAGAAGATACCCGGCAGTGGTCGCTCTCACGGCCGCGTGACCGTACGCAGCACGCGTTCGAACGCTGCGGTTGCTGCCGACGGCACGCGATCGGCACGCCTGATGATCGCAAGTTCTCGCGTGATCTTGCTGTCCCTGCAGCCGAGCCCGGGCTCGCTCTCATCGAGCGCAAACCGGCTGATGAGCGCCACCCCCACCCCGGCAGCGACCATGTGCCGCATGGGCTCGATCGAGCGCAGCTCCATGATCATCTCGGGCTGCGCCCCGTGCAGCCGCGCCTGCTGATCAATGACTTCTCGCACAGCACTGCCTGCTTCAAAGCCGATCATCGCCTCGCGGTCGAGATCCTGCCAACGGAAGCTGCGTCGATCGGCCAGTCGATGGTCGGCCGGCGTGATGAGACGAAGCTCATCGACCACCAGCGGCAGGGTGAGCAGGTCGCTTGCCCCGGCGACACGCATCGGAAGCGTCACGATGCCCAGGTCGAGTTCTCCCGCGAGCACCGCCTCGCCCACCGCCTGAGAGCCCGCCTCGCGGATGTAGAACCGGATGGCCGGGTGCTCGCTTCGAAAGCGCGAGATCGCTGCCGGCAGCACGTAGCCCACAGCGGTGGCGCCTCCGCCGATGCGGATCGTGCCCGCTTCGAGTCCCGCCAGTTCACGCACTGCGCGGATGCCCTCGCTCGCTGCGTGCAGAGCGTCTCGCGCATGCTCGGCAAAGGCAATTCCGGCCTCGGTCAGCTCGACACCCTTGGCTGTGCGATCAAGCAGTGGGGCCCCGGCCTCTTCCTCGAGCTTGCGAAGCGATGCGGACAACGCAGGCTGTGACAAGCCCAGCCGTTCAGCAGCGCGGGTGATGTGGCCCGTGCGTGCAACTTCAAGGAAGTACTTCAGCGGCGTGAGTTCCACGCCAAGAGATTAGCCGGCTGTGAGCGCGGCCTCGTCAGACCTTGCAGCGTCCGGGCTGATCGGGGTCAAGATTGCACCGATCGCCATGGCCCGTGAGCTTGAGGCGGTTCTTGGCAAACCACCGATAGCCAGCGTCCGCGATGCGGTTGAACACCGGCCAGCGGGTCCAACCGAGCAGCCAGCCCCAGCCGATGCGGCTGTAGGCCTGGCGAAACACCTCGACGCCGGTGATGAGCGTGCCATCGGGCATCACCGCATGGATCTCGCCCATCACCTCCTCGAAGGTCTTGCCATACCGAGAGGCGTCGAAATCCTCTGCAGCGATGTCGGTCATCTTGAGTCGGCCCTTGTCGCCATCAAGCCACTCCAGCAGCTTGGCTTCCTTGGCGCACAGCGGGCAAAGGCCGTCAATGAGGATCTCCAGCGGGGCTGAACTACCATTGCTTAAAGCAGGATCCGAACGGCCCTCCGCAGCCCGTTGCGCGACTGGCTCCGCGACGTCCTCGCGATGCACAAAGGGCGTGTTGGTTGTCGTGGACATGTTCGGCCTCCTGTCCCAGATTCGCTGCGGGCATGCTGCAGATGCAACGTCCCAGCTTCAGGAGTGTGCTTTATGACTGACCGGCGTGCCTCAGAATCTCCCGTCGCTGACCAGTGGGCCTCGGACCGGGCGGTCCTCCACGAGGCAAAGGCCCGCACGCCCGGGGACACCTTCCGCACCCGTGTCTCCGTGCCCGGGCACGAGTTTCTCTCGGACGCACCGGGCGCCATCGGCCGCACGGGCGGGGAGCACGGCGAGGCGCCTTCGCCCATGGCCCTGCTCACCGCGGCGCTGGCATCGTGCTCGACGATGACCGTTCGGTCCTACGCCCAGCGCAAGGGCTGGCCCCTGGAAGAGGTCGCAGCCTCGGTCAGGCACCTCGCCAGCGGTGGGGACCAGCCCGAGCGCTTCATGCTCGAGATCGCCTTCAAGGGCGAACTGAGCGATGAGCAGCTTGCGGCGCTGGAGACGATCGCGGGCAAGTGCCCTGTCCACAAGGCTTTGGCCTCGGCGACCAAGGTGGAAGTCCGCCGTGTCGACCCGGCGTGACACCGGTGGTCGACGTTCGGCCCCAGTGCTTTCGTGGGTTCCGCGCGCGGCAAGGCGACCGTTTCGCAAGAAAACTTGCATTTTTTGACCCGCTAAATCATGTTTTTCTCGCTTCCACGCCATTCCTGCAGCATGGTTGGACCGATCCGCAGCATCGGTGCTCGCCGGTGTCTGCTCGGGTCACGTGAAGTGGGAGTGCATGGGATGAAGATCAGTCTGGCCGCGATGCTCGCAGCGACGGCTGCCACGGGCGTAGCCCACGCGGATGTCATTACGTCCGGCGTTCAGTTGGATCTGTACCCGGCCAACCCCTCGGTGGAAGCCATCAGGCTTGCGCGCACCGAGCACGCTGGCTTTGCTGCACAGCCCTTCGCTGGCGATCCATTTGCGGGCATTCCGGTCGGGCCCCTGGCCAGCCCCATGGATCCCTCCACGGATGCTTCCGACAGTCAGTCTGAAATGGGCCGCCCCGCGGACAGCAGGCTCTTTGATGCCAGCCCGATCCATTTCTGGGCTGATGTCTTCGCCGCATCGACCGCCTTGGCGTTCTGATAGCTCGCAGGCGTGAGCGCCTCCTCGCACATCAATGCCGCGTGATTGAAGCGGTGCCTCGTCGACGATCGGCGGCTTGAGCGCTGCGCCCGAAGTGCAGGCAGACCGCAGCGATGCGTCGCGCCTCGCGCCGGAAGGCTGCTACTCGTAGCGTCTGCCCTTGTGCTCGATCCAGCCGCCCTCGCGCCATTGCTTGGGGTCGTGGTGCGTCCAGTGGATGACGCCGCCGAGGTCGTTGTACTCGTACTCGCCGCGAATGGTCAGCGTATCTCCGAGCGACGCGGGCACCTCGGGCGCGAGGTCGATGTTGTGTGCAATGAGCACCGTGTCCTTGGGCGCCTTGGATGACTCGATGCCGACGATGAACTTCTGATGCCGCGAGCCGTCGGTGTCCGTGGGCAGGATGCGGACGATGCGCGCGGTAAGCGTCACCATCGTGTCGGACTGCCTGGCGAGCATCAGTTCTGCGATGCGGTCATGCCCCCGATCGGTGCTCGCGATCGAACCGCCGGCAGCGCGCGTGTCGGTCTGGGCGGGCGAGGCTGGCCCGTTGCCCGACCCGGTCAGGTCGATGCCGAAGTAGCTCGCACCAGCGACGATGGCCAGCACCACGATGATCCGGATGACCCGTGAGGCGAGGCGGCCCCGTTCAGGCCCAGCGGTGTCGCGCGATCGCCGGGGGGTGCCGCGTGTTCGTCTGCTGCTTGGTTGTGCTGCCATGGGGCCATCGTAGCTCGTGGCGAATGCTTGCCCCACGGCATGGACGTGCTTGGAGGCGCCGTCCTCAGGCGTTATTCTCAGCGTTCTCATTCTGGATCCCGGGCGATGTCCTCTGGGCGTCGCGCGCACGGAGAATGCACGATGCTTCAGGAACTGCTCGGCGGCGATGTCCGCTCCATCATCTCGGCGATCAGCAGCAAGGTTGGTGCTTCCGAGGCGCAGGCCGGCGGCTTTCTCGACCAGGCACTCACGATGATCGAGCAGGCCATCGCTTCGGGCAAGCTCGACATGGATGCGCTGCTCAAGGGTGATCTCTCCTCCCTGACCTCCGCGCTGGACATGGGTTCACTCGGCCAACTCCTCGGCGGCGGCGAAGGCGAGGCTCAGCAAGGCCTCGATGCCATGATCGGGCCGCTCAAAGACAAGCTCGCGGGCCAAGGGGATCTGAGCGCCATGCTCGGCAACCTCACCGGTCAGGATGGCGGGCAGGCCGTGGGTGATCTGATGGGCAAGCTCGGCGGCATGTTTGGCAAGAAGTGATCCGCTGTTCTCGCGTTCAACCCTGATCCCAAGCGATCATCAACGGACTTCTCATGGCGATCGGCCCCGCTGTGGCAACCCTGGTCCTCGGCCCGACGTTCCGCGTCGAGCTCGATGAACCCGCATCACTGGTGGGCGATCGACTGGCAGCGTGCGCTGCCACTGCAAGCCGATTCAGGGTCGAGCGCGTCGGTCACCACTTCCAGGTCTCCGTGCCCCAAGGCCGCAGGCACACCTGGTCACCCTGGCTCACGCTTGAACTGCGCGATGAATCGGCAGACCCACCCTCGTGCGAGGTCTTTGGCAGGTTCAACCCCAGCCCGGGCATCTGGACGGGCTACATGCTCACATCGCTGTCGCTCTTCACGATTGCTGCCATCGCCGCAACTTGGGCGGGCGCGGAACTGCTCATGAACAAGCCGCCCATGGCCTTGTGGGCGATACCGATCTGTGTGGCGGTCCTCATCACCATGTGGCTCATCAGCGCTGCGGGCCAGCGCCTCGCCCATGACGAGATGGTCGAGATGCAGCAACTGGTGGAGTCGGCCGTCAGCGGTGCGACAACCGCATCGCCGGCGACGGCCGGCTCTTAGCCGCCCGAAGCCTTTGCGCTGTAGCCCAGCTCGCAGAGGCGTTGAACCACAGCGTCTCGGTGGTCTCCCTGCAGGACGACTTCATCATCGCTCACACCGCCGCCCGTGCCGAGTGCGGTGCGAAGCTGCTTGAGCAGCGCTTTGCGATCCGTTGCAACAGGGTCGAGACCCGCGATGATTGTGCACCACTTGCCGCGCCGCTTCTCTCTGCGAACTCGCGGCGATTGGGCGCTTGGCGGGCACACGCAGCCCGAGGCATCGCGCGGGCATGTGCATGCTGAGAGTTCGGCGTTGCAGTGCTCGCACGTGACGGGCTGCTCGAGCGATGTGCCGTCAAAGAGACCCATGGAACATCATTGCGCGTCAGCGTGCATGAGATGCATGACACGGTTCGAAGGGTCGGCCCGTGGTTTAGAACGTGTTCTCGATGACCACTTCGTCGTAGCTGAGCTGTCCCGGCTTGGGCCAGGGCTGCTTGGTGGCCTTGCCGATGGCCACCAGCGGGCCGATGCAATGGTCGCTCGGCAGCTTGACGAGCTCGGCTACCTTGTCGTGATCGAAGCCGATCATCGGGCACGAGTCGTAGCCCATGGCCTTGGCCGCGATCATCAGCGTCTGCATCGCCATGCCAATGGAGCGCTGAGCCTCGTCTCGCTGCAGCTGCGGCTTGCCTTCATGGAATGGTCCCATCCAGTTGACGAGCAGCTCGGCGACCTCGGCGGGCGCGTTCTTCCAGTAGCGGCCCGGCTCCTTCTGCCAGGCGAGCACATCGGCGGTCATGAGCACGAGCAGGCTGGCATCGGTCATCTGTGCCTGGTCGTTGCCGTGGGCGCGCACCTGCCGGCGAAGCTCGGGATCACGGATCACCACGAAACGCCAGTGCTGGATGTTGAAGCTCGTGGGCGATTGCATCGCTGATTCGATAAGCCTGCGTTCCTCATCGGCGCTGAGCCGATGCTCGGGGTCGAAGTGCTTGATCGCACGCCTGCTGTAGATCGCTTCGATGGTTTCCATGGTGTTTGCTCCCGTGACAGCGCTGTATCGGGCGCTGAGCAGCCCCATAGTCTATGGGTCAGGCGGGTGGGGTGTTGAGGTCGGCACAGCTTTGGCGCGATGCCAACAATCCCCCGATGACCCGAGTCCGCGCACGATCATCCTCAGCGTTCACGCTCATTGAGCTTCTGGTGGTCATCGCCATCATCGCGCTGCTCATCGGCATCCTGCTGCCCGCTCTCGGCAAGGCCCGGGATGCTGCGACGCGCGTGCGATGCCAGGCCAACCTGAGGTCGACCCATCAAGCCCTGACGCTCTACGCCAATGACTTCGACGAGCAACTCCCGCTCGGGTACCGCGGCGGACGCTTGCAGTGGAACACCATGGTCTACTCGGGCTTTGGCGGCGGGAACCTCGTGCTCTTTGGCCGGCTGATCGCACACGACCTCATGACCGAGGGCGAGCCACTCTACTGCCCGGCGGAGACGGCTGACAGCCAGGCCTTCGATACGGACGTGAATCCTTGGCCGCCCGGCACGCCCGGTGTCAATGTTCAGGGTGGCTATGCGAGCTACCCATTCCTCGACTGGGGCTTTGGTGCGCTGCCGGCAGCGCCGTTGCGCCTGCCAAGGCTCCACGAGATCGATGGCCTGCCCCTGCTCGCCGATGGCGTGGGCCTGCCCGAGCGCATCGACTCACGTCACGGCGACGGCGTCCATGTGCTCTACGCCGACAGCGGCGTGGCCTTTGTTAACCGAGAGCAGTTTGATGAATCGCTGAACCAGTGCCAGGGACTCGACCCATCGAACAACGACCTGCAGACGCAGGTGTGGGATGTGCTGGCCGGCGCTCGCTAGCAATGGCTGCAGGCCGCGGCCGCTCCACCAACGGTGTACTCCTGTCGCCGACGTGCAGTACGAGCCGTGCACTATGAACCGGGATTCATCATCACCTCACGGTGCTTGCAGTTCGCGGGTCCATGCTTGTCAATGGATCGACGCGGAGGACCACGTCGCAGAGCACATGCTGTGGCATACGCACTGTTGAAGCGGTGCCGTCGATCCATGGATTTCAGAACTCCCGAAAGGAGCGATGAACATGGAAACCCTTGCACGCAAGCGTGAACTTCTTCAGAACATCTCGACCATCACCGCAGCCTGCGGTCTTGCCATCAGCGGCGTTGCTTCGACAGCCACGGCTCAGGACGAGCGAGAGGACAAGCCCGCGCGTGAGTGGTCTTGGGATGAAGGCGTCCACGAAGAAGAGTGGTACGACCCCACCGACTGGTTCGACGATGACTTCGATGGCATCCGCCACGGCGACATCGACTACGAGATCGAGCCCTACGGCGAAACCGAATGGTCGTGGGACAACGATGCTGACTACGACGATGACAGCTACGCCCTCTACGGCAACGAGGTCTATGACCGTGCCTGGTGGAGTGAAGCCACCAGCGAGCTCTACACCGACGGCTATCTTGATGGCTACTACGACGGCTACCGGGATGACGAGTTCGGGTACGACTACACCGTTGTTTACGACGAATGGTCATCCAAGTGGAGCCAGGGCTACGCCGACGGCTACTACGACGGCTTCTATGACAACAGCAATGACTACAACCTCGACTGGACGTACTACCTCTACGTTGACCCGGTGACTGCTCAGAACGAGCAGAACCAGCGCGAGCGCAACAACGACAAGATGCGTGATCGTGGCGATCGCGCCGCGATGGCCGGCACGGAGGACATGAACCGCCGAGAGGCATCACGCGATGCTCAGCAGCGGGCCACCAACCGGGTCCGCGGCACGGTGCAGTCGGTCGACATGGCCAAGAACAGCAACCTGCCCGAAGCCATGCGGGGTCACAAGGTCGCACGAGTCAAGTTCGAAGATGGCAGGACCATCTTCCTTGATCTGGGCAAGAAGGCCAAGAGGAACATCATTGAAGACGGCGATCGTCTGACCGCGTTCGGCAAGCGCATGAAGATGAAGGACCGCATGTTCCTCGATGTGTCACGCCTGACCGTCAATGACAAGGTCATGTGGAACGCGCAGAACAACAACAAGCCTGAGCGCGTCTCGGCACGCTAAAGCTGATCGCCTGTTGATCTTCAGCTCTCTGGTTGGGCCGGGTGGGTTTTGCGACCTGCTCGGCCCTTTTACGCTTCTACTTGCTGGTGGCGGGCTCTGCGCAACGAAAGGGCCATCACACGCGAATGTGATGGCCCTCTTGGGTCAGGTGTGAGCGAGCAATGCTCGATGCCGTGGCATGAGCTTGACCGTTCAGCGGCGCCGGCGTCCGGCACTCAGGGCGGCCAGGCCCAGCACCGCTGCAGCGCCGGGGGCGGGAACAGTCGATGCGTTGATGAAGCGGAAGGACCCGCTGCCAAAGGCTGCGGCATCGGTGCCGAACTGGGCGCCGTTGGACCACGCGATCTGCCCGTTGCCGAGCTCGTAGCCCGCGCGGGGGCCGAGGTCCATTGCCGCGACGATCCCGAGATCAACACCGCCAGGCGTAATCTCATACACGCCCGCCGGGGGGCTGAAGCCGCCGACCAGGATGTTCCCGGTCGTGCCGCGGATGTTCATCTGCTGGCCGAAGTCGAGCGAGGACGCGCCATCGGAGCTGAACAGGTTGCCGAGGTAGTTGCCGGCGAGGTTGTAGCGCTCGATGCCGTCGTTTCCCGTGTCGGAGTTGGTGATGAGCAGTTCGTTTCCATCGAGGGAAATGATGTCCCAGTAGGAGGTGTCGCCGCTGTCGCGCCCGTTGAAGCTCGTGATGACGGCGCCGGTGGCGGAGTCGATCTCAACGATGCCCTCATCGAAGGTGTCAGAGCTTGAGCCCAGCGCGGCGTACACCTTGTTGCCGATGAGGGAGATGCCGCGGATGTTGTTGAACTGACCATCGCCCAACGCGTTGACGCCGATCTGTCCAACAGCCTGGCTGGTGAACTTGTTGTATCGCACGATGCGGTCGGCGAGCTGATCGGACACCCAGATCTCGTTGCCGACTTCGATCGCCTCAATCGGCGTCGAGCTGCCGGTGTAGCCAAACTGGCCGAGCGCTGCGCCGTGGTTGATGAACGATCCCAGCGCTGCGCCGCTGAACGCATCGAACGCCTCGATGGTGTCGGTGTTGGAGTTGGGGACGAGCAGGAAGTCGTCAGCCGTGGCTGCCTGTGCGGTGGAGAACATCGCCGCACCTGCAATCAAAACGCGAACAGCACTGGTGAAACGGGTAGGCATCGATACCTCTCTCTTTGGTTTGAGCCCCCTCACGGGGACTTGGGTCCAAGTGAGGACGGATGCCATCACGCCGACAGCGCCCGAGAACCCCACAGGGGGAACCTACCGCGCCCTCGCCTCATTGCAAATGCATGTGTCTGATAAACATGAGGTTGCGGCCATGGGAGCGACATTAGGACCGCGTACACGCCCAGAGAGCGAGTGACCACGCAAGAGCGGGCAGCTTTGCACCTGCTCTGCCGACGTGTTGATCTCGCCTCAATCGCCGAGGATCTCGATCGTCAGCGCATCGGGCAGGCTGATCTCCTCGCCCTCCCGGATCTTGACGAGCACGGATTCGCCCGGCTCGAGTTGGCCCTCGGCCCGTCGGTTCGTTTCGTCGCCCATCTGCTGCGCGTACGCCATCGTCACATTCGACGCGTTGGTAATGCGCAGCGTGTGCACAGGCGTGCACCCTGCAAGGCCGATGCCCACAAGGGCTGCTGCAAGGGTGATGCTGCGGGCGAGTGCGGGGCGGTTCTTGCGAAGGCTCGCGAATGGATCGGTCATCATGCACCAAGCGTACCACAAGGTCCGCATTGGGCGAAGCCAAGCGATAGACTCCCTGAGCAGCCTTCCGCGACGCTCGCGTGGGGCACTGCGGAGGTCCTTGCTGTGCAAACATTTACCCGTGTTCTTCCCATCGTCGCCGCGGCGGTGCTGGCCCCTTGGGCAGCCGCTCAGGACGAACCCATCGCGCTGATCAATGCCCGCGTCATCCCGGTGGATGCGCCCGAGATCGAGCGCGGCTACGTCATCATGCACCAAGGCAAGATCGCTGCGGTCGGCCAGGGCGATGCGCCGCAGACCGAGCGCACCATCGACTGCACGGGCAAGGTGCTCATGCCCGGCCTCGTCGATACCCACAGCCATCTCGGCGGCTTCGGCGGAGCCGACGGCAGCGGGCCCATCCAGCCGGGTGTTCGCATCCGCGATTCGCTCAACGTCCGGTCCAGCGGCTTCAAGCGTGCGCTCTCCGGCGGGCTGACGACGCTCAACGTCATGCCCGGTTCGGGCCACCTGTCCAGCGGGCAGACGGCCTACCTCAAACTCCGCTTCGCCGACGACGTCACCACCATCGATGACATCACGATCTTCGACGAGGCCGGCCAGCCCACGGGCGGTCTCAAGATGGCCAACGGCACCAACAGCCAGCGTGCAGACGAGGGCGCCTTCCCGGGCACCCGTGGCCGCAGCGCTTTTCTCGTCCGCGAGCAGTTCATCAAGGCCCAGGAGTACATGGCCAAGATCGAGCGGGCCGGCGATGACGAGAGCAAACTGCCGCCGAGGGACCTTGATCTCGAGACCTTCGTCGAAGTGCTCAAGGGCGAGCGCGTTGTGCACCACCACACCCATCGCCACGACGACATCATCACGGTGCTTCGTCTCGCGGACGAGTTCGGCTTCCGCGTTGTGCTGCACCACGTCAGCGATGGCTGGCTCGTGGCGGACGAGATCGCCGAGGCGGGCGTTGGCGTCAGCGCCATCCTCATTGACTCGCCCGGCGGCAAGCACGAAGCGGTGGGGCTTCGCTTCGAGACGCCCGCCATCCTTGAAGCGGCGGGCGTGCCCACCGTTGTCCATACCGATGACTGGATCACCGACAGCAGGCTCTTCCTCCGCATGGCGGCCTTTGCCATCCGTGGCGGGATGAGCCGCGAGGGGGCGCTCAAGGCCGTCACACTCACCGGCGCCGAGCTGCTCGATCTCGACCACCGGCTCGGCTCGCTCACCGAGGGCAAGGACGCGGACATCATCGTGCTCAACGGCGATCCATTCAGCGCCTACACACTCGTCGAGCAGACCTGGGTCGAAGGCACGCTCGCGTTTGATCGCTCCAACGAAGAAGACCTGCTCTTTGCCACCGGCGGCTACGGCGCAGCCAACGACACCGAGCCCTACTTCTGCTGCTACGACACGCTCATGAAGCAGGCCGCCAAGGGAGGTGCCCAGTGAATCGCACTGTTCAAGCCATCACGCTGCTGGCCTCGTGCATCGCTTCGGCGTGCGCCGCGCAGGTCGCTGTCAAGGCCGCCACGCTGCACACCATGGCGGGTGAACCCATCAGCAACGCGGTCGTTGTCATCAACGCCCAAGGCATCATCACCGCCGTAGGCCCCGCTGCGACCACGCCCATCCCCAACGGCCACACCATCTATGAGTGCGCTGTTGCCACGCCCGGGCTCGTGGACGTGCGTGCGACCGTCGGCCTCACCGGCATCTACAACGTCGATCACGACCAGGACGTCCTCGAAACCTCCGCCCCCATCCAGCCCGAACTCCGCGCCTTCGATGCCTACAACCCGCGCGAGCCGCTCGTCGGCTACCTGCGCTCGCTGGGCATTACGACCGCTCACGTCGGTCATGCACCGGGCAAGCTCATCACGGGTCAGACGTCCATCGTCAAGACCCGGGGCGACACCATCTCCGATGCCGTCTTCGATGCCGAGACCACGAGCGACTTTGCCGTCACCGCAACGCTCGGCCCCAGTGCCACAGAAGGCGGGGGCAAGAGCCCGGGCACCCGCGGCAAGCAGGTCTCCATGCTCCGCCAGGAACTGCTCAAGGCCCAGGAGTTCGCGGCCAAGCGCGATGCGCCGCAGGCTGACGAATCCGAAGATGGTGAGAGTGCATCGCCCCCCTCGCCCCCGGCACGCAACCTCCGGCTCGAAGCGCTCGCCGACGTCCTCAGCGGCGACAAGCCCCTGATCATCACCGCCAACAAGTCGCAGGACATCGCAAGCGCCCTGCGCCTTGCTGAAGAGTTCGGCATCACCGTGTGGATCGACTCCGCCGCCGAGGCCTACGCCCTTGCCGACGAGATCGCGGCCTCGGGCAGCCCCGTCCTCCTGCACCCGACCTCGATGCGGTACTACGGCGAGACGGCCAACGGCAGCTTCATCACCGCGGGCAAGCTCGCAGAAGCGGGCGTGCCCTTTGCCATCCAGAGCGGCTACGAGGCCTACGTGCCCAAGGTCCGCGTCGTGCTCTTTGAGGCCGCGGTCGCTGCGGGCCAGGGCGGGCTTGGCTTTGATGAGGCCCTGCGCCGCGTGACGATCGAGCCCGCCAAGATCCTCGGCATCGATGACCGCGTCGGATCCATCGAGGTCGGCAAGCACGGCGACATCGCGATGTACACCGCCGACCCGTTTGAATACACCACGCACTGCACGGGCACGCTCATCGAGGGTGAGTTCTTCGTGGGCGAACGGGAATATGTCATCGGCTATCCCGGCGGCAGCCCGAGGCAGCGCTAGCCCGCGCACAACAGGGGAACAGCCTTGGCTACTTCCAACACCGCCGTCTACGCCGGCAGCTTTGATCCGCCGACCAACGGCCACGTGTGGATGATCGAGCAGGCCGCCCGCCTCTGCGACCGTCTCATCGTCGCCGCGGCCGAGAACCCCGAAAAAAGCTACACCTACCCGCTCGAGCAGCGGCTTGGCTGGCTCACAGAGATCGCAAGCGCGCTGCCCAACGTCGAGATCGCCTCGATCGAGAACGAGTTCCTCGCCCGCTATGCCGGCAAGGTCGGCGCACGCTTCATTGTCCGCGGCATCCGCGACGAGGATGACTACCGATACGAGCGTGGGATGCGGTACATCAACGCGGATCTCGAAGAAGGGCTGACGACGGTGTTCCTCATGCCGCCGCGCGAGCTGTGCGAGATCTCCTCGAGCTTCGTCAAGGGCATGATCGGCCCGCGAGGCTGGGAGGACGTCGTCCGCGGCTACGTCCCGGCCGTGGTGTTTGAGGGGTTGGTGTAATGAACGTGGATGAGTTCGCCATCTTCGAGGTGTCGAATTCTCTTCAATCAGAGGTGGAGCAATTCCTAGCAATGCTGCGTGGTAGGTACATCAATGGATCTGCGATAGGGCTTCAATGCCGAATTTCAGATACATCAGGAGTCGACCTTTGTAGTCCTGTAGTCGTCGAACGAGTCACCAAACTGCTCGCCGATTCAACAGTCAACAGCGATTTTTTTGGAGAGCCAAGAGACACCATTGAGCTAGAAGAGGTCAATCCTCTTGTGCTTGATGGCAAGTTCGCTTGCCAGATCGTTGACGGCGGTGCTTACTCAAATTCGTTCTACGACCAAGCTGAAGCCAAGAGGATCGGTAGTGCAGCCGCTGAGTCGTTGCTTCAGGGCCGCTATACAGATTTCTTGATTGTCCGCTCGCGTTCCTGCTGGTCATCATGGTTTCATGGCGTCGCATGGGACACCTCGTGGTTTATCCTTGACAAACAAGAACATCGCCTCACCATGTTGTGCTCGACGGACACCGACTGAGAGACCACTCAAGAACGATCATGATCGTTCATTCCCGCATGCTCAGGGATCTGTATCGCCTGCCGCTGCCGGACAACGTGGTGGGAAGGCTCGTGCGTG
>CAZSBR010000047.1:0-4863 GCA_964605165.1 uncultured Phycisphaeraceae bacterium
GTTGCTCTTGCGGGGCAGAGCGGCTGTCTCAGCCCTCGCCCTCGCCGCCGTCGTCGGCGTCCTCGGCGGGCAGCGGCTCATCGAGCACGCGGGCTCGCAGCTGGGCCAGCCGGGCGGTGAGTTCATCGCGGATGTCCGCGGCCTCCTGCCGGGCGCCGCTGCCCTCGTAGCCGCCGATGGCTTCTTCGTAGGCGGCGCCCGCGGCGAGGGTGTGCTCGCGGAGGCGATCGGTGGCCTGACTGGCCCGCGAGGCGAACTGCTGACCGCCGGGCAGATCACCGGCTGCATCGAGCATGGAGGCATACGCGGCGAGGCCCTCTGCGCGGGTGATGTGCAGGTTGGCCAACGCGTGATGGGCAAGGCCAAGCGCAAGCGATGCCGACGCCCGATCGGTGCTGCGGGCTTGCTGCGCGGATCTGATCGCCCGCTCGTAGGCCTCGACGGCGCTGTCGAAGGGCGCCGGGATGAGCGTCGCGTGGTGCTGATCGAGCCCGCCATCACCGCTTACGACGGCTGTGAACCGCTGTGCGGCTTGCTGCGCGGTGGTCTGTGCTTCGGCGGCTTCGCTTCGGATGCGCTGGGTGCGCTCGGTCAGGGCGTTCTCGGCTTCGTCAAGCGCCGCGAGTTGAGCGGTCGACTTCTCGCTGAGAATCTCAAGCTCAGCAATCTGCTGCTCGATGATGCCGACCTGCTGCTCGAGCTCGAGGGCTCGAAGAGCGATCGCGTCCGCTGCTCGCCTGGCCTCGTGCGCGCGCTGCGCGGTTGCCACGCCCGCCACGGCGTCCTGCTGATCGACCTGCGACTGGAGTTCCGCAGCGAGCAGGCGCTGCTCGTCCGCGTCGGCACGCTGCTGGGCGATCTGCTCACCAAGCTGCGACGCCTGCTGCTGAAGGGCGCTGATCTGGGTTGTGATCGCTGAGAGCTCGGCCCGCGCTGCCTGCCTGCGGTCGTCGATGGCTTGCTGGAGCGAGGAGGGATCGAAGCTTGCTGCGACCTCGGCGCGGGACTGCGCAGCCTCGAAGGCTCGGAGCTCGGCCTCGCCCGGACCAATCAGCCGCTGGGCATTGCTCATGAGGTCTGATGCCTCGGCGGCGTGCAACTCGGCAAGCCCGCGGTGGGCCTGGGCGGTCATCAGGGCAGCAGCGGCCTGCTGGGCCTCGGTGGGCGAGCCGGGCAGGGAGGAGAGCTTGGAAAGCACGTCGTTGTAGACCTCGTCGCTCGTCCACTGCCGGGCGTTGGCACCCGCGTTGAGGGCGGTGAGCTGGCGTGAGGCATCCTCGAGCGCGAGCTGGGCCTGATCCTCGCCGCAGCCCGTCAGCAGCCCTGCGCCGAGCAGGCAGCAGGCTGCTGATGCAGCAGCGAATCTCAAGGCACGGGGTCGGCCGGCGGCCGGGATGGACGAATCAAGAGACGAATCGACGGGCATGGTCAGGTTCCTTGGCCGGCGTGCCTCGGCGCGAGACCACCACCAGAATGTCACTGTAGCAGGGAGCACCGCGGGTGCGTGGGCGGGCCCTTGCCATGGCCGGGTGGTGCGTTTCAGGCGGGGGTGGCTCGCTCCTGTTAACGAGGCCCCTCTGAGGCGGGTTCGAAGAGTTCATCAGCGAGTTCGTCCGCAACTGTCTTCGGCGGGGTGTAGTCGATCGGATATTGAGGCCGGGGGCTGTACATCGCCCGCAGCCAGTCCACCGCGTTCTTGAAGTCGGGGTCCTCGACGCTCGTCAGCGGCGGACGCCAGGCCCGGGTGGTTCTCGCGAGCGGGGGGTGGGGCCTTTGCGACCGCTCGGGCGGCAGAGCGAACTGCAGAAGCGGGCTGGACGCGGGATCGTCGTAATTGAGCAGGGGCGAGCCATCTGCCAGACGGAATCGCTCCAAGATCAGGAAGTTTGTGTAGACAGTCGAGTCGGCGTTGCGAGGCCTCGTTCGGAGCCACAGACGCCCCGCTTCGGAGCCGCCGTGGCAGTCCGTGGTGGCACACGCCCGGGTGAGCCAGCCGGCGTGCACATTCTCCTTGAAGAGTTCGAGCGAGCGCGGATCGCCCTGCACCTCGACCTCGCTGTAGAGGTCGCGTGCGCGCATCCTGAAGAGCAGATCCAGCACGCGCGCCGCAGGCCAGCGGCGAAGTGCCTCCACGCCCTCGGGGGTCTGGGGCATGAGCGAGTGATCGCCGTAGCGCTCGATCATGCGGTCGATCAACTCATCGCTGAGTTCAAGGCGAGGCCGCCTGCGGAGATCGGTCTCGTAGACCTTGATGAGGTTGATCTCCTCATCGCTCAGAACCGGAAACTCGGTCCTGCGCTCGGGAACGTTCCTCGGGCGGCCCTTGCCGCGCCCGGCTTCAAGCGCGAGTTCAGCAGCGACGACCGTCCTGAGGCGCGCTGCTTCCGGATGGTCGGGGTCGATGCTGAGAATGTGGTCGAGTTCAAGCAGCGCCAGG
This sequence comes from uncultured Phycisphaeraceae bacterium, assembly GCA_964605165.1. Classification (GTDB taxonomy): domain Bacteria; phylum Planctomycetota; class Phycisphaerae; order Phycisphaerales; family UBA1924; genus OFTM382. The sequence continues at coordinate 2,438 of CAZSBR010000047.1, forward strand.
CCCAGTTCGCCCCGACTCCTCAGAAGCCTGACGAGAACGAGCAACTGGTCCGCATCGTCATCGGGGATGTTTCGGCGAAGCTCGGCGTAGCGCTCTCTGACGCTGGGCAGGCGCACAATTCGCACGATCTCGCTGGCGGCGATCGCCTGCTCGATCTCGCCAATACGGATGACGACTTCTTCGGGGGTCTGACGAACCAGGTTGGCTTCAAAGCGCGAGCCATCGACGCGTTCGATGAGGACGCGCTGCTCGGCCGCCTCGCCAGCGGGCAACTCCTGCTGCGGCTCTGCGGGCGGCGGGGTGTCCTGGCCATTCGCCCGCGGCACAGCGTGGAGCAGGCATGCTGCAGCCAACGAGGCCATGACGATCTTCAGGCGTGGGACACTTGACCAGCGCGAAGGCGTTCTCCAAGGCAAATCCCGGAGTGCGACGCGCGGCGAGGTGTGTTGGCGGCCACGAAGTGGCATGCTGTACATCCTTCTCACCGCTGGGTCAGCCGGGCAGCCGTGCCAACACCGTGGTGTGCAGAGCACGAAGTGTGGACACCCAGAGCCATCGCAGCAGGCACGCCCGCATCGAGTTGTGGCGCTCCCCGAAGGGAGCCACCTCAAACCTGCGAAGAATGCCCGGGAGAGGACTCGAACCTCCACCCTCTTGCGAGGACCACCACCTCAAGGTGGCGCGTCTGCCAATTCCGCCACCCGGGCAGGTGGCCGCCCGTGTGTGCCACGGACGGACGGCGAGTATAGCGCGGCTCGTGCCTGCGTCGAGCAGCGGCGGCTGGTCTTAGCCAGCGCCATCCTGACGAAGGTTGGGCGACTCGAGGATGACCTCTTCTTCCTCCTGAATCACGCGCTCGGCTTCCTGGGCGTTCTCCTCGGCTGTCTCCTGGTCGGGCTTTTCGAAGGTCTCCCCGCCGATCAAGCCCCATTGGAAGGCCATGACGACCATGAGGACCACCGCGATGACGCCGAGAATCGCGAACTTGATCATCTTGCCGTGGTTGCCGCCGCCGCCGGATCCGCCGCCCTTCTGGGCACCGATGTCTTCCATGCCTTCGATCAAGCTACCGCTCATGTCATGCTCCTTGGTCTGACTGCCGCGCGCTCAGTGCCGACAGCTCCGACCGGTCAGGTTCATCTTGTCTGGCAAACCTTCAAAATCGGTTTGCTGGCTACCTTGGTCCGTCTCGGCACGTCATCTCATTGGCTGCTCACTGCAGCCGCATTTCAACCCAAGCGGGCTGATGGTGCGAAGGGCCTCGCAGGAGACGGGCCATAAAGCTTGCAATTTCAGCACGCTGTGAGCATGGAGTATACCTGCTCAGCGCGGAGAAACGAGCATCTCTGCGGTCGCCGATCAGCCTACATCGCGTTCTTGGAACAGTGCGATGCCCAGTGCCAGGAACGCACCGATCTGCATCAGGGCGTAGGCCGCGAGCTGGAGCATGTGGCTTATCGGAATGGGGTTGTTCTGGCTCACAGCATCGGAGAGCCAGTAATGTTGCATGTTGGGCACCACCGCGTGGAGCATGGCAGCAACGGGATTCACGCCCGTGGGCTCCAGGAACAGGTAATCGCCCTGCTGGGGCGGTCGCCGAACGGATCCGGTGCCTGTGCGTTCCACGATGAGCGTTGTTTCATCGAGTTCGTGCACGACCACGCCCGGCGCACCCCCGCCGGTAGCCAGCAGGAAGCCGTTGGGGCTCGAGCCGTAGTAGACAGGCTGGTCCGGCTCCAGAGGCCGAATCGGGGGCGTGTTGAGCTTGAGGTCATACTGCTCGCCCGCAGCGTTGAAGGGCTCGTCTGATGGACGCACCGGCACCGAGCCCTGCACCCTCGCAACAGACTCATTGGAGTACGCGAGCCTCCCCAACGCGTGGTTGGAGAGCAGACCCCCCACAAATACACCCGCACAAACCACGATCGTCATGACCTGTCCGAGCCGCGTGGAGGCTGCCGTCGCGACCGAACTGAGGACGAGGATGCCCATCAGCGTGCCCAGACACGCCAGCGAGACCTGCGGCAGGAGGGTGGGGAAGAACACCCTGCGATCCGAGACGCGGCCCAGTGGGTTGGTCGGGTCAAAGTCGCGCTGGGGCGGCGCGTCGTAGCGGTCCATGTACTCAGCGGTCGTGAGCCACTCGCGGTTGCGTTCCCACTGCACCTGGTACACGGGCTGGGGCTGCCACCCCGGGCCCACAAACACAAGGCCTGCATAGGCGAGGGTCAGGGCCAGAGCCAGAGAGATGGCGAGTGTCTGCGGGAAGTTCCAGCCGTAGAAGAAGTTGGTCCATGTGCTGATGAGCACCGCGGCGCCCACGGCGAGGGCGCTGAAGACGATCACGGGCATGTCGAGTTCATCGGCAGCGGTGGACATCACGCCGTGGCGCAGCGCGATCATGAGGCTCAGCGACATAACCCACA
>CAZSBR010000047.1:4873-13678 GCA_964605165.1 uncultured Phycisphaeraceae bacterium
GACCCACACGGCCAGCGCCAGCGCCCCGGCCACGCCGAGGTACTTGCCGATGATCACCACCGGGCGGCTGATCGGCTTGCTGACGACCGTGAGGACGGTCTTGTCCTCGATTTCCCGGCTCAGCACAGCGGTGGCGGTGAAGGCTGCCAGCAGCATGCCGAAGACGAAGACGCCGGCCAGGCCGATGTCCAGCAGCAGCTTGTTGTCCTTGACGACCTCCGAAGTGGTCGTGTACTCCATGCTGAACGCGGCCGACCAGGTGTTGAACACCTGCAGCACCGCGGCCAGCACGAGCATGGCCGGGTAGATCGGTTGGCGCACGCTCTCAACGAAAGCGATGCGGGCGATGGCGAGCAGTGATGACGTCATGGTGTTGAGCGGATCGTACCCGGGCCGAACTTGTCAGCCCGCAGAGACAGGCTGCCGATCCCTACGTCGCCAAGTCCGGGCACGGTTCTGGTGAAGTCGGGGGCGGATTCGTGCAGCGGCGGCTGATGTGCAAGACCCGGTCGCCCGGCTGCGGGTGCGCGCGGGCACGCAAATCGGACACAGAAACTGTCAATAGCCCATCGAACCCGCCGGAACTGCTTTGCGTAGCACGCCAGACCGCTGGCGCACCAACGAGCACCGATGGCGTGCAGCGTCGGATCGCGCTGGACTCTGCGTCCAACGCCTCCGACAATGGCGGGCCAGCGGTTGTTGTATCGGTCCGGTGATGCCGGGCGAGTCTGCAGCGGGCGTTGGTCGAGTCGGTTGCTGAAGTCGAGTCGGTTGCTGAACTGGCTTGCTCGGTAGAGAAGCGGGGGAGAGCACATCAGGCGCAGGCTGCGGATCGGGCGATGAGTCCCGGGTGCGGATGTATTTGGACGCGGTTCAAGCGGAGTCGTCGAGCAGATGACCGAAGATCTCCAGACCTTTCGTCGGGCGGTAGCGGTCGCGGGCCTTGGCCTCGTGCTGCAGGCCGTCATGTCCCTCACGCTGCTGCTGTACGCCGTCTTCGGCTCTGACCACGCATCATGGACCGCGGCCGGCTACGGCGCGTTCGGCCTGATCGCGTGGGTCATGCTGCTGATTGTCTACGACCAGCATCGACGCGAGCGGCTGGCTGCGCTGGAGGATGAAGCCCTCGAGGCGGACATCGCCCACGGCGCATCGGTCTTCGATGGCGGGGGCGATGCGACGCTCGCTGCATCGCGCCGATTGGCGGGCATCTACAAGTGGTTCGTTCCTGCGATCAGCATCCTGCTCGGTGCGGGCATGGTCGCGTTTGGCCTGTGGCGTTTCCAGACCGGGCGCGTTCTGGCCGAGCCTGGTGAACTGCCCGCTGCCGAACTGCGCGGATGGGCGCTGGCGGTCGGCCTTTTCTGCGCCTTTGCGGGCTTCGTCTTCGCTCGCTATGTCGCGGGCATGGCGGTGCGTTCGGTGTGGTCGAACCTGCGGGCTGGTTCGTCTTTCGCGATCGGTACAGCCCTGTTCGGCCTGGTCAGCGCGGTGGGACACTTTGCCGATGTGGCGGGCACGGACATCGTCCGCCGCTTGGTGCCTGCCATCTTCGCGGGCGCTGTGGTCGTGCTCGGTGCTGAGATTCTGCTCAGCTTCGTTGCTGAGCTCTACCGGCCTCGTCGCAAGGGCGAACTGCCAAGGCCCGCAGCCGACAGCCGCCTGCTCGCGTTCTTCGCAGCTCCCGATCAGGCCGCGCGGTCGGTCGGTGAGCTCCTCGATTACCAGATCGGCTACTCGGTGCAGGGGTCTTGGTTCTACCGGCTGGTCAGTCGGTGGTGGTCGGGCCTGGTGCTGCTGGTGGTACTGATCGTGTGGGGCCTCAGCAGTCTCGCTGTGCTTCAACCTCACGAGCGAGGCATGGTGCTGCGGTTTGGTCAGATCGTGCGTGAAGACATCGGGCCGGGTCTCCACCTCAAGATGCCCTGGCCGATCGATCGCATCGTGGTGCCGGCGTCGATCGAGCGTGATCCCGAAACGGGAGAGGAACGCATCGAGCGCACCGCAACGGGTGTGCGCACAGCCCAACTGGGAACCTCGCCGCCGGACGAGAGCGATAAGCCGATCCTCTGGACCACGGCGCACACGCGGAACGAGGTCTTCAACATCGCGCAGTCCTCACGGGCTGAAACAGGCGTGATCGATGGCAACCTCTCGCTGGTGGCGGTCGAGGTTCCGATGCAGTACGTCGTCGAGGATCCGTTGCTGTACGAGCAGCTTGGTCCGATCGGCATTCGCGATGAGCTCATCGAAGCCATCGGCAAGCGAACTGTGACGAGGTTCCTCTCGCACCTGACGGTCGACGAGATCCTCGGCACCGGGCGGTACGAGCTTGGCCGCGCTTTGGAAGATGAACTCCGCGAGGCGCTTGCCAACCTCAACCCCGGGCCCGACGGCGTTGCGCGTGGTTCGGGCGTGCGGATTCTCTCCGTTTCCGTCGCGGGCGTGCATCCGCCGGCGCAGGTCGCGCCCAAGTTCGAGCAGGTGGTGATCGCGCAGACGAACCGCGAATCCATGGTCGAAGATGCTCGCCGGGACGAGGTCGCATCACTTGCATCGGTGGTGGGGGATGTCGAGAGTGCCCGCCGCATCGTGGATCTGATCGACGAGTTTGAGGCGATGCGGAGCCAGGGCGCGACCGAGCAGGAGCTTCTCGAGAAGGAGCTCGACATCACCGACGCGATCGGGCAGGCCTCCGGCATCGCAGCCGAGTTGCTGGCCCAGGCGCGGGCAGATCGCTGGGTCAAGCACATGCAGGATCGGGCAGCATTGGTCAACTACCGGGGCCAGATCGAGGCCTTCCGTGCATCGCCGGCGTACTTCGTGGCGACGCACTACTTCGATGCGCTTGCCAATGTCTTCGATAGTTCACGTGTGTTCGTCGTGCCCGATCAAGAGGCCGCCGGCAAGCTGATTACCCAGTTCGACATGACCGAGACGCGCACCGGAGCGGAGATCTTCGATCCCGGCGCGCTGGACGATTGACGCAACGGTGTCAGGCCGTTCTTCCCGACTTTCTCCCTTGACTTTTTCTGCAGCTGGCCATCGTGTTCAGCGCAACCACGAGCAGCAGGAGTTCCAAGCGTGCAGCGACTGATTATCTTCATTCTCGCAGCCTTGTTCGTTCTGTTGCTGCTGGCTGTGACGCTCACCTATTCGGTGCGCTTCACTGAGGCAGCGGTGCTCACGACCTTCGGCAAGGCCAGCGAAGAGTCCACGATCAAGGAGCCGGGGCTTCGGTTCAAGATGCCCTACCCGATCCAGTCGGTGACGACGTACGACACGCGCAGCCGCCTGCTGGAGACGCGGCTCGAAGCGCTGCAGACCGCCGATGACAAGCAGATCATCGTGGAGTCCTTCCTCGTCTGGCGTGTGTCCGAGCCGCTGGAGTTCTTCCGCCGGTTCTCCAACGCCGGCCGTCGCGCTGATGACCACTACGAGCGGGCCAGTTCCACACTCACCACGCTGCTCCGCGGTGCGATGGCCGAGACGGGCCGCTTCACGCTCAGCGATCTCTTCAGCCCCGAGGTGGGTGCGTCGCGCATCCCCGAGCTCGAGGCCGCGATGATGGCAGCCCTGAACCAGACGGGCGAGGGCGATCAGTCGCTTGCGGACTACGGCATCGAGGCGGTGCAGGTGGGCATCAGCCGGATCCTGCTCGGTGAGGAAACCACGGGCGCGATCAACGACCAGATGGCCGCCACACGCGACCGTCTTGCCAAGGAACTCGAAGACGAGGGCGCCGCAGCAGCGGTGGCCATCCGCACGAAGGCCTCGTCGGACGCTCAGCGCATCCTTGCATTCGCCCGACTCAGGGCTGAGGAGATCCGCCAGGAGGGCGTGATCGAGGCGTCGCGGTTCACCTCGCAGATGAACGAACTGCCCTCGCTTGCGACGTTCCTCGCGGGCATTGACTTCATGCAGCAGACCTACGGCCAGCGGATCACGCTCATCCTGACCGCCGATTCGCCCGGCCTGAGCCTGCTCAACGTCGATCGCTTCCAGGCCGCCGAGGATGGCATGCTGCCGGACCTGGGCCTCAGCAGCGTCCCGCTGCTCGCGGAAACCGCTGAGGGGGGTGAGCGGTGAGTGATGAACAGGATCGGCCCACCGATCTTCCACCCAGCAGCGACAGCGATGAGCTGATCACCACGCCCGCAAGCGCCCGTCCGGCGCGTCGGGGCATCGCTGCGCAGATGAAGCAGGACAACTCGCTTGAGCACGCCAATCGCTCACTCGCTGAGGCGCTCAAGGTCACGTTCCGCCTGATTCAGCTCGCGATGGTGGTGCTCGCGGTGCTCTATGTGCTCAGCGGCTTCCAGTCGGTCGGCGCCGACGAGCGGGGCGTGCGCGTGGTCTTTGGCAAGGCAACCGATCGTGATCTGTCGCCGGGCTTTCAGTTCAGCTGGCCCTATCCCATTGGTGAGATGGTGAAGGTCAACACGGGAACCCAGCGCGAGCGCATCTACCGCGACTTCTGGCCCTTTGTCGCTCCGGGCCGCGAGGATCAGGTCACGGTCGATCAGCTCCGCCGAACACGCACACTCGTGCCGGGCGACGATGGCTCGCTGATCACGGCCGATGGCAGCATCGTGCACGCGCGGTGGGTGGTGGATTACTCGCGAACCGACGCGTTCGCCTTCGCATCGAGCGTCAACCCGGCCGATGCGGAGCAGATGGTCGTCGCTGCAGCCAAGCGGGGCGCTGTGCGCGCCGTGGCCGAGGTCACGATCGATGATGTCCTCAAGCAGGCTGCCTCGCAGGATGCCTCGGTTGCTCGGCGGGCACGGCGCATCGCCCAGGACACGCTCGACCAGATCGGCTCGGGCATCCGCATCGAGAATCTCTCGCTCGACGACAAGATCCCGCCTGTCTATGTGCGGGCGCAGTTTGCGGGCGTGCAGACCGCTGCAGCCAATGCCAGCCGGGCTGTGGAAGATGCCCGGCGTGAAGCCAACGAGACGCTCAACCGCGTCGCGGGCCAGGCTGCGCCGCTGCTCAGTGAGCTCATCGATGAATATGAGCGGGCGCTGGAAACGAACGACGAGACCGCGTCGTCGGCGAAGCTCGATGAGATCTTCGCGGTGATGGAAGGCCGGGGCTCGGCGCCGGTCGCTGGGCAGGTTGCTGAGCAGTTGTCGCTGGCGCGACAGGAGCGCTCTGAACTGGTCAGTCGCGCGCGGGGTGATGCACAGATCTACGCGGCCAAGCTCGCGCAGTACCGCAGCAACCCGGTCGTCATGGTCAAGCAGGATTGGAAGCAGGCGCTGCAGACGTTCATGAGCCAGCCCAACGTCCGTGCTTTCACGGCACCGTCGGCGGGTGAGACCTGGGTGATGATCAACCCCGACCCCGAGATCGAGAAGGAACAGATCCAGCAGCAGCGCCGCCAGCAGGCCGCCGAGGCAGCCGAGCAGCGCAGGCTTGATCAGCAGATCCAGCGCAGGCGGTCCAACACGGGCATCACGGACCTTCAGCAGTAGATCCGGCGCTCCCGGGCCCGCAAGGCGTTTGCGCGACACGCGTCGCGGACGGAGGTACAGCGTGGCAGACGCATCTTCTCAGCTCCCCATCGATGTGCCGGCATCGGGTCCAGCCGCGCAGCCCGCGGGCAGGACCGCTTCTCAGGCCGGTGCGCCTCTGCCCAAGACCGGCAAGCCGGTGGTCGAGGTCCGCGGCCTCAGCCGGGTGTTCAAGGATTTCTGGCTGCGAGACCGCGCCCGAGCCGTCGATTCGCTCGACTTTGTCATCTATCCGGGCGAGATCTTCGGTCTGCTCGGGCCCAACGGCTCGGGCAAGAGCACGACGATCAAGGTCCTGCTCGGCCTGCTCCGCCCCACGCGTGGCCGGATCTCGGTGTTTGGCAAGCCGCCGACGGATGTCAGCGTCAAGAGCCGCATCGGATACCTTCCTGAAGAGAGCTACCTCTATCCGTTCCTCAATGCTCGCGAGACGCTCGACTACTACGGCAAGCTCTTCAAGCTCGACCGCTCCACACGCAAGCAGCGCATCGATGAACTGCTCGAGATGGTGGGTCTCCAGCACGCGCAGTATCGCCCGGTGCGTGAATACTCAAAGGGCATGCAGCGGCGCATCGGGCTGGCACAGGCGCTCATCAACGATCCCGATCTGCTCATTCTCGATGAGCCGACCACCGGTCTCGACCCGATCGGCACAAGGCAGGTCAAGGATCTCATTCTTTCGCTGGGCCGCCGCGGCAAGACCGTGCTGCTCTCGAGCCACCTCCTCGCCGATGTCGAGGACTGCGTCGACCGCATGGCCATTCTCTACGGCGGCCGCAAGCGCGAAGAGGGCACCTGCGACGAACTGCTCACAAGCCCCAACCGCACGACCGTGACCTTCGACGGCCTCGATGAGGACACACTCAGCGAGATCGATGCGCTCATCCGCGAGCGCACGCAGGGCCAGGCTTCGGTCTTCGGCGTGAGTCATCCGCGCCAGACGCTCGAGCAGAAGTTTCTCGAGATCGTCGAGCGAGCCCGCGCAGAGCGCGTCGCCACCAGCGGTGCGACACACGCCGGTCAGACGGCAGCGTTCCTCGCTTCGGATGCACCAGAGCAGGAGGACGGCAGCGCCCTGCTCGATCGCCTCGTGGACGACGGCTCCAAGCCTCAGGCACCAGCCGCAGCGGACCAAGCAGAGCCAGCCGCCTCGGCATCCGCGCCGGAAGAACCCACCGAGGCCGAAACGGTGCTCACGCAACTGGTCGATTCGGGCGATGAGCCCGAGCCCGCCGCAAGCGCCGAGACCAAGCCCGTTGACGGTACCGACGAGCCCCCGGCATCCGGGCCTGACACCGACATCATCGGTTCGCTTCTGGATGATGGTGAGTCGACGAAGGGTGCTTCTGATCCGGAGGGGCCGCAGCGATGACGCTTGCGGACCGCCTGGCATCATTGAACCGCGCTCAGCAGAGCACGCCCTTCAAGGTCATCGCCTCGGCGGTGATCGCGTTGATCACGATCGCGGCCATCGTGGCCTACGTCGTCCGCGTCAACGCGCCCGTTGACAATGAGACCGCGGTCGCACAGGTCGAATCGCAGACCGGCGCAGCCGCCGAGGAATCGATCGACGAAGACGCCCGGCAGGCGGTGGAGGAGGCCGCCACGCGTGTCGGTTCACGCGCGCTGGATGATGTCCTGGCTGCCCGCACCGATCCGACAGGCTTTGCCGTTACCGCTTTGGCCATCGGTGGCGCAGCAGCGGGCGCGGTGTGGCTGGGCGTGGGCCTGACCTACCTCGGCATCGTGCTCGTGTGTGGAGCGGTGCTCTACCCGCTCACGCTTGTTGATGCGGTGCGCGGGATCGCGTTGTCGGCCATGGCGCTGGCGGGCCTGGTGATGATCTTCACGATTCTGTTGCAGGGTCTGAGGACGCTTCTCAGCGGGCCCGGGCCCGTGTTTGCGGTCGCCAAGAACGTCCTCGCCGAAGCTGTGCGCATGAAGATCTCCCTGGTCTTCATCGTCATGGTGCTTGTCTTGATGGCGGCCCTGCCCGGCGTGCTGAATGAAGACCAGCCGCTGCGCTACCGCGTGCAGGCGTTCATGAGCTTCGGGACCGGCCTGTCGTTCTGGGTCATCGCGATCCTCACGGTGCTCTTCAGCGCTGCAACGCTCACCTTCGAGCAGCGGCAGAAGATCATCTGGCAGACGATGACCAAGCCCGTCTCCGCATGGGCCTACGTCCTGGGCAAGTGGCTCGGCGTGGTGGGCCTCAATGCTGTGCTGCTGCTCGTGTGTGCGGGCGGGATCTTCGGCTTTGTCGAGTACCTCCGCGGTCAGCCCGCGGTCGGTGAGTCGGTCGCGTACGTCGCCGCTACGGGCGATCTGGATGCCGTCACGCCCGATCGGCTCGCGCTCGAGCGGCAGATCCTTAGCGCCCGTGTCGCTGTCGAGATCGACGACCCTCTCACGATTGATTCGCCCGAGTTCCAGCGCGACGTGGAGCGGTACATCGAGGAGCGACGCCTGGCCACGCCGGACTTTGCCATCGACCGTGTCCAGCGCGAAGAGGTCGAGGAGAGTCTCTTCAAGTCCTACGTCGATCAGTATCGGGCGGTCGCGCCGGGACGGGCTGCACGCTACGAGTTCACCGGCCTGGGTGAAGCGCGGGAGCGCAACCTGCCGCTGGTGTTCCGTCACCGCGTCGATGTAGGCTCCAACGCGCCCAACGTCCGCGTGCGCGTCGCCTTTGCTTTCGGCCCTTTGCCACCGATTCCGGAGATCATGGGCGCGGGTGTCTACCAGACAGTTCAGATCACGCCGTGCGTCATCCTGCAGGAGGGCACGGTCTACCGAGTGAGCGACCGCAACTTCGAGGCCGCCCGCCGCGCTGTCGAGGAAGGTCGCGTGGATGGCACCTACATCACCACGCAGGACATCGTCGAGGAGGACGGCACGCTCTTTGTCGAGGTGCTCAACGGCTCGCTCGCGTTCGACGAGCAGCAGGGCCAGATGATGCTTGTCGGCAACGACAGCACCATCAGCTTTCCTCCAGACGGGCTGCAGGTCAGCTACGAGGCCAGCGGCTACCGCCAGAACTTTCTCAGGGGCGTGGTCCTGCTGTGGGTCAAGCTCGCGTTCCTTGCGATGTTCACCATTGCCTGCTCTACATTCCTGAGCTTCCCGGTGGCGTGCCTGGTGTCCTTTGGGGCCTTTCTTGCAGCCGAGGGCTCTGGCTACCTGCTGCAGAGCATCGAGCTCTTCGGCTGGTCGGATGAACAGGGCAACCTGCAGGTGCTCAGGTTCATCGCGGGCATGATCACTCTTGCGGTGGCCAACCTCT
>CAZSBR010000048.1:0-13674 GCA_964605165.1 uncultured Phycisphaeraceae bacterium
GCCGAGAGGATCCGTGGTGTCGTGCCGATCAGGCGTGCATCGCTGTCGTGTTCATCTCGTGGAAGAGCCAGCGTGTCCAGCGGTTGGCCACGGCGGCGATCGCGACAGTCACGGGCTTGCCGGCCTCGCACAGCCGATCACGAAGATCGCGCCACCGCTGCTGGAATCGAACGAGCCGATGGGCGGCCTCGATAAGCGTTGTACGGAGGAGCGGGCTGGCCGCTTTTACGAGGCCGGCATCTGCCTGGCGGTCCCCGCTGGATGCATTGCGAGGTGAGAGGCCGCAGAACCGCGAGAGCTGCTTTCCGGTGCGGAACCGATCAAAGCGTCCGAGCTCTGCGCGGAGCACGCAGGCCGTAACGATGCCGATGCCCGGCATCGACAGAAGCCGTTGGACCACGTGATCATCTCCCGTGATCTCCGTGAGTCGCTTCACCACCGTGGCAATCTCATCGGCGAGCGACCGCAGGCGGGCGAGCTGGCGTCCGACGATCCAGCGGGCGTGCTCATCGAAGGACTCCCCCGCCTCAAGCCAGAGCATCCACGGCAGCGTCCACCGCCGGCATCCAGGGGTCTGGGCACGCTGGTCGCGGACCAGGGCGCCCAGCCGCTGCTTGATCGATCGCCGCTCGTCAACCAATTGCTGGCGATACCGGACAAGACGTCGGAGATCGCGGACGGCGGCCGGTGCGAGCCAGACTCGCGGCAAGTAGCCGACCCGCTGGAGATCTGCGAGCAGCCGGGCATCGGAGAAGTCAGTCTTGTCGGGCTGCTGGCGGAGGCGGGAGACGTACCCCGCATGCGCCAGGCTCACGCTCCAGCCAAACCGATCGGCCAGATGCTCGGCAAGATCAGCTGCGCCGGTGCACGCCTCGATTGCGACCCGAGGCTCTCCCGGCAGGCGGTCGATCAGGCGTCGGATCTCATCGGTGTCGTTGGGCGCGGGCGTGTTAAGCAGAACACGCCCCGATGGATCCATCGCGCAGAGTTGCACGCCCGATGTGTGGTAATCGATCCCCACGTAAAGCAGATCTCTGGTCATGGCCGTCTCCAAAAGGGGTGAGCACCCAGTATCTCTCATCCCAATCTGAGCCCGTGCAAGACGCGGCGTGCGTTCGGCGTGGCTTGCCGGCGGCGAGCCGGATGAGCGGATGGCTCGCGAGCAGTCGGACTTCCTGCTTGCTCCGGATCACGACGGCCGCAAGCTGGACTTCCACGCCCTCCGTCACACGTGTGGCGCGTGGGCCGCGATGAGCGGGTCGAGCCCGAAGGCCATCCAGACGTTGATGCGTCACTCGTCGATCACGCTGACGCTCGACACCTACGGCCACCTGCTTCCCGACGAGGCAGCGCAAACGGTCGCAAGAATGCCCGAGGTTGAAGTAGTCGAAGTGAAGCTCACGGGCACTGACGACGAGCCTCTGAGGCCTGCCCGCGTGTCAGCAGTAGAGACAGCAGTAGCAGAGCGATCGCGTGCGAATGGTTGCGATTCTGTGCGGGGATGGAAAAGCAAAACGGCCCTTGGCGGCATGCCAAGGGCCGTTTTCAAGCGAGGCGGACGGGACTCGAACCCGCAACCACCGGATCGACAGTCCGGGACTCTAACCAATTGAGCTACCGCCCCAACATGGGCCCTCGTCGACCTTTCGGCCCACGCAGGCATCTCTCAATCCGAGCAGAAATCTAGCCGATTCGCGCCCCGGGTCAAGTCCCGCCCGGATGTCGGTTGCATGAGACAGGAACAAAAATCCTGCCTCGCCAGCCCTCAGCGCACCTTCGCGCACGTCCCGCGAGCCAACAAGGGCGAGCATCGGCCACCCGCGAAGGCCTCTTTCGCGACCGGAAACGCACCCGACTGCCGGCTGGCAGGCCTCTGATTCGAATCCCGCCCGCCCTCCGCAGCGAACCCCAGCCGACCAGACCCATAAGCCGGGCCCGCCGCCGCGCCCCGATCGAAGCGAATGCCCGGCTCCTGCAATAGGATCAATTCTGCCGCGTTTCACCGTTGGCGAACAAGAGCGTCCGCCGAACATTCGGAGTTTCCTTGTGTCCACCCCGTTACGCCATCAGCCTCGCCTCATGCAGAGATCCCCGAGCCGAGGCTTCTCCCTCATCGAGTTGCTGGTGGTGATGGCGATCATCGCTCTGTTGATCGGCATCCTGCTCCCCGCCCTCGGCCCCGCGCTCAACGCAGGCCGCCAGGCACGCTGCCTCGGCAACCTGCGAGGCATCGGCCAGGGCATCGAACTCTACAAGAACGACTTCCGTGAGGTCTTCCCGGTCGCTAAGTACATGCCCGATCCGTGGCTGACCAGCAGCAGCGATCCCTCGCTCAATGAAGCCCTCGCCGACTACGTCGAGCCGCTCAGCCTTGCCTACCAGTGCCCCGGCGACAAGGTCATCTTCGACTTCGAGTACACCGACGACGATGGCGTCGTCCGCAAGTGTGGCTCCTCGTACCGCTATCAATCAGGCATCGGCGGTCAGCGCGTCGAGGAGACCTGGTTCTTCACGCGCCTCGAGTTCCCGCCAAGCGAGATCCCAGTCATCAACGACTACGACGGCGGCACGTTCGAAACGCAGGACGGCCGGTTTGTCACCGTGGACTTCTTCCACGATCGCCGAATGTTCTTCTACGCCGATGGCAGCGCAGGCGGCTCCAAGGCAAACTGAACCTCGACGCATCACCAGCAACCCACGGGCCTCATGCCCGAAGCTCCGAAACGAGAACGACCATGCCAGAACGCATTGATCTTGACGCACAGATGTCAGCACCCCGTCGGCCGATCGATGCCGAGTGGTCCAAGCCCAAGAAGATCGCTGTGAGCTCGGTTGCCGGCGTGCTCGCCACAGCCGGACTGGCGTGGGGCATCTTCGCCTTCGTCTCCAGCCGACCTCCGAGCATGCCCACAACCGCCGAGGAGGCCGTCCTCGCGCTGGCGTCCCAGAACTTTGATCGTCTCGATGGCGAGCGGCAGGATGCCATCCGGGCCCAGGCCGTCAGGCTCTTGGCAGAGGCACCGCCGGAAGAGCGCCAGCGTCTCCGCGATGAGATCGAACTGACCGAAGCAGGTCAGCGCCAACTCCGCGAGGCGTTCATGGAGAACATGGCCCGCCAGTTTGCCCGAGGCGAGCAGGACAGCCCCTTCGCAGCCATGATGGCCATGCGCGGCGGCGGTCGGCCCGGCGGAGGCGAGGGCGGCGAGGGGCGCCGGGGTCCCCGCCCCGACGGTCAGGGCCGCCCCGGTGGTGGCGGCGGCAGCGGCGAGGGCGAGGGGGATGGCCCGAGCCGTGAGGAACGCCAGCAGCAGTTCAGAAGCCGCATTCAGGACAGCATGGCCAACGGCAACGCCCAGACCATGGCCCTCATCGGCGAGTTCTTCACCGCCATGAGAGCCCAGCGCGAGCAGGGCCAGAATGGCGGCGGCAACGGGCGCCGCGGCGGCGGCGGCGGCGGCGGGGGATAACCCCCTATCCATTCGGCCATCCTCGCTGAACAGGTGTCGCGCCGGTGTGCCCACAGCGGCCCACGCTTCCTCCAATTGGCATTTCAGCGCCGCTTGGAAGACCCCAGCGGACCCTGTGGTACACTGCGTGCGAAAGGTCCTGGGAGGCCACAGCAAGGTCGCCGCTCTTGCGACGCAGCAGTGCTCGCGCCGCGGCGGCGGGTGCCCTCCCTAGCCCGCACGGGCAACAAAGCCCCCGGGAGTGGACCTCTCCCAGCAGTGCTGCCCGACCAGCACACCCGCTGATGGAGCCGCCAGGTCCGAGCCCGGGCATCGAAAGACACGCGCCCAAGGGCCCGCCGCACCGACCACCCGAATCAGCTTCCGGAGCACGAGGAGCCAGTTGAATGCCCCGCCCCAACCGCTCGTCCGCCAACTCGCGATCGACCCATGCACACGCTCGTTCACCCGGTGCACTGGTGGAGTCTCTTGAGCAGCGGCTTGTTCTCGATGGCGACTTCGTCTCCGCGGGGCTGAGCGACCTCTTCGCGCAGGCCCAGGCCTTCAGCCTGCTCGGCTCGCTCACCGAGGGCGCCGTCACCGCCGATCGACTCGATGCGGCCAACCCCGGGCCACCCCCGGCCAGCACGCCCTCGCTGCTCCGTCTCGACAACCTCGCCGGCGGCGGGTTCGATGCCGATCGTCAGCCATCCAGTCCCCTGGATCTCGACGTCGGTTCCCAGTTCGATCTCGCTGCCGGCTTCGGTGCGGGGTGGCTCTCGTCGTTCACCGCTGCGGATCTTGCCGAGTTCCAACTCATCGTTCAACGCCCCGCAGAGGGAGCAATCTCGGTCAACGACATCACCGGCTTCTGGCGCATGCACACCATCGAGTACACGCTCGATGCCAACGGCATCGTCGATTCCGTCGGCGTGTTCGAGGGAACGACCACCATCAGTGCCTCGTCGTTCTTCACACAACTCGTCGGCTCGCCCGGCGAAGCCCCACGCATCCAGAGCCGCGTCATCGTCGGCGATGACGGTCGCGGTGGATTCGCCCTCAACGACGATGCTGAACTCTTCACCAACGCCGACGGCTCCATCATCATCTACCGCGATCTCGACCACGAATCCCACACCGCTTTCGATGGCAACGATGGCGGCATCGGCATCCTCGTCCGAAGCGACATCGACCCAACCGTCGAGGAAGTGGCCGGCGTCTACCGCCTCGGCGCCGTCGCCTATCAGCAGATCGCCCAGGACTTCTTCAACAGCAGTTCCCACGCCGACTGGGTCGTCGAACTCCGCACCGATCAGACATGGCGAGCCTTCGACCTGTCGGACTCCGAGCGACGCACCGCAAACGAGATCACCGCCGAGGGCACATGGGAACTCGCCGGCGGCATCCTCAGCCTGACCCAGGCCGGGCCTGCCGCTGGTCAACCGGTCCTGAGCTTCGACGTCGCCGATGACGGCTTCACGCTCGCAATCGTCGGCGTGGAGCAGGCCGGCTCGCTCGTCAAGGCGTTCGGCGTCGCCAACCGCATCCCCGCAGGTGCCGGCGCACCCGGTGACCAACTCCCCGATGACGCCGATGGTGGCGGCGGCGGCGGCGATGGTGGGGGAGATGGCGGCGGCGGCAACGAGCCCATCGAAGCGCTCATAGGCGTCGGGGGCCTGAGCCCTGAAAACAATCCGCTCGCCTTCGATCTCCGCGGCGAGACCTGGTACGTCGCCGACCTCATCATGCTCGCCGAGGGCAACGACCAACAGACCGCCGACACGCTCGACTTCGAGGTCTGGATCGATCCCGTGGATGGCCAACTCCACGCCGCCGCCTCCACCGCCGATGGCCTCTACTCCTACCGCCGCACGCCCGAGGGGCAGTGGGAGGTGCGAAACCTCACCAACGAACTCAACGGCGCTGAACCCTTTGCCGGCGATCTGACAGTCTACATGGACAACGACGGCCTCGTCTCCATCGCCGGGCTTGCTGCCGACGGCGATCTCGTCATCTACACCAACCTCCAGGATCCGCTGCTCAGCGGCCGCGAACGCTACGCCTTCACCAACATCGTCGATGACCAACTCACGCCCAAGAACATCGACATGCCCGCCATCGTCTCGCCCCTCACGAGCTACGTGACCTCCTGGAACGGGCTCAACGTCATCGGCCTCGACGCACAGGGCGACATCTGGGCCGTCTGGAGCGGCGACGGCGGGGAGGTCTGGTACGCCAACAACCTCAGCGAGATCACCGGCGCCCTGCCCATCGCCGGCGGCCTCACCGCCTACCTGACATCCTGGGACGGCATCAACATCGCGGGCATCGATTCCGACGGCTCGCTGGTCGTCACGTGGTGGGTGCCGCAGTTCGGCGCAGACTGGGTCGTCTCCAATCTCTCTGACATCGTCAGCGGGCCGAGCCTCGACGCAGCATCCATCACGAGCTACGTCGCTCCATGGGGCGGGCTCAACATCGCCGGACTCGATGACCAGGGTGAAGTCGTCATCTACTGGTGGTCTCCAGAGCGCGAAGCCGAGGGCCTCACCTGGACAACCACCAACCTCACAGCGGACCTGCCCGCTGAAGAGCCCAGGCCCGTCAACAACCTGCGATCCACAGTCGCAGAGGGCGGGCCCAACGGCGTGTCACTCAACGTGTTTGGCGATGCCACCAACAACGATGTCATCCGCCTCGTCTTCGAGGTCGACACCGAGGTCTGGACCCTTCAGAACGTCACCGCCGACGCCCGCGCAGGATGAGCAAGCGCCTCACGCTCGCTATCCCGCCAGCTTCTCGGGGTCGATGTCAAGCTGGCGCATCTTCTTGTAGAGCGTCGTCCGGTTGATCGCCAGGTCATCAGCCGTCTTCTGCCGGTTCCACTCATTGGCCTCGAGCGCTCTGAGGATGATCGCCCGCTCGGGCTCGCGCATCAGATCCGCCAAAGGCCGCGCTGTCCAAGCCTCATCGCCGCTGTCCATGGGCTGAACGCTCCCCGAAGCACGACGAGTCCCCGGCCGCCCGGTGCGCACATGCTCCGGAAGATCTGCTGCGGTAATCGTCTGGGCCTGTGTCAGCACCACAGCCCGCTCGATGATGTTCTGCAGTTCACGCACGTTGCCCGGGAACCTGTACGCGAGCAGTGCCTGCAGCGCTTCGTCGTCGATGCCCGTCACAAGCTTGCCTACCTCGGCGCTGCTCGTGTCCATGAACTTGCGCACCAGCAGCGCGATGTCGCCCGGCCGCTCGCGCAGCGGGGGAAGATCGATCTGCACCACGTTGATCCGGTAGTACAAATCCTCGCGGAACGTGCCCGCCTCGATCAACGCCTCCAGCGGCTGGTTGGTCGCCAGCAGCACCCGCGCGTCTGTCTCGAGCGTCGTCGTCGACCCAACTGGCTCGAACTTCTTCTCCTGCAGCACACGCAGCAGCTTGAGCTGCATCGACGGGCTCGCACTGTTGATCTCATCGAGAAACAGCGTGCCACCGCGGGCAGCGTGAAACCGTCCAATCTTGTCCGTGTGCGCACCCGTGAAGGCGCCCTTCACATGCCCGAAAAGCTCACTCTCAAGAAGCGTCTCCGGGATCGACCCGCACGACAATTCCACGAATGGACCGCCACTCCGAGGACTGAGCCGATGAATCGCCCTGGCTACAAGACTCTTGCCCGTGCCGCTCTCGCCACTCATCAGCACCGTCGACTTGGCCGTAGCCACCGCTCGCACGAGGTCGTGCACACGGAGCATCGCGGGATCCTGTCCCAGCACGCCGTCCAGACCATCCCGTGCCTCGAGCTGTCGGTGGAGGTGTTCGTTCTCAGCAAGCAACGCTCTGTGCCGAAGCCCGCGCTCGACCGCGAGTCTCAGTTCGTCGTCGAGCACAGGCTTGGTCAGAAAGTCGACCGCCCCCAAACGAAGTGCATCCACCGCCGATTCGATCGTCCCGTACGCAGTCAGCATCACCACCGCAGTCGAGGGGTGCCGCCGGCTCATTTCACGCAGCAACTCTCGCCCGTCACGCTCGGGCATCGCAACGTCAGTCAGCACAAGGTCGAAGGGCTCGCCGGCCTTGGTCGCCGCATCGAGCAGCGACAGCGCCGAACGCACATCATGCACCCCCTCCGCATGCAACTGCTCAGCATGCAGAAAGTCGATCAGCGAACGCCTGACAATCGCATCGTCATCCACCACAAGCACGCGATGCTGCGATGGCTTCGAGTCGGAGATGGCCCCGGCCTCCATCATGACTGCTCCGGCGGCAGCGTGACCTCAAGCACCGCACCCGGTCGCCTTGCAACCCCCTCCGGCCCCTCACGCATCCCCGCCTCGAGACGCGGATAGAGCCGGATCTTCGCCCCCTCGATCTCGGCGATGATCGATCGGCACACAGCGAGTCCAACGCCCTGGCCCCGCGGCTTGCTTGTCACCCCATACTCAAAAAGCTTCTGCTCGTCGATCGCAGGAGGCCCCACGCCATCATCGATGATCCGCAGCACAGTCGACCCGTCGGACTCCGCCGTCAGGACCACCGCCACCAATCCGCCAGCGGGCTCTTCGCCGCGCACGCTCCCGATCGACTCCACCGCATTGCGCAGACCGTTCAAAATAAGCGGGTACAACGGCCCACATGTCCTGCGGGCCGCAGCAGGATCAAGCGTCGTCACGATCTCCACCCGCATCGAACTCGCAAGCGGTCTGGACACATCCACAGCGTGCTCGATCGCTTCCCCAAGCTCGATCGCCTGCCTGCCCGCGAGTTCACCAGAACCAATCGCGCCCGGCTGCGCGAACATCGCGCCGCTCAAGAGACCGCTCATCCGTTCGAGTGCCCCCCGCGCGGTCGAGATCTGATCACGCGCCTGCGCGTCAATCTCGTCACTCGACATCAGCCGCTCCGCGTTGCCAAGGCACCGAAGCGAGCCATCCAGAAGGTTGCGGAGCTCATGCGTGAGCGTCGTCAGCAGTTCTGACGCCGGCACAGCCTGTGAACCCGTCACCCCTGGGGGCACCGCGTGTTGACGATCTCGTGGGTGTCGCATCACCCTCAGCTATCGACTCGACCGGCTGAGCGGTCGAGCTTCGATGTTGCAAACAAGCATCATCGAAGCCGGATCACGTCCGAGAACAACACCTCACGCAAGCCCAAGGGCCGCAGCGTCCCGATCGCTCAACTGCCCGCCGTCACTGCGGAGTCTCACCGTCCCGTCACGCTTCCATGAGCGCTCGCATCGCGGCTCGCCCCTCAGGTCGACCACCCGCGTCGAATCACCGCCCACCTCGACCCGGCTCACGCCGAGAAGATCCGCAAGATCGACCGCTTCAAATCGAGCGAGTACGCCTTCGTCATCCTTCAGCATGACCGCCGCATCAAGCGGGTTCTCGATCGAGCCCTCAGCACGCACTCGCTCCAGCGCTGCCAGCGCTTCGTCCCGGGCAGCCATCACACGCTCCCAAGTCGAATCAGCACGGGCCCCGAACGTCCGCTCGAAACGCTCGAGATGAACACAGGTCTGTGCATCATCACCAGCGTTCACAAGCGCCCGATACGCCTCATCGGCCGTGTGCGGCAGCAGTGGAGCGATCAGCGTGCACACGCCGCGTGTGAGGTAATGCAAAGCGCACTGCGTGCGCCGGCGCCTCGCCGAGTCAACCCGGTCGCAGTAGAGCCGGTCCTTGACCGCTGCCAGGTACACACTGCTCAGCGTGTCATTGCAGAAGTCGTACAGCGCCGCGTGCGCCTCGCGGAAGCTGTAACGCTCATAGGCACCGATGACCTTGGCAGCCAAACGCTCGTAGGCCACCAGCACCCACGCATCGATCGATGTCTCAGGCCACTGGCTGGGGTCCGTCGCATCACGCGCGTGGTCGTAATCCGCAAGATTGCTCAGCATGAACCGCAGCGTATTGCGGATCTTGCGGTAGCTCTCGCCCGCAACCTTGAAGAAGGACTCATCCACCTTCATGTCGCCGTCATAAGCAAGCGAGCTGACCCACCATCGCACGACGTCGGCCCCATACTTGCTGAACAGATCCTCGACCGTGTCGCCCTTGCTCTTCGAGAGCTTCTTGCCGTCCTTGTCGACCATGAAGCCGTGCGTCACGATCTCCTTGAACGCCGGCGTACCCATCGAGCCAAGCGAACACAAGAGCGATGACTGGAACCACCCTCGATGCTGATCAGAGCCCTCGAGGTAGACCTCCATTGGGAATGCACCCGTGCGCTCCCGCATGCACCCATTCCAGGATGCGCCGCTCTCGAACCACACATCGAGAATGTCCCAGCCCTTGCTAAGCGTGTCGAGCGCCGGAAGCCCGCCCGGCATGTCAGGATCACTCCCCGCGTCGTAATGCGTCAGCAACGACGCAGTATCAAGCGTGTACCAGGCGTCTGTGCCCTTCTCACGGATGACCGCCGCCACCGCACGCGTCAGCGCAGCACTCGTCAAGACCGAGCCATCCTCGCGGTAGAACGCAGGCACGGGCACGCCCCAACTCCGCTGCCGGCTGATGCACCAGTCCGGTCGGCTCTCCAGCATGCCCACGAGCCTGCTCTTGCCCCACGCCGGCACAAACCCAAGCCGCTCCCTCGCCTCAGTCAACGCCATCTGCCTGAGGCTCTGACCCTCGAACCTCGTCGGCTCATTCACCGCGACGAACCACTGCTTCGTGCAGCGGAAAATCACCGGCGTCTTGCTCCGCCAGTCGTGCGGATAGCTGTGCCAGAACTTCTCGCTGAAGTACAAATGGCCGCTCTTCTCAAGACGCTCGGCGATCGCACCGTTCGCGTCCCAGATGCTCTCCCCTTCGAGCCATGCCGGCACACTCGCGTCATACCGCCCGTCGCCCTTCACGGGGCAATACACCGGCAGCTTCTCGCGCACGCCCGTCTGGAAGTCCTCATGACCATGCCCCGGAGCCGTATGCACCAGGCCGGTGCCATCCTCCATCGTCACATACTCCGCAGCGACGATGGACCAAACCTTCCCACCTGCAACCTCCTGCCCAAGTCCGCACGCCGGCGCATTCTCCATAAACGGGTGCACATACCCAAGGCCCACCAGCCGCCGCCCCTCCGTCGTCGCGAGCACCTCGACATCGCCGCCGTTGCCCTCATCACTGCCCCGCCCCTTGGAGGCCACCTGCTCGACGAGTGACGCTGCGATGACGCTGATGCTGCCAGCCAGCCGCACCAGCGCATAGCTGGCATCTTCGTGCACCGCCACCGCCACGTTGGCCGGCAGCGTCCAGGGCGTGGTCGTCCAGATCATGAAGCTCGGCGTCGCCCCAAGCTCCCGCTCGTCGCGAGCCCCTTCATCGATGCCAAATGCGCTGTACACCGCCGCAGCATCCATCGCCTCAAACTCGACGTACACCGAGAGATCCTCTCGGTTCATGTACTCAAGCTCGGCATCCGCAAGCGCCGTCTCATTGGCGATGGACCAATGCACCGGCTTGAGCGCCCGATAGACCAACCCCTGCGCCTGAAGATCGGCCAGCACTTCCAGCACCGCCGCCTCGTAGGTGCTGTGAAGCGTCAGATACGGCGCCTTGTAATCCGCCAACGTCAGCAGGCGTTCCATCTGGCCCGACTGCAGCTTCACCTGCTTCAGCGCATACTCCGCGCACGCCCGGCGGATAGCCGCGTGCTGCGCGTCCGTCGGCAACTCCTGCAACTTCGCCGCTTTGCCCTTCTCGACGAGGTCACCCACCACCTTGTGCTCGATCGGAAGCCCGTGGCAATCCCAGCCCGGGATGAACGGCACATCAAAGCCCATCATCGACCGGCTGCGCACAACAAAGTCCTTGAGCGACTTGTTCAGCACATGCCCGAGATGGATCGAGCCGTTCGCATACGGCGGCCCATCGTGAAAGACATACGTCTCCGCGTCAGCGCGAGCCTCCCGCAGCCTGCTGTACACGTCCGACTTGGCCCAACGCTTCTGACTCGCAGGCTCGTTCTGAACAAGATTCGCCTTCATCGGAAAGCTCGTCTTGGGCAGATTCACCGTCTTGCGATAATCAGGCTTGCTCGCTGTGCCGTCGGCCGATTGACCATCCGCAGAATCACTCGTCTGGCTCATCGCTCACATCCACTCGAAATCCGCGCACAAAGCTCTCGCCCGGCTCCAATGCCCGGCGTGGCCACAACGATAGGACAACCGACACGCCCGCTTGGTCCACACCGCCCACATCACGGGCATCAGGCAGCAAGCTTCAAAGAGACGCCGGGAGCTGCCAAGGCTCACCGCCGGGTGAGAGGCCCCCTCAACCTAAAGCCACGATTAGGCGCCACGATGCTCGAAGATCGCCTGCGTCCTCAGCACCATCCCCGCCACAGCTTTCAGGTGGTAGCACTGCGCATGCACCTCGGTCGCAAACCGCTGCACATCCACCATTGAAAGACAGGGCCCCGCAGCATCCTCGAAGGCATGCATCACAGCGCCCGACTCCACACCAAAGGCCGTCAACTCCTCAAGCGTGTTCAGGTAGAGGTTCTCGGTCAGCGTCTCCGTCTGCACCGACGCCAGATACGCCACATTGCTCGGCTGGAACACATGCTCGTGCTCACGCTCGCCGGCGCACAAAAACGTCGTCACAACCCCGCTCTGAGGCAGGCCCTGCTCCTGATCCGTCACCAGTTCGCAGGCGCACACCGGACCCCGCTCAAACCGCAGCAGATGAGCACCCTGCATGAGCCATGCTTCAAACTCATACTCCGCAGCCTGAACGACCTTGCGATCGCACAGGTCAAACAACTCGGGATGCAACGCCCGGTCATAAAAGACCGTCTGGTACGACTGCACAGCGTTGGGTTTGGCCGCGATTTCCATCCTGAAACTCCCGTGTGGCGCTCGTCCGATCTGTGTGCCGGGATCCGTGCAATAACTTTCCCAGGGGCCTCACATCGACGAACTGGGTAGTGCCATCCGTGGCAGGTGCTGGTGAATATACGACCGGCCGATGCGAACACCTACCCGGAAATGCGGAGTCCAGCGGTCCCTCGCCCTCCACGCTTCCCAAGCGTTCGGCCCAGCGTGCACAACATCTATGGTGCCGCTGTTCTCGATATACTATTGAGTGAGACTGCAAATCAACACGGATCCCCGATGAACAAGTCCTCTTTCTTGTCAACTCCAAGGCGATTTGAAGCGTGAACGCCGCGCACTCGCCACGGCTGAGGCTCCTCAAGCGGGTGCCCGCCGCTGCCCGTGTGCGCATCTTGCAGTCCTTGATAGAACTCGGTTCGCATGAAGATCGTTCTTTGTTTGGTCCTGTGCTCGCTCAGCATGCGTTGCTCGACCGCGCCCTCACCGCCTCCAACTCGACAGTTTCTGCCTCCGCCCGCGCCGCGCTGCTCGTCTGGCCCCGCCTGCCCGTGCTCGTGCGCGACGCCCTGCGGACCTCCGACGTCGACTGGCCCGCTGTCACGCTGAGCGTCATCGACTCCTCCCCACCAAAGGAACGAGCAAGCCTCATCGCCGCTGCTGCCACACTGCCCGCAGCCCGGCAAGCCCTGCCGCGACTGCTGCTCGACCCCGATCGCGGCGTGGCCAAGCAGACCGCCGAGGGCCTCCTCGAACTGTGCACACAGGCGATGCATGCTCCGCTGGCTGGGCGCTCACAAGCCGGCTCTGTGGCCAGCCTCGCAGCAACGGTGTGTGAAGCGATCGCCACCTTCGATCAGCATCGGCAGCGACCCATCATCGAGGCAGCCTGGCGTCTCATGCACGCCCCGAGTCGTCTGCTCACACTCGGCCCGCCCGGTCAGCAGTTGCACGCGTGGCTTCGCGCAAGCGATGAGGCCTCGCGATCCGCAGCCCGGTCGATGCTCCGCACCGCCCGCACGCCCTGGCTCCGTGAACGTGCGGTCCACTGGCTGGTAGAGCCCTCGATTCGCGCTGCTGCTCTGGACTGCCTGTCACGCGCCGAGAGCGTCAATGACCATGCCGTGCTCCTGCGCGCAACGCACCTTCTGCTCCGCCCCGAGCGAGCAAAGACCATGGCACTGCTGCCCGCAGCCATCAAGCCGGTCAACATCCATGGAACCGTCGTGCGTCGACCCGTCCCGGGCGGGCATCTCCCCACAAGCCAGCACATCCAGGCACTCGATGACTCTTCCCAGAGAATGCTCCCCGCTCTGACGCGATGTCTTGACCTGTCAGCAAGCGATCAGGCCGTCGTCCTCGAGCCACTGCTCGCACTGGGTTCACCAGCCACCAGGCACG
>CAZSBR010000049.1:0-13583 GCA_964605165.1 uncultured Phycisphaeraceae bacterium
CCGGGGCCGGTCGCAGAGGTGGAAGGCTCGGTGGTCGGGTCAAGTGTGGTCATGATGCGTCCGTGGTTCACGCGGTTCCAAAGTCATGCGCTGCGGCGTAGGTCCCGGTCTTGCGTTTGACGATCTGGCGGAGCAGATCATCGAGCAGGCTCGACGCACCGAACCGGAAGAGGTCCGGCGTGAGCCATGCATCGCCGAGCGTTTCTTTCACCATCACGAGGTAGTGCAGGCTCTGCTTGGCGGTGCGGATGCCGCCAGCGGGCTTCATCCCGATGATCTTGCCGCCGTTCAGAGAGGCATCGCGGATGGCCTCGAGCATCACAAGCGTGATGGGCATCGTGGCAGCCGGGCTGACCTTGCCCGTCGAGGTCTTGATGAAATCGTGTGGCCGGATCTGCTCGATCGCGAGATCGCTTGCGCGGCGGACGTTGTCATACGTCTCGAGTTCGCCTGTTTCGAGAATGACCTTGAGGTGCACATCCCGCCCGCCGGGACCGCCCGCAGCGCAGACCGCGGTCACCTCGCGGATCTCTTCACTGACGACGTCGTACCTTCCCGAAAGGAACGCACCGCGGTTGATCACCATGTCGATTTCGTCCGCGCCGTCAGCGATCGCTCGCTCGGTATCCCGGAGGCGCACATCCAGCGGGTACTGCCCGCTCGGAAAGCCCGTCGCGACGGAGGCGACCTTGACGCTGCTGCCGCTGAGGGCGTCGCGAGCGACGGGCACCATGGAGGGATAGACGCACACCGCTGCCACGCTCGGCAGGCGCTCACCCAGCACGCGCTCGTCATCGGGCATCGGCCGGCGTGCCTTGGCGCACAGCGAGCGGACCTTCTCTGCGGAGTCCTTGCCCTCGAGCGTGGTCAGATCGACCATCGAGAGCGCAAGCCGCAGGCCCGCGTCCTTGGCGGTGGTCTTGATGGACCGCGTGGTGAACGAGGCGGCCCGTGCGTCTGCCATGACGCGATCAACAGTGATAGCGGAACCCATGGGATGAGTTTACGACGCAACCCACGGCATTTGCCCGTGGAATCTGATTCTGCCGGGATTCGAGCCTCACGCCAGAAACGGCCGTGGCAGGGCTCTACCGCTGATCGAGCACCGCCTCGGCGAGCAGGCGGGCCGCGGCTCGCTGCCGCGCTTCTGCCTGACGCTTTGCCGTTTCGCCCGCATCGCGCTGCAGCCAGGCATCACTGGTCCACAGCACGATGCTCCCCGCCTTGGCTGCGACCGCCTGCGCCAACCGCTCATCGAGTTCATCGGGCATCTCAAAGCCCTTGTCGTCGCCCCTGAAACCCGGGCTTACCCACGCTGCGCTGCCCGCGGGCTCTTGCTGCCAGGTGGTGAGCAGATCGCGCAGATACGCCTGCCGCGTCATGCGGTTGGGCCTGAGGTACATGACCGGCGCCGACGTGCCGTTGATGGTGCCCACGGGGTTGAGCTTGTCGTTGATATCGGGCCAGGGCGTGGCAGCGTTGCCGTAGTTGCTGATGCGTGGCGGCGAGCCGAAGACGTCCTCGTACGCGCGCGCGATCGTGTCCCTGAGCCACGCGTTGATGAGGTCCTCGACGTGCTGATTGACCGCGGTGTACACCGGCGTGGAGTGGGCCGTCTTGCTGACGCCCTCCATGCGAAGCGAGGCGATCGGGCTTCGAGCATCGAGCTTGGGTGACCGCTGAAGATCCTTGAGGTAGTCAACGGTCTGCCCGATCTTGCCGCCGCCGCTCATCTGCCAGTACTTCAGTCCCCTGCCGCCGCCCTCGTAGTCCACCACGATCTCGGCCAGACCGTCCACCCCACGCGACCTTGCCCGCTCGAAGAACGAACGCCAGTACCGATAGCCGGCCTCGGTCTTGGCGCCTTCGGTCACGCGCGTCGTCCTGTCGGCAGCCCATGCGTCCGGATCGTGGTTCTCGGGGTGCCAAACGAACATGGCTCGCCTGTGGGTCGGCTTGGCGCGGAGCTGGTCAATCGCGCGATCCGCCTGGCCGGGCCTGAACCACACCATGGGCTCGACATGTGCGAACGCCGGATTGCCCGAAGCGTCCACCGGCATGGACGCGGGCGACCAGAGCCAGATCATCGGCAAGTCCGGTGCGCCCGCCGCCCGCGACTGCGTCTGGTTGGAAGGCCGGGGAGCGTCCTCGTTCGACGATGGCCCGCTGACGCACCCGATCAACAGAGCGATGAGCGGCACGAGCAAGATGGACGATGCGCTGGAGACCTGCATGAGCAGATCGTACCGATCGAGCCCGCGACTGCTGGTGCGTGCGACCGGGCGCGCACACAGAAAGCCGGCCCGGGCCAAGGCCCGATCGGCTTGCCAGCAACAACCGCTGTAAACGTCGGTAATGGAGGCGACGTGAGTCGAACACGCGACCTCTTCCATGCCATGGAAGCGCTCTACCAACTGAGCTACGCCCCCGACGAGTTCAATTGTCCGCGACCGAAGGCACCAAGGCCCGAGCGATCGCACGTCGATGGTAGGTGACGCCTCCGGCTGGTCAAGATCGGCTGTCCAAGGTTGAGCCTTGAACCCGTCCGGAGTTCTCGCCCATGGCGGCAGCCTCCAGGAGCCGATCGACAGCCTCAACCACAGCCGAGACCTCAATGCGATCGATTCGGCATCGCTCGGGATGGTCGTTGGCGAGTTGAGCCTCGGGGAGGCTCGGATCGGCGAGCAGGATCACCTCCGAGGGTGTGCCGTCGGGCAGGGGTCTGACCGGGATGGTCGTCCAGCGATGATCCGTGGGCCCGAAGAGGCTGACCACGGGCGTGCCAAACGCCGCTGCGATGTGCCGCGGCCCCGTGTCATTGGTCACCAAGAGGCTCGCCCGGGCCAGCAGGCCCTTAAGACCGGGGACCGAGCCGCCAAGGGCGGGCAGGGAGACAGCGCGGCCGGGCCCGCTGGCGAGGCCTCGTGCAATCACGCCGCACAGCACAGCCTCAGCGGGCGAGCCATTGACGAGCACCGCCATGCCGTGGACCCTCTGCAGATGCTGCCCCAGGGTGATGAACCGCTCGGCCGGCCATCGCTTGGCCTCGTTGTTGCCCCCCGGATTGAGCACCACAAACCGCTCGCCGCGGAGCACCCCCGCCTCCTGCAGCAACCGGCGGGCCTCGGCCTCATCCGTGGCAGAAATGGCGAGTTCCATCATGGGAACATCGGCGGGCGGCTCGATGCCGAGCATGGCCGCCGCAGCATCGAGGTAGTACCGCGCTGCGGGCACGAGCGCCCACTTGGGCTTCCAGGGCTTCGAGCCCTCGCGACGCGGCGCTGCAAGGCGCCGGGTCAGAAGCCAGCCGCGTGCATCGCGGTCATAGCCCACACGCACTGGGATGCCCGCCGAGGCTGCGATCAAGGCGGACTTGAACGCGTTGGAAAGCAGCAGCGCCGCGTCGTATCGCTGCGCGCGCAGTGTGTTGACAAGCCGCAGATGCTCCGCCGGGCTGCGCGGCCGGGCGGCTTGGATGCCCGAGACAAACTCGAGCGACGCAAGCACGTCGTCGACAGGCCGGCGGGTGAGCACATCGATCCTCGCGTCGGGCAGGTGCTCTCTCAGCAATCTCAGCGCGGGTGTGGCCATAACCGCATCGCCCACCCACGAAGGGCCGATCACCACCACACGCTGCAGACCTCGCGCGCTCTTCACGCCCCGGCTCCGCCCAGGATCGATTCGACGATGTGTTGAGCCGCTTCGGGCATGGACGTGAACCGAGCCTCGGCTGATTCCCCAACGAGCAGACACCGCTGCGGCGAGAGACCCGCCGCCAGCGCCGCCTCGATGTCACGCGAAGCGTCGCCGATCATCCATGATGCTGCAAGATCGAGATCGTGGTCCTCTGCCGCCGCCAGGAACATCCCCGGCTGGGGCTTCCGCCACGGATGCTCACGTGTAAACGCCGGCACCGTTCCCACCGGGTGATACGGGCATGCGTAGACCGCGGTAAGCATCGGCGTGCCGTCGGCCAGTGTCAGCAGGTCATCGAGCCGGTCGTGGATGTCCTCGAGTCCGTCGAGCGTCAAGCCGCCGCGCGCCACCACGCCCTGATTGGTGACGACGATCAGCGGCAGGTGCAGCTTGTAGAGGTCAGCACATGCGTCAAGCACGCCCGGCAACAGTTCCACGAGATCCGGTGACGTGAGATCACCCGGTGCTGCGGGCGCCGGAGGCGGGGGCAGCGTGCGGTTTGCGATAAGCGTGTCGTCCCGGTCGAGAAAGACCGCAGCAGATCCCATGCCTGAGCATAGAGCCGCTGTTCAATGGAGAGGCCCATGCGACGCTCGACCGCCAAGCGATGACCATGCAGTCAGGGACCATGACCGGTCAGGCGGGAGTCTCGTCGGCGATCTCGGGCAGGGGCGTTCTGAGCGTGATGAGCCCGCACCGCAGCGCGATCCGCGCCAGTTCAACACGGTTGGAAATCTTGAGCTTGGACCCAAGACTCACCCGGTGGCCCTCGACGGTCTTGACCGAACGGAAGAGCACCTTGGCGATGTCGTTGGTCGAAAGCCCGAGGCCGATCAGACGGAGAATCTCAAGCTCCCGGGGCGTCAGGGCTGCGAGTTCACCAAGATCGTCGTGGCGTGCCCGGACGCGGCGGACCTCCTCGGCGACGCTCGCCGACTCGATGTGACCACGCGTCCCGACCGCGAGCACCGCCGGACCGCCGTCGTACTCACAGGGCCTCAGTGCCAGCGTCATCCACGTGCCTCGGGTCACGAGTTCAAGCACCGCTGCCGCCTGCTCGCGATCGACATCGCGAAGCATCGCGGAGACCTCGCTTGAGAGCGACGGACCGAAGAGATCTCGTACGCCCACGCCGTGGGAGTCCGTGAAATCAAACATCTCGCGAGCAAGGCCATTGCTCGCCACGACATCCCCCGCCGGGCGAAGGACCAGCACGACTGACTCAGCATGATTGAGCAGCACATCCCATAGCACTTTGAGATCACCCTTGAAGTCTGATGTATGCAAACTCTTGGCGGCTCCGACTGCTTGTTGTGTGGTTCGAGATCCTGCTGAGAAGGATTCAGATTGCGGCCTACCGGCTGAAGCATCCGTCCTTTCGGATGGCGATTCATCGAGGGGTGTTGTGATCGCCCTCGCTCGTGCGATGGTTTGCTGCATGACGACACCAACCTCTCCCCGGCAAGCAGAATGCCGCCCGGGCGAGCCCTTCAAATCCCCCCGCGAGCGGGCTGCTCTGTCCCGCTCTTGGAACTCGGTTCTTGAAGCGAACGACTGCGCCCGCCGCTGATGCTCTCAGCGGTGCCGGCCAACCTCGGTCGCTTCTCCTCACTGAACGGATGAAACACCCGAGGTGTTCCCACCAGCTTGCAAACTTGTCGCATTCCGGGCGATTGGTGGACCTTGCCTGCCCTCGCTGTTCTGGGCCGTTGACCGTCCAACTCCACCGCCTGCCAGGCGGGACGTACCATCTGTCCATGAGCCTCGGTGGGCACGCACGCGACGCGGTCGCCGCCCTTTCGCCACACCTCGCCGACCGTCTCGATCGCGCCTGGATCGCTGCCCGCTCACGCTTTGGGAAATCCGCCACGCCGGTCACCGCCGTGGTCTGGCAGCCCGATGACGCCTCAGCAGAGGCAGCTCAGGCAACCATCCACGACCTCTCCCGCCAGCACTACCCGTCGCTCGAGATCCGCCTTGCCTCGCACGAATGGGTGGCACCGCTGAGCAGATCGTCGGCGTTCGATGTCGCCCGATCGTCTTGCGATCGCCCGGGACCGGGTGCTGCGCTCAACGCTGCCCGCGCAACCGCCACCAGCCCGTGGCTCTGGCCCATCCTCGCGGGCACCCGCCTCGACCGCAGCCAGCTCTGGCATCTGGTCCGCGCCGCTGAGCAGACCTCGGCCGAGGCGCTCTGCTCAGGCTCCACCACGCTCTTTCGCCGGGACTCGTTGCAGGAGGCCGGCGGCTTTGCCCACGACCTCACGCTTGCCCGCATGATCGAGGACGCCGCCAACCGCATCGAATCGCTGGCTGGCAAGACCGTCCTCCGCCCTGATGGGCTTCGCCCGAACGCCTCTCCGCCAGAGCCCGCCCCAACGCCTGCCGATGTGCTCTTCATGCCACACAACGCCTATCACGCCCGCGAGATGTCGCACATCGCGCGTGAGCTCTCGGCCCGGGGCATCTCATCCCTCTTCGTGGACATCACCAACGCCTACCTCAACGAGCGTTCGGGTGACACCATCCGCCAGTTCGGGCACCCGTGGACCTACATCCACCGGGATCTGTTGAACGATCTCGAAGCACGCATCGTCTTCGTCATGAACGACTGGAGCCCGCCTGTTCACGACCAGGTCAGCGCCTGTCGCGAGCGATCATGCCGCAGCATCGCGCTGGTCGAAGGCGTGCAGGATTACGAGGACACGCACGTCGATCACTTTGGCGTGGGTGTCAAGCGCAGCGCCTATCACCACGCGGATGTCGCCCTCGTCGTCGGTGCCCACGATCTGAAGTTCTTCAAGGGCCGCGATGCCCGCCTCACCGGCTCAACGCGCATCGAGGCACTCGCTTGCGAAGAGAAATCCCGCAGCGATGCGCACAGGCCCGTCCGCGCGGTCATCAACTCCAACTTTACCTACGGCCTCTACACCGACCAACAGGCAGCCTGGCTCGATTCGGCGCTCCATGCGTGCAAGCAGGCAGGCATCGAGGCGATCATCAGCCGCCACCACGCCGATGAGTTCGACTTCACGGGCCTTGCCGTCAGCGACCGGCCGCTCTACGACGAACTTCGAGCCTCGTCCATCCTCATCAGCCGGTTCAGCGGCGTGATGCTCGAAGCCATGGCTCTCGGGCTCGGCGTGATCTACCACAACCCGCACGACGAACGCATCGACAAGTTCCTCGAACCCCGCGGCGCCTACCCCATCACGCGCACCACAGACGAACTGACCGCCGCCCTTGTCGATCTCATGAACACCTCGCCCGCCGAGATCGATCGCCGCCAACAGCCGTTCTTCGCTGAGCATGTGTCGATCGATCCGCAGGCTTCCGCAGCCCAGCGGATCGCCCGGGAGATCGAGCAGGAACTCAAGACCGTCGGCAGCGCATAGAAACGCCCGGGCGCTGGTGCCCGGGCGCTACGTTTCATGTCGACGGCGGGCTGTTACGGGCACGGGCCCAGCAGGCTCAGCATGGCGAGGAAGTCGCCAAAGCTCACCTGGCCATCACCCATGCCGAGCACGCCGAAGTCGTCAGCGATATCACCCGTGCAGCCATGCCCGTGGTGGCATGGCCCGAGCAGGGTGAGCATGGCGAGGAAATCGCCAAAGCTCACCTCGCCGTCGGGGCTGCCCAAGGTGCCGATGTCGTCAGCGATGTCGCCGATGCAGGGCTCGGCGATCGGGGTGCCGAGGAAATTCTCGAGATAGAGCGACGCATGATGCCGCTTCTCCATGCCATTGGCGCCGTCGGGGCTCAGCAGCAGGTACACCGTGTCGCTGTCCGCCACGCCCGGCGCATCGGTGCTCAGCACAAACTCCATCACCATGATCGTCGCGGGAAGCTGATCGTTGAAGTCAAACGACAGGTCAAGATCCAGCGCGCCGCCCGAACTGACACTGGACACCAGCATCATGGAACCCGGTGCATCGGTGCTGACCGTCTGGCCATCGAAGCTGACAAACAGCGTGTGCC
This sequence comes from uncultured Phycisphaeraceae bacterium, assembly GCA_964605165.1. GTDB lineage: Bacteria > Planctomycetota > Phycisphaerae > Phycisphaerales > UBA1924 > OFTM382. Next base: position 7,675 of record CAZSBR010000049.1, read on the forward strand.
CGGGGTCGAGAGGCTCGAGCAGCGGCACCGTGCCGGGCGCCGGCATCATCGGCACGTCGGACCAGCGCGTCGCGCCGTTGAAGGTCAGCGTGATGCTGTGCCCCTCGAGCTCTCCTGGCACGAGCACATCAAAGCCGGGCAGATCAGACGTCGACGCGTTCACGCCCACGAGGAAGGTCCAGTGGTCGTGCAGCGCGTTGTAGTACGGCCGCACCACGCCCGCACCGTCGTCAACACCAGCGCTGTTGTACCCATGGGCAACAAGCTGACCATCCACGACCTTGATCTCGAATCGGCGTCCATCGTGCGCATCAGCAGTGAAAGCCGCAGCAGCAAGCACGGCAGCAGCCGCGCCGAGAGTCTTCTTCATCTTCACATTCATCGTGCAATTCCTCTGCTCTCCCGCAGCACTAAGCCGCGGAGAAGCATGCAGTGTCAATCAGGTTCATTCCAAACGTCGAGCCCGGCGCAACCGCTGCGGGCGGGCTCTTGAAAGCCCCGCTTGTGATCGCTCTGCCCTACCGCGCGGAGCGGGGATCAAAACGGTTCGACTCGCGAGATTCGTACATCTCAGAGAACGTGTGGACGCGTGCATGTCCATCGAGAAAGCCATACGTCGAGCGAGCGTCCCACGAAGCGACCTGCCCGCCGTGCGCATGGGTTTGCACCTCCGCTGCCGCCTTGGCGGGAATCACCTGAGTGATCGGGCTCCACCACAACTGCGGGTGGATGTGATCAGCCACAGCCTTGGGGCCCGTAAAGACCGCAAGCGCGACGTGTGCCACCCCCGCGGGGCTTGGCACAGCATCGAGCCTGCGCACGCCCACATGGGCATCGGGGCTCAGGAGGATGTTGAGCGAGTAGCTCGTGCGACGAAAAGTGCCGCCGATCGCCTCCCCGCCCGGCTCATCGAAGTGTGGACTGGTATCCACGGGTGATCGAAGCAGCAGCGCTTCGTCATAGCCCCGGAGGACGTCGATCCACGATGAGGAGTGGCTCGTGCCGAGCATCCAGCCGTCATGCTCGAGCATGTAGGCCCAGTGCGCGGTCTCGATCGAACGCATGTTCGCCAGGCACGCCACCTGCTGCGCAGCAGCACGGGCGCGCCCCAGCGAGGGCAGCAGAATGCCGACCAGAAGCGCGATGATCGCGATCACCACGAGCAACTCAATCAACGTGAAACCACAGCGAAGCTGTCCACGGGGACCGCGCATCGCCCCTCCTTCCCGCCCTGCGCAGGGCGCAACGGAAGCATCAACCAATCACCAGCACGCGTGCAGAATCACGCAGCGCGGGGAGGTGGTGATGGGACGTCGAGCGATCGCGAAACAGGCGCAGCGATGCTGCGCGCACAGCGACGAGAGGCGTCCGGCACCGGCTGCAGATCGATCGAAAGACCGCCGCTCCACACGCCGGGCAGAACCGCAAGGCCAAGCACGGTCGACAGACCCTTGCAGGCAAGCGCGCTCATGCTGCTGATCGGCGGGATCTCACACGCGGGGCTCGAGGTGGTCTGGGCCTCCGCCAGCCCCGATGGGCACAGCCCGCAGGCAGGCACCGCATCGGCATCCTGCGAACCGGCCAACGCCAGACCGGAGAGATCGACATAGCTCGGCACGGGCACACCGCTTCGGCGGGCCCACGCGACGCGCTCGCTGAGCGTGTGGCAACAGCACTGCGTCCAGCACTCACGCTCGGACGCGCACCCGCAGCCGCAGCCCTGACAGGGGTACCGCTCCGAAGAGGCGACCACACCAAACAGTCGTGTGAGCGCCTCGGGACTCGGAACCCAGCCCATGGAGCCCAGGACAAACGCAGCCAACACCACAACCGCTGCAGGCGAAGCCCACCGACGCCACCGGCGCTCCACGTGTTGACCATCTGTCCTGCGAGGCAAGAACGACTCCTGTCTGGCAGGAGTATACATTGACATTGGTGTCCGGTTTCAGCCAGCCCAACGCGGCCTCGGCCTCAGGGGCAGGGGCCCAGCACCGTCAGCGCAAACAGGAAGTCCCCAAAGCTCACCTGCCCATCGGAACCCTCAAAGCCGAAGTCATCCGCAAGGTCAAAGGCGCAGCCGGGCGTGCCGCCCGGGCACGGGCCCAGCACCGTCAACGCGAACAGGAAGTCCCCGAAGCTCACCTGCCCATCGCTGCCAGCGAAACCAAAGTCGTCGGCCACATCACCCGGACAGACCGGCTCGGCGATGCGAATGCCGCCAGCCTGCGCGGAACCGAGCGCAGCAAGGTCCGCAGCGTCGAGCAGCGTGTCGGTAAAGAGCACGTTGGCGACGTACGCGGTCTCGCTCCTGCCGAAGAGTCCATCGCTGAAGAGGCTGAAGCCGCCCTTGGTCGTGCCGTTGTTGGCGGTCAAGGCCCACGGGCTTGGGTGTTCGCCCCAGGCGGCCCAGTCGGCGGGATCGATCGGTTCGCCGTCGGCGTAGCGCAGGTCGGTGGCGTCGGTCAGGTTGAAGACCCAGTCGCCGCCGGTCGTGCCGATGAACTGGCCATCAACGTACACCCGTCCCTCGCTGGACTGCATGAGGTCGCTGACGAACGCGATGCGCATCCAGCGGTCGGGCCCGAACAGGGGCGAGGAGAGGTAGTCGGCGGGCTCGGTGTCGTAGCCGATGTTGCCGCCGCCGCCGAACGCCGGGTTGCGGAGGTACAACTCGCCCTCGTCCTCGTTGTTGTGGTTGTCCTGCACGAGGCTGAGCACATAGCCGCCGTTGGTGTCGGCGGTCCACGAACTCGCGGGCACGTACACGTCCATCACGATGGACCACTGCCCGAGGAAGCCACCGGGAAAGTCCGGCCGGTTGTTGGGCCAGAGGTGCAGCCCGACGCCTCGGTACCAGTCGACGTTGTTCTCATCGGCGAGGTTTCGCGCGGGGCTTGTGATGTAGACCGTGTCCTCCTCGCCGCCGGGACCTGCGATGCCGAGCGAGGTGGTCGTTGCGAAGCTGGACTGCGCAGCGGTAACGCCCGTGGGGATCGTCGCATCGGGCACGTCGTTGGTGCCATCAAACCGCAGCACATCGCCGAACGCGGGATCATCCATGTAGCGCAGCGACGATGGCCCGAACGCGGCCGAGAGGTCGCCATTCATCCGCCATTCCGTCTCGATGGGCGCAGGCGGCTGCCAGGTCTCGATGGTCACCGCGCCCTGATCGACCTCGACCGAACCCACCAGGCTTCCGAGCGGCACATCGATGTTCTCAAGCCTGAAAGCGCCTCGGCCCTGGTCCGAGATCGACACGTTGAGCGTGATGCCAATGTTGATCCCGCCGAGGAACTCACCCTCGAAGCGCTGAATGAAGATGTTGTTCTCGGGATCGGGCAGGCCGCCCGAAATGTTCCGCGTGTAGCCATCGAGCAGCACCGACTGGCCCGGATCAAAGAACTCCAGCAGCGAGGCAAAGGTGTCACCATCGTTTACGAAGTTGGCGAGCAGACCGCTTGACTGAACCGTGCCCGCAATCGTGTAGCGATAGCCATCGGCGGCGACGATGCCGTTGGGCTGGCCCACCGGCAGCGGGTTGTTGAAGGAGTCGCGCGCCTGATCGAGGAAGTTGCAGCTGAAGATCGTGCCCACACACCGGATCTCCATGCCCGTCATGTCGAGCACCGCATCGGTGTCGATGAGTTGGCCCGAAGCGCCGCCAGCGAGTGACAGCAACGCGAACGCGCCAAGCCGGCTGCCCCACCCACAAGAACCCCACCCGCGAGAACCGGGCTGAGAACCTGTCAAACTGCGAACTTTCTGGCGGGGGCGGATGTGCACGGGCATGGGCTCTCTCCAGCGGGGTTGGACTTGCGTCGCTCGGACCGACGATCCTCTCGGGCTCGCCGGCGTGCTGCGAGCATACCGCGCGGCCCTTTCTTGACCATACCCCGAAAGCCCCGAAACCCGTATCATCTTGCAGGACAACCTTCGCGCGGCCCCGGCAGCGGAAGGCCGGGCGCCACCTGCCAACCATGCCCGCCCGCGGCTGCCTCATGCTCCATCACCACCCCCATGCCAATCGAGCTGCAACGAGAGCGTTCACGCTCATCGAGCTGCTCGTGGTGATCGCGATCATCGCACTGCTCATCGGCATCCTGTTGCCAGCGCTTGGCAAGGCCCGAGAATCAGCCCGGCAGACCGTCTGCCTCTCCAACGTTCGTCAGCTCGGCGTCGCAGCCCAGCTCTACGCCAACGACTCCCGGACGGGTGTGTACCTGCCTTCCATCTTCGGCTTCGAGGACAACCTCGGCTGGCTCTACCCCGACTACATCACCTCGGGCGATGCTGCCCTGTGCCCCTCCACCCGAAACATCGTCCGCCCCGATATCAACCTCACGCAGATCGGCTTCTTCGACGGCTTTGATGCGCTCTACGGCCGCGACTTCCTCGCCGACCTGTTCCTGTCCGTCGGCGGCCGGGACATCGACGTCGTCGAGTTCTCAGGCTTCGATGAGGGCATCGCCGGCCACAGCTACGAGCCCTTCCCCTTCTTCGATGATGGCCAGTATCCCGACGGCGAGACGCACCTCGGCCGCCTCCGCGGCACGCTCGGTCGTCAGCTCGGCTGGAAGTCGCCCGGCAGCGCCTTCGACGACATCTTCAACGACCTCGACAATGTGCCGGGCGTCGCCAAGAACGACCGCACCGTGCGCTTCCCCTCTCGCACGCTCATCCTGGGCGACGCCGACCACGACGACCGCGACCCCGAGGTCGCCTTCCTTGGCATCGGCCGAGACGACGGCGTCAACAGCTTCCCCAACGAGTGGAACAACCACGGCGAGGCGGGCACCAACTTTGCCTTCATCGACGGCAGCGCCCGCTGGGCCAAGGCGGGCGACATCGTCGACATCTACATGGACAGCGGCTTCGGCTTCGGCGAAGAGGTCGGCGAACGCCAACTGCTCCAGGCCGCGGGCTACCGCCGAAACACGACCGTCTACAAGGGCTTCTCGATCCCCCTCTACGAGAAGACCCGCTGACCCCGCAGCCATTGCGGACGATCTTGACGCACCAAGTGAAAACACCTGTTTTCGATGACGATGGGCCGAGACCCCGATCGGATCGAGCGCTGCATCGGGTACAACCGTCTAAAGACAGGCGCGAGGCCTTCGCACGCAGCCCGGGCGGGTTGATGGCCGGCCTCGCTGGAGACCCAAGAGCGTCCCGGCTGACTGTCGATGGAGACCTCCGCCGGCCCCGCACCCCGCTCGCGGTCCAAACCAGGCAGCCAAGCTCTGCCGCGCTTGCTCGCTCAAAGCCGAGCAGCCCACGAAAGGCGCCCATGTTCAACCCACCGCTCCACCCTGCACGTTCTTCCCGCCGCTCAAGCATGCTCAGTCTCGCGGCCGGCCTCGCCGCCACCGCAGCCGTGCTCGGCCCGGTGGCCCCCGCCATGGCGCAGGGCCCGAGCACGCGCACCGTCGCCCTCACCGAAACACAGATCAAGCGCCAGAATCTCGCCCGCATGCTCCGCCCGCTGGACATCACCTTCGAGCAGGAGCCGCTCAGCAACGTGATGACCTTCCTCGAGGAGTTCACGGGCGCGGACCTCGATGTGATGTGGATCGATGATCGCCAGGCTGTCGGGCTCGATAAGGACACCGAGATTTCGCTCGAGGCCCGGGGCCTGACCGCGCTGCGCGTGCTGGAACTCGCCCTCGATCAGGCAGACGGCGAACTGCTCTTCAGCGGCGGCAGCACGTGGCAGATGAGCGACTTCGGCTCCATCCAGGTCGGTCCCCGCGAACGCCTCATGCGCAAGCGTCGCCTTGAGATCTACGACATCAACGACATCCTCTTCGAGGTCCCCGATTACCCGAGCGTGCCCGAGATCGACCTTCAGCAGGCCCTGCAATCCAATGAGGGTGGCGGCCAGTCGCCCTTCCAGGATCAGGACCAGGACG
>CAZSBR010000050.1:0-13338 GCA_964605165.1 uncultured Phycisphaeraceae bacterium
GAAGACGCTGATGGCGGCCTTGTCCTTGGGCATCATCTCGCCGTTGACATAGATGAGGGGCTTGCTGGCGGTGGCCGGTCTTGCGCGCTGGGCGGTGGGAGCGGTCGGGTCGGTGTGCGGGTTGGTGCTGATGTTCTGGCTCATCGTGGGTCGCATGGCTTGAGATGCGGGACTTGGCCGGCGTGTCCGGTGAGGGGCCACAGGCCGCCACATCTGGATTTGAGGAATTCGTGCGTGCGAGGTCGGAGCATTCGGGCTCGTTGTGGTTCCAAGTCTCAGCGCGGTGAGGCAGCCCCGCCGAAACGCAGCGGACTGCCAGCATCAATGCTATGGGGCCCGGAGGGGTGAGGTTCGGGCGCAGCAGACTCACCGGGCAAGCTCGCTGCGGAATATCGTTTCCGCAGTTAAGACCCCTTGCTGACGGGCCTGCAGCGGCACTTTCCGTCGTTTGGAGCATCCTGGGGCGCGGCAATCGGTTGATTGACAGCTAGAGTCGATGGCATGGCGGGGTGGCTCGTCGGCTTGGCACCAGACCAGAAAGCGAACAGCCCTCCATGTCGTCAAGCCCGCCAGCGAGCTCGTCCCCAAGCGATCGGGGGACCGATTCGACCCTCGCCTCCCGCCTTGTGGCCCTGGCCAGCAGGCTTGTGCGTGGTCTGGCCGGGTTGCTCGTGCTCGCGGCGGCAGTGGGCATCTACATGGCCCTCATGGCCACCGCCCAGGAGCCCTCGCGGCGTGACATCGAGCAGGCACGCACGCGGGTTCAGACGGTGCCCGTGACGCAGCAACGCGTCGCGCGGCAGTGGGAGGGCTACGGCACGGCCAGGGCGATGCAGGCTGCGGACGTCAGCGCCCAGCTCACAGCCCGCGTCGTCGCGCGGGATCGAGCGATCGAGGAGGGCGTGTTTGTAGCCAAGGGTGATGTGCTCGTTGAGCTTGATGCGATCGACTTTGAAGCCCAGCTCATCAGCCGCCAGAAGGCAGTGACCGCGCTGGAGAGCGAGATCGCGGGGCTTGAGATCGAGCTTCGGAGCCTCAACGAGCGGCTTGAACTGGGCGATGACGAACTGGAGATCGAGCGGCGCCTGCTCGAGCGGTTCACGGAAGCGCAGTCTCGCGGCGGCGCCAACACGCTGGACCTCGACCGGACGCAGTCGGTTGTGCGCAGACTCGAGCGCGAGATTGCGACGATTCGTCAGCAGGTCCGCCTGATCGACACGCGGCGTGCGCGGCTGGAAGCGGAGCTTGCCGACGCTGTCGCCCAGGTTCGCAAGGCGGAGGAGGATGTTGCCCGCGCGACCATTCGCAGCCCGATCGGCGGCGTGCTTCAGCGCATGGATGTAGAGGTGGGTGAGTTGCTCACATCGGGCACGATGGTGGGGCGCGTGGTGGATCTGAGTTTGATCGAGGTGCCGCTGCGGGTGCCGGTGTCGGCAGCAGCGACGATCCGCGTCGGTGACCGGGTGGAGGTGCGGACCGACAGCGCAGCCTCGCGCTCGTGGGAGGGCACGGTGGCGCGCATCGCGCCCGAGGCGGATGAAGCACGCCGGACCATCACGGTCTTTGCGGAGGTCCGGCAGGAAGTCGGCTTTGAGGATGGCGGCGGTCTGGTGCTGGAGGACCTGCTGCTGCCCGGGCAGTTCGTCATGGGGCGGGTCTTTACCGAGGTGCAGGCCGAGCGGTGGATTGTCCCGCGGTCTTCGTTGCAGAATGACAGGGTGCTGACGTTCGAGTCGCTCGGCGAGGGCCAGGAGGTCGTGGCCCGGTGGGTGCCCGTGCGGGTGCGGTTTCAGTTCAGCGGGGCGTACCCATCGGTGCATCCGTTTGAGACGCAGTGGGCTGCGATCGAGCCCGTGCCCGGCGCGGTGATGCCCGAACAGATCATCGTTTCCAATCTCGAAACGCTGACGGATGGTGCCAACATCCTGCCCGAACCCATCGGGGGCAACGGTGCGGATGGAGCGCCTGCGCTGACATCCGACGCTTTGGACGTCAATGCACAAGGAGCCGGCGGATGAGTCTGCCAGCCTTTGGTGTCCGCAAGCCGGTGGTCGCGAACCTGTTCATGCTCGCGCTGATCGGCGCGGGCATTGTGTTTGGTGTCGGGCTTCGGCGGGAGTTCTTCCCCGAGGTGCGTCCCAACCAGGTGATCGTCAGCGCGCCGTATCCCGGCGCAACGCCCCAGGAGGTCGAGGAGTCGCTCGCCAAGAAGATCGAGGATCAGCTCACGGACCTGCGCGATGTCGAGGAGATCTCGACCACGGTGGGAACGGGCGCAGCATCGCTGGTGATCGAGTTCGAAGAGGGAACCGAGATCAACGCGGTGGTGGCGGACGTACAGCGAGAGATCGATGCGCTGCAGGATCTGCCCGAGCAGTCCGAGCGGATCGTCGTGCGCAAGATCGAGCCCAACCTGCCGGCGATCATTCTGGCGATGTACGGCGACGCGGACGAGCGCGTCATGAAGGATGCGATCCGCCAGATTCGTGACGACCTCAACACGATCGAGGGCATGGGCGAGATGTCGCTCGGCGGCACGCGCACGGATGAGATCCGCGTGGAGGTCGAGCCGGGGGCGCTGCTCGAGCATGGGCTGAGCCTGCCCGTGGTATCGCAGGAGATCCGCCGGGCGATGCAGGAGTTCCCGGGCGGAACGATGCGCGGCACGACGCAGAACGTGACGATCCGCACGCCGGGTGTTGAGGAATCGGCGGCGGAGATCCGGCAGATCATCGTCAAGGCTGGCGGTGACGGTCAGGTGGTGCGCGTGGCGGACATTGCAAGCGTCAAGGAGACGTTTGCGGATGTCGATCTTCGTGCGCGCCTCAATGGGAAGCCCGCGGTATCGCTGACGGTCTTCAAGGTGGGTGAGCAGGACGCGGTCGAGATTGCAGAACTCGTCAAGGCGTATGTCGCGGGGCTGAAGGGCGAGACGATCGAGCCGAAGCTGACCGAGCGGCTTGCCAAGCTGATGAAGCGTCCCGGCGACACGAGCCCGGCGTCGAAGCGGTTTGAGGCGTACGAGCTTGGTCAGCGGCGGGCAGCAGCGGGTGAACTGCCCGGTGAACTGGTGCTGACGACGGACCTGGCACGGTTCATCGTGGGCCGGCTTGAGCTGCTGACGCGCAACGCGGTGATGGGGCTCGGCCTGGTGTTCGGCACTTTGTTGTTGCTTCTGAGCTGGCGGGTGTCGTTCTGGGTGGCTGCGGGACTGACGATCTCGCTGCTCGGAACGCTTGCTGTGATGCGGCTGACGGGCGTGACGCTCAATCTGCTCACAATGTTCGGTTTGATCATCGTGATTGGCATCCTCGTTGATGACGCGATCGTGGTGGCTGAGAACATCAAACGCAGGCATGAAGAGGGCGAGGACGCGGAGACCTCGGCGATTCGTGGCACGAACCAGGTCGCGTGGCCCGTGGTGGCGACGGTCCTGACGACGATCTTCGCGTTCATGCCCTTTGGCCTGATCGAGGGGCAGACGGGCGACTTGCTGGCGGCGCTGCCTTTGGTGGTGGCGTGCGCGTTGTCGGTGTCGCTCATCGAGTGTCTGTTCATTCTGCCGCCGCACATGAAGCACTCGCTTGAGGCTGAGGACCGTGCTGCGGAGCGCCGATCGCTCCTCTGGCGGCTGGAGTCTCGGGTGAGTGTTGCGCGCGAGGCGTTTTTCAATCGGTTTCTTATCCCGGTATATGCGGGCTTTCTGGCTCGGGCTCTGCGCGCTCGCTACGTGTCGCTGTGTGTTGCGATTGCAGCGGTGGTGGTGTCCGTGGGCATGGTGGCGGGCGGACATGTGCGCTTCGTGTTCTTTGCAAGCGCCGATGCCGAGACCGTCAGCGGCGAGCTGCGCATGCCGATCGGCACGCCCACGTCGGTGACGGACGTTTTCGCCACGCGGATCGAGCAGGTCGCACTGGCCATGCCGGAGGTCAAGAGCTGCTGGACGGTTGTGGGCCAGGTCTCTCAGCTCGAAGGCGGCGGTTCGAGCGAGTCGGCGAATCTCGCGCAGATCATCCTTGAGCTGACGCCCGTCGAGGAGCGCACCGCCAAGGGTCAGCGGCGGAGCGACCAGGTGATCATCGCGCTGCGCGAGGGCATCGGCGAGATGGCGGGCATCCGCAGCCTGCGGTTTGAGGAAGTCGGCGGCGGTGGCTCGGGCCCGCCGATCAACCTCGGCATCGTGGGCGATGACGAGGGGCGGATCATGGCTGCGGCTGCGGACATGATCGAGCTGTTCGAGTCGTACGACAATGTGTATGACGTCGCGGACAATGCCGATGCGGGCCAGCCGGAACTGCAGATCGAGCTGCGGGTGGGTGCGCGCGAACTTGGCTTCACGGTGGCGGGCATCGCAGAGCAGGTGCGTGGCATGGTGTTCGGCCTTGAGGCGTTCACGTTTGCGGGCGATCGCGAGGATGTGGATGTCCGCGTGACCTTCCCGCAGGAGGCCCGGCAGGACATCGCGGGGCTGGAGGATGCGTACGTCTTCAGCCCATCGGGCGTGCCAGTGCCATTGGCAGAGGTGGCCCGCGTGACATCGTCACGGAGCTACTCGACCATCCGGAGGCTTGACGGCGAACGGATCGTGACGGTCACAGCGGATGTGGATGTCGATGCGGTGAGCCCCGAAGCGGTGGTGGCGCAGTCGCAGGATGCGCTGCGGGAGATCGAGGCTCGCCACGGCGTGCGCATCGTCGAACGGGGCCGGCAGAAGGACCGCGCCGAGAGCTTCTCGACCCTGCCGCTGGGCCTCGCGGCGGCGATCGGCCTTATCGCGATCGTGCTGACGTGGCTGTTTGAGAGCTATGTGCAGCCGGTGATCGTGCTGTCGGCGGTGCCCTTTGCGACGGTGGGGATGATCTGGGGCCACTGGCTGCTGGGCTTTGACATGACGATGCTCAGCTACATCGGGTTCATTGCGCTGTCGGGCGTGGTGGTCAACGACTCACTGATCTACATGCAGTTCTTCAATCAGGCGCATCGCGGCGGGCTGGGCGTCTACGACGCGTGCATCGCGGCGGGGCGCGCACGCGTGCGCGCGATCCTGTTGACGACGGTGACCACGGTGCTTGGCCTGCTGCCGCTGATGCTTGAGCAGAGCTTCCAGGCTCGTTTCCTGATTCCCATGGCGATCACGATCAGCTTCGGGCTGATGAGCGCGACGCTCCTGATTCTTGTGCTGCTGCCTTGTCTGCTGATGATCGTCGACGATGTGAAGCGCTGGGCGCGCGCGCTCTGGACAGGCCAGCTTCAGCCGGCGCCATCCATGGGTGTCGAGGGCGTGGAAGCGCGACCGAGCCTCCAGCAGGCGGGTGATGCGGGCGCTACCAGCGGATAAGGGCGTTGCTTCTTGTCAGGCGTATCTGGCCGCGGAAGTCCTGCACGGGCCTGCGGACCATGAGCATCGCTGAGCCGCTTGGACGAGCCTCGATGAAGGAGGCGAGTGTGGCGGGCGAGGTAATGGGGCGGTCATCGATGGCCTCGATGAGGTCGTTGGGCTCGAGGCCGGCGCGGTCGGCAGCGGTGCCCGGGTAGACGTGCATGACGACAACGCCTTCGAGTTCATCGCCTCGTGTGAAGACGGCCTGCGGGTCGGCGACGATCATGCCGAGTTCTTCGACGTGTGTGCCGTTGAAGTCCATGAGGCCCGCGAGACGGGCGGTGGTGACATCCCCGATCTCGACCTCGACCGTGCGTGCGGTCTGCCCCCTGCGGACGTCGATCTCGGCGATGCTGCCGGGCAGGGAGAACTGGATGGCGCGCATGAGTTGTTCGATGGTTCGGATCGGCCGGCCGTTGAAGCGGGTGACGATGTCGCCCGAGCGCAGGTTTGAGTTGGCAGCGGGTGTTCCGGGCTCGATGCCGGCGATCTCGACAGCGCCCTCGGCGAGTTCGCGCATGCGCACGCCGAGGTAGCCGCGATCGATGGTGCCTCGCTCGATGAGGCTTGTCATGACCTCGCGGGCGAGGTTGGAGGGGGTGGCAAAGCCGAGGCCGACCGAGCCGCCGCCGCGGCTGAAGATCGCGGTGTTGATGCCGACGACTCGGCCTTCGAGATCGAGAAGCGGGCCGCCGGAGTTTCCGGGGTTGATGGCAGCGTCGGTCTGGATGAACTCCTCGAAGTCTTTGAACTCATCGCTTGCGATGCCCAGGCCTCGGCCCTTGGCGCTGACGATGCCAGCGGTGACGGTGCGCTCAAAGCCGAAGGGGCTGCCCAGGGCGATGACCCACTGTCCGACCTCGATGGCTTCTGAGTCCGCAAAGTTGGCGGTGGGCAGGCCTTGGGCGTTGATCTTGAGGACAGCCAGATCGCGGAGTTCATCGGTGCCGACGACCTCGGCAGCGTGCTCGGTACTGTCGGGCAGCCGGACGGTGAGGCTGGTGGCACCCTCGATGACGTGCGCGTTGGTGAGGATGTAGCCGTCCTCACGGACGATCACGCCCGAGCCGAGGCCCTGGCGCTGGATGCGATCGCGGAAGGTGCCCATGAAGCCCCGCCGGAGCACGGGCCGATCTTCGATGGACTTGATGTGGACGACGGTCTGGTCGGCCTTGCTCGCTGCGGCCTGAAAGGCTCGGGAGAGGCTGCGAGCAAAGGCCATTTCTTCCTGGACCTGGTCGGTGGGATCGGTGGCGACCTGCTGGGCGAGCAGGGAAGGCGTGCCGAGGCCGAGGATGCACAGCGTGGTGAGCAGGTAAGTTCGAGAACGGCGTAGGTGTTGAGAAGGGCGGCGCATGGTCGTGATACCTCCAGTGTCATGAATGGGTGCTGTCATAGATGGGATGCGTCTGGCGGGTGTTTCCGGCGGGAAATGCACGCTAGGGCCTACCCCGCTCGTCTCAGCCATGTTCGCTGTTTGTTGGTGTGCATCGGATGTTTCAGCAACGTCCGCATCGCTATTTGTGGCGTCGCAGGCGAATCGAGGGCATCTTCTGTGGGCGTGAGTTTCTTGCGGCTCTGTCGGTCGTCGGGAACTTCTCGTGTCCAGTTGAGAGAGAGAAAACCCATGCGTTCAGCAGTGTTTGCAGTCGTCGCCCTTGCCGGGGTTGCCTGCGGCCAGGATCTCGTCACCAACGGCTCTTTCGAGGACGCCCAGCAGAGTGGGCCGACGCGCGTGGGCATTGGCAACCTGACCGACTGGAACGCTTCCGGCGGCTTCATGCTGCTTGAGCAGGGATTCAACAACATCTCGTTCACGGAAGCCCACACCGGCACGCAGTTCGTCAGCATGGGGCACAACGGCGTTACCGGTGACACCCTGAGCCAGACGCTCATCACCGTTCCCGGCGACGCCTACACGGTGTCGTTCTGGGCCAAGTCGATCCAAGGTGTGGCATCGCAGGAAGTGACGGCCACTGCGCAGAACGCGTCCGACTCGGCGCTGCTCGGCTCGCTCGTGGCGGTCGTCAATCAGGGCGAGTGGATGGAGTATTCGTTCAACTTCACGGCCTCATCAGCTTCGACGGACCTGATTCTCGTGCACACGCGCGGGTCAAGTGGGGCGAACGTTGCACTGGATACCGTTTCGGTGGTGCCAGCGCCATCGGCTGCCGCTCTGTGTGGCGTGGCTGGTCTGATGGCCGGTCGCCGCCGGCGGTAAGCGCTGATCTTGCTTCCGCCTCTCAGCGCTGTCTGACCAGTGTGCAGGCGTGGAAGCTCCTGCCTTCCTCACGGAATTTGCGCTCGAAGTTCGTGCCGACGAGCTCGCCTTCGCCTGCGCCCTCGGGCGGCTCGAAGGGCTGGAGCGCAAACGGCGGCTGCTCGGGCTTGAGTTCGTGGCGGATGTTGAAGGCCTCGAGATGCTGGTGCGCCCGGGCGGCGGTCCAGATGTCGAAGTGGTCCTGGTCCCACGCCCAGAGGTCGTCGTGATCCGTGACGACACGGAGCTGACCGCCCGGCTCGAGGATGCGGAAGGCCTCAGCCATGAAGCGGTGCTGGACGACGCGGTTCTTGTGGTGACGGGTCTTGGGCCATGGATCTGAGAAGTAGAGGTGGATGACGCGGACGATGCCGGCGGGCACACGCCAGCGGATGAAGGCAACGGCATCGGTGTGCAGCATGCGCACGTTGGCGAGCGAGCCGTCGGCCTGGCGATGTCGGCGGATGCGGTCGGCGGCGTAGATGCAGAACTCGCGTGCCCACTCGATGCCGAGGAAGTTGGTGTCGGGGTGGTGCCCGGCGTGCTGGACGAGGAAGGTGCCCTTGCCGCTGCCGATCTCGATCTCGAAGGGCTTGTGAGGCTCTGCGAACCATGTGCGTGGGTCCAGCCGGCCGGCGTCGGGTGATGTGACGATGTCGTCGGGCAGGGGCTGGATGGCGGCGGGGTCGATGAGGACGGTGCCCAGCGCCGGGTCGAGGGGGCGTCCGTTGTGCAGGCCGAAGGACATGGGCGACGTTAGCGCGGTGCACGCCTCACAGGTCTGGTGGGGTGGGTATGAAAACACCCCGCCGCGAGGAGCGACGGGGTGCGGAGGTGTACCTCAATTGCCAGCGTTCACCCGGCGGTCCGCGATGCGGGTGCCGAGGGATGCTGGTTGAATCCTGATCAGCGGCGACGGCGGGCCGCGGCGAGGCCGGCGAGGCCGAAGGCTGCGGCGGTGGTCGGCGCGGGGATGAACAGGAAGTTCGTGCCGAGGCGGGCGGCGTTGGTCGAATCGCCGGTCGGGAAGTTGAGGCCGCCGAGGTCGGCAACATCCGGGAAGACGCCGTTGGTGGTCGGGTTGATCTCGGGCGACAGGTTCAGGACGCTGGGGCTGCTGATGTAGCTGTCGTTGTCGTCGATGGCGTAGACGGCGCCGATGGTGTAGCGCTCGCCGGGGACGAGGGTGACGTCGGCAACATCGGTGTAGGTGAAGTCACCAACGACGTTGCCGCCGGGGCCGGCGACGCCTGAGGTCAGCAGCGTGCCGGCGGAATCCCAGAGACCGACCTCGTGGTCGGAGGTGAGGCCCTCGAAGCCGAGGACGGTGTCAGCGTTCCACACACCGATGTCGGTCAGGATGATCGTCGTGTTGACATCGAAGCGCCAGCCGATGACGCCGGGGGCGTCAGCCGACCATGCCGCGAACGGGCTTCCGCCGCTAAAGCTGGTGATGGCCTGGCCGCTGGCGGCGCCGGCGGTCAGAAGAACAGCAGTAAGAGCCAACTTCATTTTCATATCTCAGAACTCCTCTCACGATTGTGGTGGCGTCCGTTGTTCACGGACCCAGCGACGCCACGACGGCGGCGCTTGCTCATGTGAAGAGGATAGCGGCTGGGAGGATATCTCCCAACCAAAAAAGGATGAATTCCATGGAACCTGCCTCAGCGGGACTGTTCTTGCGACGTTGGTGGCAGTAAGTAAGGACTTACTGCGGGCGGTCGTGCACGTCTTGGCGTTGGCAGCGAGGTCCGGCAGCGGGGATGGCGGTCTGGTGCATCCTGAAGCGAGGCGGAGAAAAGTCGTTCATTTTTCAAAATCGCTGTCCTGCGCGGCCCTTGGTTGCACCAGTCTGCGCTTTCGTTGTACGGAGACAGGGTGAGTGGCCCTTTCTCTGGCAGGCATCCGATTCGGGGGTCTGGCTCGGCGGTCATAGGAGACGCCGCGCTCGACTCGCGAATGTGGCAAAGACACCCAGCCTGGGGGCGGGGCCCGTGAGTGGGCTCCGCTCTCTTTCCAACCTGGTCGTGAGTGCAAACAGCGTCGACGCAACCATCCGGGAGGGGGGAGCGGTGGACGCTGTTTGCTTTGCAATGCGAGTCATCGGGGCTGAGGGCCGCAGGCGAGGGGCCCGGGCTGGTTCGTTGGGCGTGTCTTGGCCTAGCGTGGCGTGATGGCTCGATCCAACTCAAGTGCTTCAGGCGCGACAGGCAGCGCGGCGTGGCGCATCCGTGTGCGGTATGCAGAATGTGACCCGATGGGCTACGCCCACCACGGCTCGTATGCAGCGTGGTTTGAGGAGGCCCGCACGGAGGCGCTGCGTGCGGGCGGCACGCGGTATGAGGAGATGGAGCGGCGGGGCCAATTCATCGTGCTGGCCGAGTTGAATATCCGCTACCACGCTCCGATCCGGTACGACGATCTGCTCGAGATCCGGACGACGTCGAGGCAGATGGGTGCTGTAAGGCTCGAGCAGGTCTATGAGATCCGGCTGCTTGAGCGAGCGGGCCTGGCGGTGCAGACCGGCGGCGTGGTGACGCGCGGGGTGGCGGTGCTGGTCTGCGTGGGTGAGGACGGCAGGCCCACGGCGTTGCCGTCGTTTCTTTGCCCGCAGTAAGCTGCTGGGCCGCTTCTGATCTCTCCTTCAGAGCCTCTTTCTGATGACACCCTCCCCTCCGAGCACCGGTCGCGATGAACCAAGGCCTGGCGTTGCGCCGCGGCCCAGGCGGTGGTTTCTGCGGCTGGTGATGGTGCTGACGGTGCTGGCGGCGATCGTGGGTCTGGGGTGGTGGGTGTTCAAGGGGCCGATCACCAAGGCGGTGGTGCTCAAGCAGCTGGAGCGTGCGACGGGTGCGAGGGTGGTCGCGGGCCGCGTCGAGCTGATGAGCGATGGGTCGCTCGTGCTGGAGGATGTGCTGCTGCGCACGCCGGCGCTGAGCGGGGATGAGGCCGAGCTGATTCGCGCCGAGCGCATCACGGTGATGCTCGAGCTCGGGCCCGATGGGCCGGCACCGAGGCGGGTGGTGTTCGAGGCGCCGAGGTTCAGGCTGAGCCGGCATGTCGACGGCACGGAGATCAACGTGCTGACGCTCAAGCCGCCCGCGGGCAGTCCGGATGCCGGGCTGGTGTTGCTGCCCGAGGTGGAGATCATCGAGGGCACGCTGGAGCTGGGTGAGCATTCGTCGGCTGGGTATGCGCTGCTGAAGTCGGTGCCTCTGCGTGGCGAGGTGGAGCCGCTGCCGACGGCTGAGGGTGATGGCTACACGGTGACGGTGGTGACGCCGCCCGGGCTTGCGGACTCGCTCGATGTGCCGGTGCGGATCGTGGGCGAGATCGATGAGCGATCGGTGCGGCTGACGCTTGATCGTGTTCGGCTTGAGGAGTGGGTGCCCGAGGCGGTGCCGACGATGTATCGCGAGCTGATGTCATCGCTCAACCTCCAGGGCGATGTGGCGGATGTTTCGTTCGAGGCGGGTCTTGATGGTTCTGGGCTGACCACGGAGGTCTCGCTCGCCGGGGTGACGCTGACGCTGCCCATGTCCGAGTGGATGGGTGATGCAACGGACGAGCCTCCCATCCGGGCGAGTGTGCGCACGGGGACGCTGAGCCTGACGGAGCGTGGTCTTGCAGCGGAGATGGTCGCGCAGGCTGCGGGCGTTCCGATGACGATCGAGCTGGACTACCGCGGCACGTCGATGGATGCGCCGTTTGATGTGACGGTTGACATCGATGCATATGCACTGCCGAAGGACCCGCCATGGTTTGGCTATCTGCCGGCGGGTGTTCAGCGGCGGTTTGCTTCGTTCGACTATCCGACGGGGGTGGTGGATGCGCAGCTCAGGCTGAGCCGGCCGCGCGAGGCCGATGCGGTGGAGGTGATGGGCGGGCTGCAGTTCCGCGATGCGGTGGCGATGTTCGAGGGGTTCAAGTACCAGCTTCGGTCGGTCTCGGGGTCGGTTGAGTTCACGAACGACGAGCTGCTGATCCGTGAGGTGACGGGCACTTCGCGGCAGGGCGCGCAGCTTCGGGCGACGGGGCGGATCACGCCGCCGGGGCCGGGTGCGCGAGTGGCGATCGACATCGATGTCAAGGGCGTGCCGCTGGACGAGGATCTGCGGCGGGCTGTGGGCCCGGCGCGTCAGCGGATGATCGATGCGCTGTTTCACCGTCCGAGCTATGAGCGGCTCGCGGCTGAGGGGCTTCTTGAGACCGAGGGCGACGAGGCGTTCACGCTCGGCGGGCGGTCGGACGTGACGGTCAAGATCAGGCGAGCGCTGGGCGACGACGCCGAGTGGGAGCGGGACATCCGAGTGCTGTTGAACGAGGCGGGCCTCGTGACCGAGGCGTTTCCGCTGCCGGTGATCGCCGAGGGGGTGGTGATTCAGCTCGACGGTCGAACGGCCCGGATCGACAGCGGGCGGTTTGTGCCCATGACGGGCGGCGGTGAGGTGCAACTCTCGGCCGAGGTCGATCTGGAGCAGCGAGAGAACATCGCACTCGAGCTGACGCTCGCGGCCCGCGAGATCGAGGTGGATGAGCGGCTGGTGCACGCCGTCTCGAACGCTGGTGCGGTGCAGCGGGGCGCCGCGGTGATGACGCGGGCGGTCAACGGGCTCGCGCTGTCCGGTCGCGTGGATTGCAACGCGACGATTCGCACGGGCAACAAGCGGCTGGAGGCTTCGGCGACGGACGATGCGGAGTTTGATGTCACGGTGATTGCCGACGGCCTGACGGCGCTGCCCGAGGGGGGGGATGGCTCGCTGTCGTTGACGGAGGTGACGGGCCAGATCCGCGCCGATGGACGCAGCGCGGGCGTGGACCTGGCGGGGATGCTGGTGCATGAGGAGGCGTTGGCGGGCCATGCCAAGGTTCAACTCGAGATTGACCGCATGGCACGGTCGGGTGCAGAGAGCGCGTCGAACGCGGAGTTCAGCGGCACGATCAGCGCTTCAGACCTGCGGCTGACGGCGCCGGTGGAGGGGCTGGTCGGTGTGTTCGCGGCCGACACGGCTGAGGCACTGGCAGCACTGCGTTCGAGGTTCGAGCCTGCGGGGCGTGCTGATGTCGTGGTCACGCTTGCCGGCACAGGCGAGACGATGGATCGGGCGAGGGTGGAAGTTCCGAGATCTGAGCGGGCGGAGATTCTGACCGAGTTCGGACGGGTGTGGCTTTCACACGATGCGGGCACGCTGTTGTTCACGCCGACGCTCGTGGCGGTGGAGGGTCTTGATGCCCAGGGTGTTGATGGGGCGGTGGTACGGACCTCGTTCAGCGGCGGTGTGATCGACGCGGCTGGCGTGGCGGGCCGGGTGGGCAGCGGTGCGGCACGGGCAGCGGATGTGGTGGTCGACGGAGCGTGGTCGCTCTCGAATCTGGCTCTGGCTGAAGCGGCGCCCGAGTCGTCATCCTCGATTGAGACGGCGGCTGACAAGCTGGCGCTGCCCGGGTCGGGCCTCGTGCGCGTGGTGCTTGGCCAGACGATGGCTGAGCATCCGCTTGTGCGGGATGTTGTGGCGCGTGCGTTGCCCGACGGGCTCTCTCGCCATGTCGAGCGGCATGATCCGCATGGGGCGATGGAAGCGGACCTCCAGCTTCAGTGGGATGAGGCGATGCCTCTGCGCGTCACGGGCCGGGTGCGTCCGGGCGCGATGCGGGTCACGCGGGGCGAGCACGAGTTGCGATTCGTGCGCACAGCGGG
>CAZSBR010000051.1:0-12295 GCA_964605165.1 uncultured Phycisphaeraceae bacterium
CCGTCGCTGCGCGGCCCGTCAGGTTGATCTCGTCTCCAAGATCGCTGTCCACCCAAGAACCCACGCGGTTCCCGATCTGCGGCGTGTTGGGCTGCGCGTTGTATGCATCCACGCCGGCCCGGCTCATCAACGCACCGCGCCGGCCCAGCACCCGATGCCAAAAGACGTCCGCCTCGGGCAACCCGGGCGAGACGCTGTTGCCGGGCCGGAAGTTGATGCCCGCCTCGGCGCCGCCCCTGCCCTCACGCACCGCTGCCAGGTCCAGCCCCACAAGCGTGACAGCACCGGTCTGAACAAGCCGCCTCGTCACCACGCCCCGACCATCCGGCCCGGCGAGAATCGTGATCGCATCTCGCGGCGATGCCTCGGCGAGCGGATCCAAAGCGTGCACCGTGATCGGCCTCTGGAGCACCACATCCGGCGTGATCGCCAGCATCGGCGCGTAGTCGGAAATGGGCTGGGACTCACGCCGCTCGATCGACACCCGCGGCAAAAGCGAGGCGAGTTCCTGGTTCTCCAGCGCTAGCCAGTCGTTGCCCACCACCGGCAGCACGATCACCAAGTGCCCGCCCCGCTGCACCCACTCCCTGAGCGCCCGAGCCTGCTCGATGCTCATGCTCACCGGCGAGCCCTCGGTCCAAATCAGCTCTGAAAACGCAGCGAGCCCGTACCAACGATCCGGCAAGTCGCCCGGCATGATGCCCCGAGCCAGCTTGGTCTGCTCGTGCCCAAAGGGCTGAATCGTCGAGCCCGCATCGACCCCGAGGCTGTAGGCATCGAGACCCATCACGTTGTTGCCCACCACCGCCATGGTGCCCTGACCAGCCAAGAGCACAGCGTTGGTCACCGCAGCCTGCGGCAGCCGCGTCTGCGTGATCAACTCCCCCTCGCGGTACCCGAGCGCCCCCGCTCCCGAACCGCCCTCGAGCGCTTCATACACCCCGACGACCGGGGCCGGGTCGCCTGTAAAACCGAAAGGCACACGGACATACAACGTCACCGGCTGACGGATGCTCGGGTTGGTCGAAACCACCGTTCGGAATTCGCTGAGGTCACCATCCGCATCGCGGAGCCCCATCCGCACAATCACCTCGCGACGTTGGTTGGTCTGCTCCGTGAGCGTCAGCCCAATGGCTGCCCACGTTCCCTGGCGAACGACACCGCCCACCCCAAAGGTCTCGAGTTCGATGCGGATCGGTTCGATGGCCGCCGCCGCTGCTTCGGCATCGGTTCCATCTTCGCCGCCGAGCAGGTCTGTCTGGGCACACACGGGACCGGCCACCAAGAACACCCAGCCCGCCAGCAGCAGGCCCAAGCCGGCACCGCCGGCACAGCCGGCACAGCCCCGAAGCCACGACCAGATGTCCCGAGCTGTTGTCGAAAGAAGCATGCCAATGCAGTGTAGTGTCATGGCTCAGGCTGGATTCACGGGGCGATATCGCCGATCGCCTCAGGCATGGATGCCTTCCTCGGCCTGCCAACCTGGGCGTTGGTGCCCCTGCTCGTACTCGCCTTCGCCGCCGGCTTCATGGTCTTGCACATCGCCGCCGCCGCCGCCGAGACACGCACGGGCCTGCACGACTTCAAGATCAAGGTCATCACGCTTCGCAACGGCCACCTCCAGCGGCTCAAGGCCCTCTACTCCGGAGATGACCCCACCGGTGCCGCGGCTTCGCTCTTCGGCGACGACAGCGATGTTGAGATCGTCCAGGATCGAAAGCCCGCAGCCGAGGAACCGTCATCCAAAGCAGCAGCGTGAGTTCAAGAAACCACTGCTGCAGCCCCAGCCCTGCGAAAAGCCTCGAACAAGTGCACATGCGTCCGGCAGCCAAGCCTGAAGCACTCGAGTTCGAACTTCTCGTTGGGGCTGTGAATACGGTCGTCCTCGAGCCCAAAGCCCACAAAGAACGTGTCCATCCCGAGCGTTTGCTTCAGTAAGCCCGCCACCGGAATGGAGCCCCCGCTCTTGATGAGGGCAGGCTCCACGCCCGAGGCCTCGCGGATCGCTCCACTGAGGACCCCAAGCCTTGGATCATCCGCGGGCACCGAGCCCGGCAGGCCTGTGCCAAAGTCCAGCTTCTCCCACCTGCATCCCGGCGGCGTGCGCTCATCAAGCCACGCAAAGAACGAGGCCACGATCGCATCGGGGTCCTGATCCGCCACCAGACGGAAGCTCACCTTGGCGGTCGCCTTGGCCGGAATAACCGTCTTCGCGCCCGTGCCCATATAGCCGCCGTAGAGCCCGTTGATATCGCACGTCGGCCGGCCCCACTCGCGCTCGAGCGCCGTGAAACCTGCCTCACCCACATCGCCCTCCGGCGGCAGCCCGACGGTCTTGAGAGCATCGGCTGCATGCACGCCCAGCGACGCCCACGCGGCCCGCTCGTGCTTGGTGATCTCGCGCACGCCGTCGTAGAAGCCGGGAACCGTCACGCGGCGATGGCTGTCCCAAAGCTGCGCAAGCACCTGTGAAAGCTCGTTGAGCGGATTGGGAACCTTCCCGCCCCACACGCCCGAGTGCAGGTCCTGATCCGGGCCGTGCAGCGTGATCTGTGTGTACGCCAGCCCCCGCACGCCATACGTGATCGCGGGCCTTCCACGAGCGAGCATCGCGGTATCGCTGATCAGGCACAGATCGCACGTGCCAAAGCGCTCGGCGTGCTCCTTGACGAACGCCTCGAGGTTGTGTGAACCCGACTCCTCTTCGCCCTCGATGAGCACCGTGAGCTTGATGCCCCCCGCCGCTCCGCCGCCGCTGGCCTGCACCGCTCTCAGCGCTTCGAGGAACGTCGCCACCTGTCCCTTGTCATCGCTTGCACCGCGGGCGACGATCCGCTCCGGCCCATCATCACGAATGACCTTGGGCTCGAAAGGCCCGCTGTCCCACAACTCGATGGGGTCAGCGGGCTGAACGTCATAGTGGCCGTAGAAGAGCACGTGCGGGCCGGTGTAGCCGGGATCACCCGGCGTGTGGGCCACGACCATCGGCCTGCCGCTGCCCTTGGGGTCGCCCGTCGGCAGCACCTCGACCTCGAGCCCCGCCTCCTTGAGTCGGTCAGCGGTCCAGCGCGCCGCCTTGTCGCACGACTGAGCGTACTCGGGGTCTGTGCTGATGCTCGGGATGCGGAGATAGTCACAGAGGCGTTCGAGGGATTCAGCCTCGTGCGCACTCAGCCAATCGACTGCAGCTTCGGTTGTTGGGTCCATACCTCAAGCGTAGCAACGCCCGAGCGATTCACCAGATCTTGTCGGTATCGGCCTGATCCATGAACTCGATGGACTCGGGCGTTGCCTGACGGCCGTTGAAGGTCGACCCGCTCACAAACCAAGGGTTCGGATCCGTCCACGCCTCGGTCATCGTCATGCCGCTCTCGACGTGGCCGTCCCAGAAGGCGTTGTTGATGGAAAGGTTGGAGTGGCGAGCACTCAGACGGATGTGATCATCGCGTCCGCCAGCCTGCCCGAGCGCTCGCCCGTACTCCCGCGATTCGTGGAAGATCGGACCGCTGTGCGTGAAGCTGCCGAAGAACGTGGGCGTCGGATCGATGTCGAAGTCAAGCACGTTGGCGCTGTAATCGAAGTAGCGCGTGCCGTCTGAAGCAAGAATCTTGCTCGCCGGCTGATTCGCGATAAGGTCGAGGCGCGGGAGATAGCCGGCGGGCTTGGAGATCTGCCGGCCGTCGCCCGGGTCACGCATCAGCACATCCGGGCGCTGGAGATTCACGCCGTAGCGCGCGTTCACCTGGCTCGCCGTTGCCGAGAGCCTGTCGCGTCCGAACGTAAGGATCGTCGCGGGAGCCAGATAGCTGATCTGGCGGTAGCCCCGCGAGTTCAGGACGCTGTCGAATGAGTTGATGTCGGAGGTTCGACCGAACAGCGTGTCATTCTCGATCGAAGCGGTCGGGCACCCGAGATCGTTGAAGATCTGCGCGTGCCGTATTGCGCGTGACGGCGAGAAACCCGCCGAATCGCCCATGGCAGGGCTGATCCAGTCCGGGGTCGCCACCGGCGTCACGGCGGAAGTCTCGCCGAGGAAGGCATCATCGGCTGTGGAGAACTCTCCCTTGGCGTATCGGATCAACTGCGCCAGGCCGCTCGTGACGGGGCCGGCTGCCACATCTTGATTGTCCGACATGTAGAACTGCTGCCCCTGAGCGAGGCCTCGCAGGTTGCTTGAGCAGACCAAGTTGCGGGCGGCTTCACGAGCCTGCCCAAGAGCCGGCAGCAGGATGCCAATCAGCAATGCGATGATGGCGATCACAACAAGCAACTCGATCAAGGTGAAGCCGCGACGCAGGCTCAGATTGGTCCCAAGTCTCATCTTGAATCTCCGCTAACGCCCAAGGTGTTTCTCAACATCGCGACGCGACATCTTCGTGGGGGAATCCGGATTGATAGGGGTCACCAGACGCGCTTCGAGATCAAACGACTCATGAAGATCCTCGACGTCGTACAGGTAGGTCACATCCCGACCGTCCAACTCCCACGTGCCGTCTTCCAGACGGTGCGCTCGGTAAAGGGTGCGCTCACCGGTTTCGGGGTTGATCGTCGGAATCAGCACGCCCCGCCGCCCCCCACCGAACTCATACTCGAAGAGCTTTCCGGTCGACGTGTCGACGAGGAAGATGCTGTCGGCTCGATCAACGTGATTCGGATTCCGCAGGAACGTGAACATCCCCACACCCAGCGCGATGAGTGCGACCGCAAACAACACGATCTGCCAAGGCCGAACCGAACCCATTTTCCAAAGCCCTCCAGCCCTGCAGTTGCGGACCAAACCCGCAGCGTCACCCCAAACGGATTGCTGACTCCCGCCGGCAAGGCAGGACTATACCTCCCCACAAGCCGCTGCGGCTTGCAGGGGAGCGATCCGCAGACAGACAAACATGAAGATTCTGTCAACATGCCAACGAAACCTGTCACGTACGCTCCACGCAACGTAAGCCCCGCAGCCGAGACGACCATCTCCGGCTGTGCAGGCCGTCAGCCCTAGACTTGAGCTTCCTCAGGCTCGCACCCCGACAAAGACCGATCCGCCTCCGCCCGCCATGAAGATCGTGCTCGTCAATCCAAGAGGCTTCTGCGCGGGCGTGCGCATGGCGATCGACGTCGTCGATCAGGTCCTCGACCTCTTCCCCGACGAGGACATCTACGTCTACCACGAGATCGTCCACAACAAGCACGTTGTCGGCCGCCTCCGCGATCGCGGCGCGATCTTCGTGGAGCGGGTCGCCGACATTCCCGAGGGCTCGATCGTGGTCTTCAGCGCCCACGGCGTGAGTCCCGCGGTGCGTGCCGAGGCCAAGGCACGCAACCTCACCGCGATCGATGCAACCTGCCCGCTGGTCACCAAGGTCCACGCTGAGGCGATCCGCTATGACCGCCAGGGCTTCCAGATCCTGCTCGTGGGCCACGCCGACCACCAAGAGGTCATCGGCACGCGGGGCGAGGCCGAAGCCGCCACGCAGGTGGTCGAAACCGTCGAGGACATCGATGGGCTCGACATCAAGGACCCGACCAAGCTCGTATACCTGACGCAGACCACCCTGAGCACGGACGACGCCGGCGTCATCATCGATGCGCTCAAGCAGCGCTTCCCCGAGATCAAGGCCCCT
Organism: uncultured Phycisphaeraceae bacterium; assembly: GCA_964605165.1. GTDB lineage: Bacteria > Planctomycetota > Phycisphaerae > Phycisphaerales > UBA1924 > OFTM382. Next base: position 5,616 of record CAZSBR010000051.1, read on the forward strand.
CCGAGCGAGGACATCTGCTACGCGACGACCAACCGCCAGCATGCTGTGCGGGAGCTTGCTGGCAACTGCGATGTGGTGCTCGTGATCGGCTCGACCAATTCATCAAACTCCAAGCGCCTCACGGAGATCGCAGAGACCGCTGGCACACGTGCGCACCTGCTCGACGACGTCAGCGAACTCGATCCGGCGTGGCTGCCCACCGGCAAGGAAACCGTGCTCGTCACCGCCGGCGCCTCCGCGCCCGAGAACCTCGTGGCGGAGCTGTGCCACCATCTGGTCGACACCTACGGCGCGACGATCGAGATGGGCATGGTCGTCGAGGAGGATGCCGCCTTCGCGCTGCCCGGTGCTTTGCGGCGCATCATGAAAGACCGCGGCATTTCCGGCTTTGACAGACCCATCCGCGTCGGGATGCCGGAGATCACCGCCGAGGCCTACGGCACGGTGCCCCTGAGCATCTCCGCCGCAACCAACCATCCAACACAGTCTTCTCGCGAGTAGGCGAAACACGCCGTGCAACACCCCACCAACCACATCTTCCAGCACACCCCAGACTCGCTCGCTGACTGGTGCTCGCGGCACGACATGTCCGCGTTTCGCGCGAAGCAAATCCTCGAATGGGTCTACGCCAAGGGCGTTGCCGACCCGGCGCTCATGACCAACCTCTCTGGCCGAGACCGCGATCTGCTCGCGAGCGAGATGACCTTCATCAGCGGCGAAACCGTCGCTCACCAACTCGCCACCGATGCGACACAGAAGCTGCTGATCGAATGGGACGATCAGTCACGGCCTTCACGCCCCGCTCCGGCTCTCACCCCGCTTTCCATCGTCGGTCAGAATGACAGCGATTGCGGCGACCCAACTCGGCAGACCGAGTGCGTCATGATTCCCTCGCATGATGTCAACGCCGATGGCCTTGCACTGAGACGCACCGCCTGCATCAGCTCACAGGTCGGCTGCCCGGTCGGGTGCCGATTCTGTGCCTCTGGCATGGGCGGGCTCGACGGCAACCTCTCCGCTGGCCGCATCGTTGAACAGGCATGGCGGCTCGGCAGACTCGAAGGCGTCGAGCGAATCAGCCACATCGTCTTCATGGGTATGGGCGAGCCTCTGGCCAACTTCGCCAATGTCGTCCATGCGGTGCGCACGCTCGCAGCCCCATGGGGCATGGGCATCGGCGCAAGGCGGATCACCATCTCCACAGTCGGGCTGCCCCAGGCCATCGAGCGCCTTGCTGACCAGCTTGAGCTGCCCGTCACGCTTGCACTCTCGCTGCACGCACCCAACGACGAACTCCGCCGGCGACTCATTCCCTGGGCCGAGTACACCACCATCGATGAATTGCTGACCGCTTGCGACCGCTGGTATCGCAAGACGGGACGCGAGATCACGCTGGAGTACACGCTCATCGGCGGCGTCAACGATCGCCCAGAGCACGCGCGGCAGCTCGCAAAGGTCGCCAAGTCTCTCCGCGCCAATGTCAATCTCATCCGGCTCAACGAGGTCAAAGGCATCGACTTCCGCAGACCCGATGACGAGAGCGTGCGCACCTTCCAGGGCATTCTCCGTGATCGCAGCATCAACGCCCACATCCGTGCCAGCCGAGGCAGGGATATCGCTGCCGCCTGCGGCCAGCTTCGTCATGAACGTGCCAGCGTCTGACGCCTCGCTCAAGAGCTACGCATGAGCTTCGCCCCGTTCACGCCAACCCACGGCATCACGGTCCTGGCCTGCACCGCAACCATCGCGATGCTGTGCTGGATCGGCCGACGGTTCGACGCCCCCCAGCAGCATCTCCGTCTGCGGGTGATGCTCGGCGTGTTCGGACTGGTGTGGCAAGTCATCAACACAAGCTACTTCTGCAGGCCCTCGGCCTTCAGCCTTGGAACAAGCCTGCCGCTGCAGATCTGTGACCTCATGGGCTTTGTCGCACCGCTGGCGATGCTCACGGGCAGTCGATATCTCAAAGCCGTGCTGTACTTCTTCGCGCTGGGCCTCTCCACACAGGCGTTTGTGACGCCGATCGTGCGCTTCGGACCGGGGCATCCAGAATTCTGGATCTTCTGGGTGAGCCACACCATCATCGTGGGCTACGCGGTGATCGAGTTGGTCGTCTTCAAGTATCGCCCGAGCCTGCGGGATCTACTCGGCGCGGTCCTGACGGGTGTCGGCTACGTGGCTGCCATGCTCACGATCAACCACCTGCTGCGAGACCATCGCGCGAACTACGGCTTTGTCGCCGACATCCAGCTTGCAGCACCGACCCTCATTGATCGCCTGGGGCCCTGGCCGCTGCGGGTGCTTTGGATGGGCGTGATCGCCAACCTCGGGTTCTTCCTGCTTTGGGCAGTCTGGCCCGTCGGCCGGCGTGTCTTTGGCCGCGGTCACACGAGCCAGCGCCCCGCAGCGACGGGTGATGCCTCGTAGACTCGCCCGATGACCTCGCTGGTGCTCCTGCTCGTGGCTGTGGTGTTCGTGCTGGCTTTGGCCGGTTCGATGCTGCTCGTGCGTCTGGGGCGCAAGCTGGGCCACTTCGACACCCCTGCCATGGATGGTCAGATCAAGGAAGCGCCGCGCGCCATCCCGAACACGGGAGGCGTTGCGATCACCGCTGCGATCGTGCTGCCCGTGGCTCTGCTCCTCGGGCTGCTGTCGTTCGTTGAACCCACCCACGCCCTCGTGCCGGCGGCGCTTGCGCCCCATCTCGCAGGCCTGGCCGAGCGATCGGCAGAGGCGTGGGCCTTGCTTGCGTCGGTCCTCGCTGTCCACGCTCTCGGGCTCGTTGATGACCGCAGGCCGCTCGGGCCATGGGTGAAGCTCGCCATCATGGCAGCGATCGCCCTGGGCCTGACGCTTTCGAGTCCCGAGACCAGACTCCTGACGATGCTGGATTCCATCGCGGGCGGTGCATGGCTCAGCGTGCTGCTGACGGTGCTCTGGCTGCTGGCCGTTATGAACGCGCTCAACTTCATGGACAACATGGACGGCCTCGCGGGTGGCGTTGCCGCGATCGCCTCGGCGTGCTTCCTCGTTACCACACTCAGCGGGCAGCAGTGGTTTGTATCGGCGATGCTCGCGCTCGTGCTCGGAGCAAGCGCTGGCTTCTGCGTGCTCAACAAACCTCCCGCCAAGCTGTTCATGGGTGACGGCGGCTCGCTGGTCCTGGGCCTTCTGCTTGGCTTTCTGACGGTGCGCACGACGTATGTCGATCCCAGCACGGGGGCGAGTCACCTCCACGCAGTCCTGATGCCGCTCGTCGTGCTCGCAGCGCCGCTGTACGACATGGTCAGCGTCATCGTCATCCGTCTCAGCCAAGGACGCAGCCCGATGGTCGGTGACCTTCAGCACCTCTCGCACCGGCTCGTCAAGCGGGGGCTTTCAAGGCCGGCAGCGGTTGGGCTCATCATCGGGCTCACAGCGGCCACAGGCCTCGCCGGCTTGCTGCTGGCGCGTGCAGATGCACGCGACGCCTGGATCATCGCGCTGCAGACCTTCCTGCTGCTCGGACTTCTCGCGGCCTTCGAGCGGGGCAGTTCAGCCTCGATCAGCGATTTGGAGGACCGCCCTTGAACGCGGATGAAGCCCGAGAACGCAACGCTGTTCCTCTTCTGCAATGGTGCGCCCTGGCAGTGTTGATGGTCGGCGTCCTCGCACGGCTGGTCGTCAGCCACGAGCCCATGCCCGGCTTTGGCTTCGATCCACTGGTGCAGGTGCCCCCGGCTGTGGGCATGGGCCCCACCGCTTCGCTGCTCTTGGACGCTGGCACACTCGTGGCTGCAAGCGTTGTGCTCTGGTTGCTCTTTCGTCAAGGGATGCGAATCCATGCAGCGTCGCTCGCGCTTGCGCTGCTCGGGTGCATCGCGGCCCTGCTGCACGCTTTGGTGCTGGATGACCTCAACATCGAGGCCTTGCGCATCGGAAGTTCATGGTGCGCTGCGATGGCGGGTGCCGTAGCACTGTGGCACGCCGCAAGGTCACCTGTCATCCGCCGCGCAGGAGCGGCCGCGTTGCTCGCTGTCATCGTCGTCCTCGCGCTGCGGGGGCTTGAGCAGATTGTGATCCAGCACCCCGCGACGGTGGCGAACTTTGAGGCATCGCGGACGGAGATCCTGCAGGCCCAGGGCATGCGTGATGGATCGCCGCAGGCACTGGCTTTCGAGCGTCGACTTCGCCAGCCGGATGCGACTGGGTGGCTCGGGCTGACGAACGTCTTTATGTCGATGGTGCTCGCCTCAGCGTTCGCGTGCGCGGCACTGCTGCCGGGCATCTGGAAGCGAGCACGGGCCGCCGAAGAACGTGAAGCAAGCATTGCTGCTCTTGCCCTGATCGGTATTCTGGCCAGTTGCCTCGGTGTGTGGCTCGCGGGCCCGCTCATGGGCGGCTCGATCGCCAAGGGGCCCATCGGTGCCCTGCTGCTGGCGGGCGTGCTGTTTTCGGCGGGCGTCTGGCTCGGGAAGCGCAGCGTCTGGCTGGGCTGGATCGGCCTGGTCGCCCTCGCCGCGCCCCTGCTCGCAGTAACACTCCGGGGCCTCGTGGGCGAAGCCCTCGATGAACGCAGCCTCTGGTTCCGCTGGATGTACCTCGTGGGCGCGGCTCGCGTCTTTCTTGACCATCCGCTGCTGGGAGTCGGGCCCGATGGCTTCCAGGCCGCGTACCTGCTGGCCAAGCCGCCAATCAGCCCGGAGCAGGTCACCAGCCCCCACAGCATTTTTGCGGACTGGCTGAGCACTCTCGGGGCGCTGGGCCTCGCGTGGTCCGCGCTGCTCGTCGCTGCAGCAATCCGGGTATCGACAAACCTGAGGTCGCCTGACACAAGCGAGGCTGAATCAAACCGTGAAGACGAGACCTCGCTCGCGCCGGACATCGCGTCGGCCAGCGCACGCCCGGCGACGGTCTGGCTCGGGGGCACGTTTGCGTTCACCTTGGTCTGGCACCTCTGGTTTGAGGTTCTTCCCGTGGCAGCGGCTGTCGATGGCGGAGGGCCGGTTCTGATCGCGGGGATCGCACGCAGCGTGTTCCTCGGGCTCGTCGCCACGGCCGCCGGCTATGGCATCATCCGGCTGGCCACGGATCGATCTGTTCGCATCGCGCTGGCTGGAGCCGGGCTCTTGCTGCTCAGCCACATGCAGATCGAGATGCTCGCGACGACCCCCGGCTCGGCGGCGTGGGTGCTTGCCCTGATCGCCATCGCGGCAGCGCCAACCGGAAACCCGAGAAGCCGCGAGCCAGGCAGCCCGCCGCCGCGAGAGGCTACCGCCCGCCTGACAAACAGCCTCGTGCTGAGCTTCGCGGTGATCGGGGGACTGGTGACCTCGGCAGCGCTGACGCGTGTCGCCCGATGGGAGGCCGGGCAGATGGACGCCTCACGCCACCTCACCGAGGTGACCTCCCTGCTCGATCAACTCAACCCGGAGACGCAGCCGTTCGGCGAACTTCCTCCGGCTGAGCGGGCCGACATCCTGCTACGACTCAGGACCATTGCCGGGGCATCGCCCTCCATGCCGCCGGCGGAACTGATCCCGCGGGCCCGACTGGCGAGCATCGACGAGGCCGCGGCGGACCTCGAATCGGCCGCGTCCTTCGGGGAGGACCCGCTTCGGACCCTTCGCGAACTCTCGAACGTCTATCGGGCTGCCGCAGCAGTGGACATCCGCCTGGGTCGTGATCCGGCGGAGCACCTGGGGCTAGCGCTCGCCGCGGCTGAACGCGCGGTTGACCGTTGGCCCACCCGCACCGGGGGGTACAACGCGCTGGCGCTGTCCGCTCGCCTGGCGTGGGAGCACTCGGGCGATCCGTCCGACGCCGCTCGTGCGGCAGAGGCCCTGGAGCAGGCTGCGAGGCTTGACCCGCATGGTCTGGCGTTCACCTGGGCCCGCCTGGAGTTGGCGATTGCGATGGGCGATGATGAGGCGACCCGGACCTGGGCCCGCCGCAGCCTCGATCTTCACGAAACCCTCAAGCTGGATCCGCTGGCACAGTTGACGGAGGAGCGGCTGGAGAAGGCTCACCGGGCTGCGGGGATCGCTCGATAAATCTCTCGGACTTGAAAAAGCGATTCAGGGGACGAAAGATTGACCTGTTGGAAATCGGCGGCAAGGCCGGTTCCTTCCAGCAGTACCAGTGTACTTGGCGAGCAGGGCGTTGGCCCTGTGCGATGGCTGACTTCTAGTTCAGGTGCTTGAGCTGTGTGCGAAGATGATGACGAACCTGTTTGTTCGCTCGCTGGCCTCTGAAGGCCGCCGTCGGTGCCCGCGCTCTTTCTTTGATCTGCACTGACCATACCGCCGGCACAGCATCTGCTGACCCACGAAAACACCGAGTTCGCCGAGGCCTGTCTCGGCGAGAGCACGTAGCAAGGTCCTGCCCGACTGCAGCGCAGGGCCGGTTGAGCTTGAGGCAAGGTCGGACACGCCTGACGACAGTGACCGACACAGAGTTACCAACAACAGAGTGACCGACACAGAGGCCCGCGTGTGGGCACATGCGTCAAGAGAGGACGACGAGTAATGGCGACCGATCTTTCCAACATTCGCAACATCGGAATTTGCGCGCACATCGATGCGGGCAAGACGACCGTGACCGAGCGAATCCTGTATTACACCGGCAAGAACTACAAGCTGGGTGAGGTTCACGAAGGCACCGCGACGATGGACTTCCTGCAGGAAGAGCAGGAGCGCGGC
>CAZSBR010000051.1:12305-13275 GCA_964605165.1 uncultured Phycisphaeraceae bacterium
GTCCGCAGCGACGACATGCCCCTGGGTGAAGGACGGCGTTGACTACAAGATCAACCTGATCGACACCCCCGGCCACGTCGACTTCACCATCGAGGTCGAGCGTTCGCTCCGCGTGCTCGATGGTGCGGTTGCCGTCTTCGATGGCAAAGAAGGTGTGGAAGCACAGTCCGAGACGGTCTGGCGTCAGGCCTCGCGGTACAAAGTGCCCCGGATCTGCTTCATCAACAAGATGGACAAACTCGGCGCCGACTTCGACTTCAGCTTCAACTCGATCAAGAAGCGCCTCGGCGCCAACCCGATCGCTGTGCAGATGCCCATGGGCCACGGCAACGAACTGGCTGGCATCATCGACCTCATGAAGATGAAGGCGTACTTCTTCGAGGGCGACGCGGGCGAGAAGGTGACCGAAAAGGACATCCCCGAGGAGTTCGCCGAGCGCGCCAATGAGTACCGCCGCGAGCTTGTCGAGCAGGCAGTGTCCCTCGATGACAACCTCATGGAGCGTTACCTCGAGGACGAAGATTCCATCACCACCGATGAGCTCAAGGCCGCCATCCGCAAGGGCACGCTCGCCCGCGAGTGCTACCCCGTGTTCGCCGGGTCGGCCCTTCGCAACATCGGCGTCCAGCGTCTGATCGACGGCGTCATCGACTACCTGCCCAATCCGCAGCAGGTCCCGCCTGTCGACGGCACCGACCCCAAGGACAGCGAGAAGAAGCTCACGCGTCCCCATGATGACGACGCCCCCTTCAGCGCCCTCGTCTTTAAGGTCGTCAGCGATACCCACGGCGATCTGACCTACATGCGTGTCTACAGCGGCAAGCTCGAAAAGGGTGCTCGCCTGCTCAACCCCATCAACGGCAAGCGCGAGATCGCAAGTCGCATCTTCGAGATGCACGCCAAGGACCGCCAGGCCATGGACGTCGTTGGTGCGGGCAACATCGTCGCCGTGGTTGGCATCAAGGACTCC
>CAZSBR010000052.1:0-13197 GCA_964605165.1 uncultured Phycisphaeraceae bacterium
GTTGGTGTGCAGCTCGATCTGGGCGATCACCTGGTTGGTGAAGCTGGCCGACATCACGAAACTCGGGTGGCCAGTCGCGCAGCCGAGGTTCATCAGGCGACCCTCGGCGAGCACGAGGATGCTCTTGTTCTGGCTCTTGAACTCGAACTCATCGAACTGTGGCTTGATGTTGATCCGCTGAACATCGGGATCGCGCTCGAGCTTCTCCATCTGGATCTCGTTGTCGAAGTGCCCGATGTTGGCCACGATGGCCTTGTTCTTCATCCGCTTCATGTGATCGACGGTGATGATGTCCTTGTTGCCCGTCGTGGTGATGAAGATATCGCCGCGCTCGATGTAGTCCTCAAGCGTGGCAACCTCATACCCCTCCATCGCGGCCTGGAGAGCGCAGATCGGGTCGACCTCGGTGACCACAATGCGGCAGCCCTGGCCCTTGAGGCTCTGGACCGAGCCCTTGCCAACGTCGCCGTAGCCGCAGACAACCGCGACCTTGCCGCTCAGCATGACATCGCTGGCACGGTTGAGGCCATCGATGAGCGAGTGCCGGCAGCCGTAGACGTTGTCGAACTTGCTCTTGGTGACGCTGTCGTTGACGTTGATGGCGGGGAAGGGCAGCTTGCCGCTCTCTGCGAACTGGTAGAGGCGGTGGACGCCCGTCGTCGTTTCCTCCGAGACACCCTTGCAGCCTTCGACGCAGCGCTTGAACCAGCCGGGCGTCTCAGCGATCGTCTCACGGATGGTGTTCAGGACGTGGCGGTACTCCTCGGGATCGACGCCTTCGCCGAACTCGGGGACCTTGCCCGCCTCTTCGAACTCCATGCCCTTGATCAGCAGCATGGTGGCATCGCCGCCGTCGTCGACGATCTGATCCGGGCCAGTGCCATCGGGCCACATCAGCATCTGCTTGGTGCACCACCAATACTCGGCAAGCGTCTCGCCCTTCCATGCGAAGACCGGCGTGCCCTTGGGCGACTCGGGAGTGCCGCCGGTCTCGGGACGACCCACGACCACCGCAGCGGCGGCTTCGTCCTGCGTGCTGAAGATGTTGCAGCTGCACCAGCGAACATCAGCGCCCAGATCCACAAGCGTCTCGATGAGCACGGCGGTCTGAACGGTCATGTGGAGGCTGCCTGCCACCTTCAGACCCTTCAGCGGTGCCTTGCCGGCGTATTTCTTCCGGAGGGCCATCAGGCCGGGCATCTCGTGCTCGGCCAGACGGATCTGGTGACGGCCCGACTCGGCCAGGCCGAGATCACGAACCTTGTAGTCAAACTGGGTGGCGGTCGCGGTCATGCTCATGGGTACTCCAAATGGGCGGGCTCGGCCCGCGTGACAAAGTCTCAAACACCTAGGACCCGACGCGGGCCGAAGCGGCCAGCAGCCCGGGACCGGTGGCCCGCGGATCAGCGGGCAAGTCCACCATCGCTGGCGGGCCAAAGCCCGCCTCTTCAAAGAGTCGTTCCAACCGTCCTCGCGAGAAGCCGAGGTGCACATGCCCCATGCTCTCGCGGTATTCCTCGCGGCGGTGCTCTGCCATGTCGACGATGGTCAGCACGCCGCCGCCATCATCGCGGCGAAGCACACGCGCCGCCTCTTTCAACACCCGGCCCGGCTCGGGAAGGTGGTGCAGCACCAACACCGCGATCGCGGCGTCAACCGAACCGTTTGCCAATGGAAGCGCACTGATCTCGGCTTCCTCAAACCGCACGTTCGCAAATCGCCCGAGCCGCTTGCGTGCGGCCCTGAGCATCTCCGGCGACTGGTCGATCGCAACCACCTCGCGGACGCGGGGCGCGAGCCACTCCGCCGCGTTGCCCGTGCCACACCCGAGATCCGCGACCACCCAGTCCGGCGGCAACAGGCTCAGGGCTCCGGCCGGGAGCACCCGCGAGCCAAACAACTCGTGCCGGATGCTGTCCCACTGACCAGCCACACGCCCGAAGAACGCCTGTGAATCGACCGGCCTTTCCGCCAGCACCGAGGTAAGGCGATGGTCGTCCGCCTCGCACTCGCTCGCCGCCAAAGCAGCCATCTGCTCCCGCGCTGCGAGCCAGAGCCCGCGGGCCGGCGGTGAGAGATCGTCCAGCACCAGGCGGTAAAAGGCCATCGTGCCCCGCTCCCGTCGGCGGAGCCAGCCACCCCCGGTCAGGGTCTTGAGGTGCCGGCTCGCGGTCGACTGCGGCAACTGCAGCACACTGGCCAACTCACTGACGGTGATCTCTTCGCTCTCAAGCACCCGAAGCATCCGCAAACGGATAGGTTCCCCCAGGTGGCTTAGGAGTGAGGCGAGCGAAAGAGATGAACCGGCAATCTGCTTCATCCGTGTATCCGGATACATCGTAGATTGCGACTCAGCAACGTCAAGTCTTCAGCCCTCGCGAGCTCGCTTTTCGGTGGTGTTAGCGCTCGACAGGCGTCATCTCACCCAGTCCGGGGCCGCTCGCGCGAGGCGGCGGAGGCGCGGGGGTGGACACCGTGCCGGACGTCTGCAGTCGGGGTTCCAGCCCAGTCCGGCCCTGCGGCACAAGCACCGCGGTAGGTCCGGGAACGTCCCCCAGCCGACGCAGACCCGAGCCCGCCTCGGCATCGAGCACATCGAACCAAAGCACCATCTTCCAGCGCTCGATCGCTTCGCCCGGACGGTTGGTGCTCTCGTAGAACCGGGCCAAGGCCCGCTGCGGCTCGTCATCCCGCTGGCCGGCCAGATCCGCTGCGGAAAGCAGGGCCTGCTCCTGCCCGTCCGGATCACCCGCCTTGCCCAGGAATTCTCCAAGCAGCAGGTAATCGTCGAATTGCGCGGATCGCTGGGCACGACGCAAGAGCACGTCCTCCAGCACATCCACGCGTTGCAGCTCGACGAGTGTCTCGGCGTAGGCGCGGACAATCTCCTCGCTGCGCGGGTCAAGGCCGTGGGCGATTGCAAGGTGCTCTGATGCACGCCCCAGATCACCCTGGGCACGAAGGGCCCGGCCGAGTTCGTACTGGTACTGAGCCCGTCCGGGGGCTGCCTCCACGACGCGTTGGTGGTAGGCCACCGCTTCGTCATATCGACCCTCCACATAGGCGGTGTTGCCGCTGGCCCGGGTCATGGGCACGTCGCGTGTCGCGCAGCCGGGCAGCGCCAGTACTGGCGCAAGGGTGAGTAGCACAAGGGGCTTGCAGTTTGAACGGCCGAGGATCGAACGGTGTATCGCCATGCCCGGATCGTATCAGCAGTGGTGTATGCTGGCCGCATGTCTCGCACGGTCGTGCTCCGCCACGAGTTGCCCGATGGAAGCCACCATTTCGACTGGATGCTCGAGCGTCTCGGGTGCATGGGCGGCGATGAGGACCGAAGCCTTGTGACGTTTCGCCTCAGCGGGTCCCCCGTGGGCGTCAACACCCTCGACGCTGAGGCGATTGCCGACCACCGCAAGCGATATCTCTGGTATGAGGGCCCCGTCTCAGACCAGCGGGGTCATGTCACCCGAGTCGCTTCCGGTGAATGCCAATGGCTTCGCCATGAGGACGGCGGCTTCGAGGTCATGGTGAAGCTCGATCAGGAGCCCGGCGAGGCTCTCTGGGTGGGGCATCCCGTCGCGGGGGCTATCTGGAGACTGGTGAGGCACGAGCGCAGCGGTCGATAGACACTGCATGTGTGGACTCGCGGGCGTCGTGACATCCCGGATGCACCGTCTCGGCGTGACGGAGGCCGAGCTCTGCGCCATGCGCGATCGCCTCGCTCATCGCGGGCCGGACGGCAGCGGCGTGTGGGTCAGCCCGAACGCGGCCCTGGTCCACCGCCGATTGGCGATTCTCGACCCCACCGATCGCGGGCACCAACCCATGCAACTCGGGCACGATGGTCCCGTGCTGGTTTACAACGGCGAGATCTACAACGACACGGAACTGCGCTGCGAGCTCGAACGGCCCTTCCTGAGCGGCTGCGACACCGAGACGCTCGCACGGGCCCTCGAGGCATGGGGCGTTCAAGCGATCGATCGTCTCCGCGGCATGTATGCCTTCGCGTGGCATGACCCCGCGCGTCATTGCCTGCTGCTCGCCCGGGATCCGCTTGGCGTCAAGCCGTTGTACATCTGGCGGGGGAGTCTGCGCGGCGTTCCCGCGGTCGCCTTTGCGAGCGAGATCCCGGCCCTTTTCGAGATTCGCGGCATTGATCCAAGGCCCGATATGGCCGGCGTCAGCGCGTACCTCACGACCATCCGCACGGTCAATGGCGCGCGGACGATGTTCGAGGGCATTCAGAGCCTGCTGCCCGGACAGGTTGTGGAGGTGGATCTGGCCGGGCAAGCGCCTGTCCTCAGGACCGTCGCGCAGCGAGACATCGATCGAGCCTCGTCGCCCGAATCCTGCCGGGAGGTCATGACGCAGAGCGTCCAGCGACATCTGCGGACCGATGTTCCGCTCTGCGCGATGCTCTCCGGCGGGCTTGACAGTTCGGTCATCTGTTCGATCGCAGCGGGTGAACTCAACGCGCTCTCCACGTATGCGGCTGGCAGCGATCACACGACGGCTCAGCTTGCGGGCCAGGCTGACGATGTGGCGATGGCCGAGCATGTGGCAACGGCGCTCGGCACGAGGCACACGACCGTGCATCTGGATGAAGGGCTGTTCGTGCGCACTTGGGCGCAGATGCTCGGGCGGATGGGTGTGCCGCTCTCCACACCCAACGAGACCGCGATTCATCTGATCTGTGCAGCGATGAAGGCTCAAGGGTGCTCGGTGACGCTCTCCGGGGAGGGCGCCGACGAACTGCTCGGCGGCTATGAGTCACCCATGGCGTCTGCACTCGCCCATGTACACGCCGGCAATGACGATCCAGGGCTCTTTCAGCTTGCTTCCAACGCATGGTGCCCCCTCGATATCAAGGCACAGGTGCTCACATCCGGCGCGCTGGGGCAAGCCCGATCTGACGGGGAGCTCATCAATCACTACCGAGCTCTGGCCGAGGTGTGCGCTGAGCGCACAACGGATGCGCTCGCGGCGCACTTGCAGTTCCACCGCCGCGTGAACCTGACCGGCCTGCTCGGTCGGCTGGACACCGCGTCCATGCTGGCATCGGTCGAAGGCCGCGTGCCGTTCGCCGATGTCCGTGTCGCTGCATGGGCCGAGAGCCTGCCGATGTCTGAGCGTTACGACCAGTCGAGTCCCTGGCGGACGAAGGTCGCGCTTCGGCGGGCGTTTGCGGAGCTTCTGCCCGAGCAGGTCATCCGAAGGCCCAAGGCCAGCTTCCCGCTGCCTTTCCAGCAATGGCTCGGTGCTGCCGCCGCCCGGCTCTCCGCCATGCCCTGGATTCGCGAGATCGTCTCGCCTGAAGCACTGCTGCTGATCGAGCAGATGCCGAGCGTGCACTGGCGTTTGGCGTGGCCAGTGCTCAACGTGGCGTTGTGGGGTGAGCGGTGGTGGGGCACGTCGGAGGTACCCGACCTGCTGGCGACCACCGACTGCGCCGCCATGGCTTAAGACGAAGCTTCGAGCAGCGGAGCGAGGTAGCGCCCCGTGTGGCTCTCCTTGACCTTTGCAACAGCTTCGGGCGGACCCGAGGCGATGATCTGACCGCCGCCGTCGCCCCCCTCCGGCCCGAGGTCGACGAGCCAGTCGGCGGTCTTGATGACGTCGAGATTGTGCTCGATCACGACCAGCGTGTTGCCCGCATCGGCGAGTTGGTTCAACACGCCCACGAGCTTGCGAATGTCCTCAAAGTGCAGGCCGGTGGTGGGCTCATCGAGGATGTACAGCGTGCGCTCACCGGTGCCCGTGCCATCGGGCCGAACACCTTTGCCGAGTTCCGTAGCGAGCTTGACCCGCTGCGCCTCGCCGCCGCTGAGCTGCGTGGAGGGCTGCCCGAGCGTCAGATAGCCAAGCCCAACATCCCGCAGGCATTCCACGAAGCGGAGAATCTTGGGATGGTTCTCGAAGAAGCTGCAGGCATCCTCGATGGTCATGGCCAGCACACCCGCAACGTCCTTGCCCTTGTAGGTGACTTCGAGTGTCTCGCGGTTGTACCGCTTGCCCTCGCAGACCTCGCACTGCACGAAGACGTCTGGCAGGAAGTGCATCTCGATGCGCTTGAGACCCTGACCCTGGCATGCCTCGCATCGGCCGCCGCCATTCTGCGAGGTGACGTTGAAGCTGAACCTCCCGGGCTTGTAGCCGCGGATCTTGGCCTCCTTCGTCTGGGTGAAAATCTTGCGGATCTCGTCGAAGATGCCCGTGTATGTGGCGGGGTTGCTCCGGGGCGTTCTGCCGATGGGCGACTGGTCCACCTCGATGACGCGATCGATGTGGCTTAGGCCATTGATGCGAGTGTGCTTGCCCGGATGCTCGCGAGCATTGAGCAGGTGCTTGCGGCAGGCTTTGAGCAGGATGCTGTTGACGAGGGTGCTCTTGCCCGAGCCCGAAACACCTGTCACGCAGACGATGCCGCCGAGTGGGAATGCGGCATCGACCTTGCAGAGGTTGTTTTCCGCTGCACCTTTCACAGTGATGGCCTTGCGTTCGCTCACAGGTCTTCGCTTGGCGGGCACCTCGATCACGCGGCGTCCTGCGAGGTAGTCACCCGTCAGCGAGCCATCGGTTGCGCAGATCTCGGCGACCGTGCCCTGTGCGACCACCCGACCGCCATGCACGCCCGGTCCGGGGCCGATGTCGACGATGTGGTCTGCCGAGCGGATCATGTCTTCATCGTGCTCGACGACGAGAACGGTGTTGCCGATGTCCGCAAGATGGCGGAGCGTGCGAATCAGACGGTCGTTGTCGCGTTGGTGGAGCCCGATCGTGGGCTCATCGAGCACATAGCACGCCCCGACGAGCCCGCTGCCCACCTGCGTGGCGAGGCGGATTCGCTGTGCCTCGCCGCCGCTGAGCGTCGCCGTCCGGCGATCGAGGCTCAGGTACTCGAGACCGACGGACTGGAGGAACCGGAGGCGATTGCCCACTTCTCGAAGGATGGGTTCGGCGATGATTTGTTGCTCTGCGCCGAGCACAAGGTTGCTCAGGAAGTCCGCGGCGTCATTGATGGTCAGCCGGGACAGCTCTGAGATGTTGAGCATGCCGCCGTCGTTCTGAGGGCGGCCTATGACGCTCTGCGAGAATGCGCGGCCGGTATCGGCCGTGTGCCCGCTCGTCAGTTGGATGTGCAGAGCCTCGACCCGCAGACGATCGCCGCAGCACGCATGACAGGCTCGCTCGGTTTGAAAGCGGTGGAGGTGGTCCTTCACCCAGGATGAGTCGGTCTTCTCGAACCACTCGGCGAGCGCTGGCATCACTCCCGCCCACTTGACGCCGTACTCCAGTTGATCATGGGGATCGGCGCCGTACATCAGCACGCGATAGAGGTCTTCATCGATCTCTCGCATCGGTGTGGTCGGCTTGAGGCCCACAACGCGACAGAAACGCCGAAGCATGCGGGCATAGAACATGCCGCCCGGACCATTCTTCTTCCATGGCGCGATGCCGCCCTTACAGACGCCAGCATCGTCATCTGGTACGACGAGTTCCTCATCGAACTCGAGGATCGCACCGAGGCCGTGACAGGTCGGGCACGCACCGAAGGGCGAGTTGAAGCTGAAGAGCCTCGGCGAGATTTCTTCAAGGGCGTATTCGGGCGCTTCGGGATCGGCGAACTTCTCGCTGAACGCGTGGTCGGTCCACTCGCCTTCATGCTCCCTCGCGAAGACCACCGATCCATCTCCCAGTCGCAGAGCAGCCTCGGTGGACTCGGCAAGGCGCTGGCGAGCACCTGCATCGAGCACGATGCGGTCGATGACGGCCTCGATGGTGTGCTTCTCGTAGCGGCCGAGCTCAAAGGGGTTGTCGCCCTCGTCCTTCAGGGCGTCGCGGAGATCGACGAGCGTGCCATTGACACGCACACGAGCCCAGCCCTGGCTGTGCAGGTGTTCGCCGACCTCTCTGTGGAAGCCTTTCTGGCCACGAATGACCGGCGCAAGCACGAGGAGCCTTTGACCTTCGGGCCATCGCATGACCGCATCGACGATCTGCGTCGAAGCGGTGGCGGTGATGGGCCTGCCAGCACGCTGCGTGATCTCGCCATTCTTCTTGGTCTTGGTGGGCGCCCACGAGTACGCCACGCCGCAGCGGGCGTAAAGCAGACGGAGGTAGTCATATATCTCGGTCGTGGTTGCCACCGTTGAGCGTGGGTTGCTCGAAGCGGACCGCTGCTCGATAGCGATCGTTGGCGGGATGCCCTCGATCTCTTCGACATCCGGCTTCTTCAGTTGATCGAGGAACTGCCGAGCGTACGCGGAGAGGGACTCCATGTACTTGCGTTGGCCCTCAGCGAAGATCGTGTCGAAGGCGAGCGAACTCTTGCCCGAGCCAGACAGCCCCGTGATCACGACGAGTTGATCGCGGGGGATCTCGATGTCGAGGCCCTTGAGGTTGTGCTCTCGTGCGCCGCGTACGCGTATGCACTTGCCGGGGTCTGCAGCCCTTGCTGGCTTGGCTTCCACGACCGTTGCTGAAGTCACCTTGCGTTTGGTTGCGCGCTTCTTCGCGGTGCGTTTGGCCATGAACCTCCTCCGTGGGTGGCGATGCTAGGCGACGTGGCTGTGTGCTCAATCGCCCGGTGGGGCGGACTCCTGCGGCGACGGCTGGGCGACCGGGCTTGACGCTGCTTCGGGTGTCGATGCTGGCACAGTGCCCGGGGTTGATGGCCCGGGTTGTGCCTGCGGAGCGGAAACAGGCGTGCCCGGCTGGGGGGCAGAGACCTGCCGCATTCGGTGGAAGATGCTCAGCAACATGAAGCCGATACCGATGCCGATGAGGTACATCGACAGACGTTTGAGAAACTCGTTGCGAGGTCGGTTGAGGGAAGTCATGGTGTCTGCCTTGGGTACGAGGCGCGTCGGGAGTCGTCAGCCAGGTGGCAGCACGCCCTCGGTGACCAGCCTTGCGCGCATCTGGGCTGCGGGGTCTGCTGCGTGATCGATGCACTCGACGCGCCAGCCTCGGCGTTGAGCCGCTTGAACGTTCTCACTCAGATCATCGAAGAAAAGAATCTGCTCCGGCGCAACGCCCGTCTTGCTTTCCAAAGCGTGGTAAATCTCGTCATTCGGCTTGGCCAGCCCGAGCAGGTGGCTCCCGAAGCGGTGCTCAAGTGATCCCGCTGCCGGGAAGTCCGGCGGCACGCCGGCTGCTGCGGATAAGTGACGACGCCAGTGCCCGGCGTTGGTATTGCTCAGCAACGCGGTCGAAACGGCATTGAGCTGATGAAGATCAGAGAGGAGCTGCGTGATGCCCGGATACTCCTCAATCAGCCATGCATCATGCAGGCTCTGTGCATCTCCCGGGCTGATGCGCCCATGTGTGGTCGCAGCCAGTTCCTCGAAGAATGCATCGCACGAGAGCTTGCCAAGCTGATAGGCCTGGGCGAGGGCGTGGCGTTGCTCACGCTTGGCAGGAGTCAAGTCCTCCTCGTGCACCGAGAGCCCTGCACGCTCGCAGCCTTCTTCCCACGATCGGCAGATACGCAGCAGCACGCCGCCCCAGTCGAAAACGATCAGGGTTGGCGCGCTCATGCCGAATCACCCTCGTCAGAAACGCGTGCTGCGGCCTGGCTTGCTGCTGCGCGTTCAGCCGAAGCATCGACCGCTCCGTTCTTCATGAGTTCGTCCAGCGCAACCGTCGCGAAGCTGCCGCGGGGCAGGTCGAAGGCACACCGCAGGTACTGGCCGTGGGCGTCGGCCCCCGCCTCGACCTGCACATCGGTGATCGGCACCCGCAGCGGCCGGCGTGAACCCTTGAAGACGACGCCCGGTGTGCGGGCGTAGGCGTCGATGTCCTTGGGTGTCAGCCCGAGTTCAGCGAGGACCTGCAGTTCGAGTTCATGGGGCTTGCCATCGGCGGTGGGGGTTCTGCCGCCCCACATCGGTCCGGTCGGGCTGGCAGCCAGCCCCCTGCAGGCTGCGCACTCGTCATCGAGCGTTGCCGGGTTGACCGATCGTTCGGAACGGTCGTCATGACTCATGACGATGTCGCCCAGCATGGGCGTGTCCCACGTGCCATCATCGATTCGGCGATCCAGCACGGCATTGAACACCGCCGACTGGAAGGCGGAGAGGTAGAACAGCCGTGCGCGTGGCTCGATGGCGTTGACAGCCTTTGCGGGCGAGCCGCCAGAGGCTAGCACACCCAGGGCCTGCCGCTCAGCCCTCAGCAGCCGAGGGAACGCCTCATGCGCCGCTCGGAAGTCGCCACGCGCGTACGCCGCCCTGGCCTCTGCCTGCGGCAGCGGGTGCTCCCGGGACGGGCCAAGGAGGTGATCGAGCACCGACTGCCAGTCCCCCTGGATGATGGCGAGTCCCACGAGGTGGTTGTTGCCGAGGTGGCCAAAGCGCTGCGGGCCGAAGCGATTGGGCAGGCCTACTTGGCTAAGCCGTTCCATCTGGCGTGTTGCCTGCACCGCCGCGGTCAACCCCACGCCGCGCACACGAATGGAGAAGCGGTTGCCCTTGAGGTCGCCTCGCCTGAGCTTGTGCGTGTGCTGATCGACCCAGAGCACGCTGAGCCGGTCGTGGCGGAGCATCGGAAAGTCGGCCGGTCCCCGACCCGGGGCGTGCACGCTGAGCACCTGCCTCGTGATGGCGTGCTTGTCCTTTAGGCCGGCGTAGCCGATGGAGCGAGACTTGACGCCAAAGTGCTCGGCAACGATGTCAACCGCATCAAACGTCGAGAGATCTCGCTTCTCGATCATCAGGTAGAGGTGTTCACCGCTGCCAGCCGGGTGGTACAGCGGCAGTTCCTCGACGAGAAAGTCGTCCGGGCGTTCCTTGAGCCTGCCGCCGAGGCCCGGCGCATCCTGCGTGATGTAGACACGGGCGCGGGCACCGTTCGGGAAGGAAAGGTCCTGTGTTCTTGCGGGCGCACGTTCATCGTTCATGATGAACGGCTCGCCGATTCAATCACGTTCTCCTCGACCATGATCGGCACGCGCCGGCCGACGCCTACCGCGATCGCGTCGCTCGGGCGAGCGTCGACATCGACAATCTCGCCGTCACCGGTCCGGAGCTTGAGCGTTGCGAAGTACGTGTGGTCGTCAATGGCGTTGATCTCGACTGCGATCAATTCAGCGCCGAGTGAGGTGATGACCGAGTCGAGCAGGTCGTGGGTCTGGGGCCGCTTGACTTCGATGCCCTTGAGGCGGCGCTCGATCGCCTGTGCTTCGGGCAGCCCGATGACGATCGGGAAGGAGCGAAGCTCTTCGCTGTCTTCCTCGCCATGCTCGCGCAACTCGATCATCTGGAAGTCGGTCAGCTCCCGTATGAGAATCCGGCTGAGATGCATGGGCACGAGCACTGGTGCTTCCTCCGATGCGGTCGAGAGCGGTTCGGGCCGTGCTTGGCCGCAGATGCACGATAGGGGGCAAGGCCCGCTGAGGCGTTGGTGGGGTGCCATCCCTAGGCTCGTGGCTTGGAGACCTTGCTCGACGCACTCAGCTTGGTGGTCGTGCTGCTGTCAATCGGCTGCGGTATCTACTGGTGTGTCGTGGCTGGGCACGTGCTCCGCACCCGGCTGAGCCTCCCCACGCTGCGGGATGGCCTCGGGCTGCCCGTGCATCGCTCGTCCGTGTGTGTCGTCGTACCAGCGCACAACGAGGCATCCAGCATCGGTGCGGTCATCGATTCGCTGAGGGCTCAGGATCACGAGGCGATGCGCGTCGTGTTCGCTCTCGACCGCTGCACGGATGCTACACCCGAGATCGTCCGCTCCATGACGCAAGGTGACGAACGCTTTGAGGTCGTAGAGATTGAGCATTGCCCCGAGGGCTGGGCGGGCAAGGTGCACGCGGTCTGGTCTGCCGTTCAGCAGGCGTCGCACGCCCGGGACGCTGACCACCTGCTTTTCATTGATGCGGATACGAGCTTGCACCCCGGATGCGTGCGCTCGGCGGTGGCGCTGCTCGAAGATCGTGGCGACGACCTGCTCAGCGTGCTGAGCACGCTCGATGTGCGCTCCTGGTATGAGGCGATTGTCCAGGCCGCGGCAGGCTTCGAGTTGACGAGGTGGTATCCACCCATCCGTGCCAGCCGGGTCGATCGGCGCAGGCCGTTTGCCAACGGGCAGTTCCTGCTCTTTCGACGCAGTGCTTACGAGAAGGTGGGCGGGCATGAGGCCACCCGCGATCACCTGCTCGAGGACCTCGAGTTCGCGCGGCGGATCCACGCCTTTGGACTCAGAGCGAGCGTTCTGCTCGCAGCGGGTATGCACCGCTGCCGGATGTACGACGACTGGCCCGCCTTCGTCCGCGGCTGGAAGCGGATCTACATCGAATGCTCGAACCGGAAGGTCAGCCGCCTGAGGGGGGCTGCACTGCGGCTGTGGTTGACCGCAACGCTGCTGCCGGCGGCATCGCTTGCCGCACTGCTGGTGAGCCCCGCATTCGGCGCAATCGGTCTCGGGGGATACGCCGTCGGGATGGCTGCCATCGCGTGGGGGGGCGGCGTGCCTTTCTGGGCGGTGGCGGGTTTCCCGGTCGGGGCGTTGCTCACGGGGGGGATTCTCTGGCAGAGTGCAGCGGACCTGAGCCGCGGGATCCCTACGCAGTGGGCCGGTCGTTCGTACGTTCGAGAGGCCCGCTAACATCTGTGCATGAGGCGTGTTCGACGCACGACGGCTGGCGATGTGCGCTTCGAGATGGCGCCGCTCATCGATGTCATCTTTCTGCTGCTGACCTTCTTTGTGTTTGCACTGATGGTGATGGTGCGCGCGGACACACTTGATATCGAGTTGCCAACGATGTCGGCTGCGGGCGAGTCCGCCGATCGCAACGCGATTACCGTGACGCTGACGCAGGACGGCGTGATTCGTGTCAATGGCGAGGAAGTGCCCTCTCACGGAGCCGAGGCAGACGCTGCAGTTGAGCTTGGCAGCGGGCAGCCCGCATGGGTGGAGGCGGTCCGGCGAGCACACGAGCAGCAGCCGGAAGCTGCGATCGTCCTGATCGCTGATGAGCGTGGTCTTGTCGGGGATCTGGTGGCGCTGTTCAACGGCCTTGAAGAAGCGGGCATCAACGCGAGGGTGGGGCTCTTGAGCAGCCCGCAAGGCCCGGCCGACGGCGTCGCTCGCTGAAAGGGCTTGTCAGGGCCCGAAGCCGCCGCACCGCTGCAGTCATTCGGGCGTACAACCCACGAGAGGATCATGGATGCGCGCGGATCGTTGGCAACCAGGAACGGCGGG
>CAZSBR010000053.1:0-9217 GCA_964605165.1 uncultured Phycisphaeraceae bacterium
ACGCCATGGCCGGCGCAGCACTCCTCGGCAATGCCGAGATCGCCGGCGGCATGTACGTCTTCAGCAAGGCAGGCGCTGATTTCACCGTCGTGTGCAAGAAGCTCGAGTACCGCTTCCTGAGGCCCTGCTTCGGGCCCGCGGTCTACAAGATCAAGTCATCGGAGAACATCGATGAGCTGGTCAGCCTGGGCAAGGAGTTCAACTGCTCGCTGCGGATCGCGGTGATGCAGTCCATCCCCGGCACGCAGGACAAGCGGGTGGGCAAGGTCACGGTGACGTTCCACGTCACGCCCAAGGAGCACTACAAGGCCCGGCTCGGCGATCGAAACCCTGAGGCCGAGGCCAGGGCCAAGCTGCCCACGGCCGCCAAGCCCGACCGTGCTTCGGAGGCGGCCTCAGATCAGGACGCGCCGGCGTGAGCGTCAAAACGCTCGGCCCAACATTGGGATGGGCAGCGTATCTGGCGGTGAGCTGGACGTGGTGCATCGGGATGTTCTTTCCCGTGCTGCTCGTGCGTGACTACGGCATCTGGGGATTCGTCGTCTTTGCCGTGCCCAACGTGGTCGGGGCTGCAGCAATGGGATGGGTGCTCTGCCGCGACGGCATGAGTGAGCATCTGGTGCACCGCCACCGCCACGCAATGGTGGCGTTCAGCGCGGTGACGGCAGCGTTTCATGGGTACTGGATCTCTTGGCTGGCGGCAAGTACTGGCTTTCCAGTGCTGCCGTACGCAGTGATCTTACCAATCGCCCTGTTGGTCTTTGCGTGCATCACAAAGACGCTCTCTCGGCCTGAGAGGACACATGCCATCTGGATCAGTTGCGGCAGTGTTTTGATTGTGAGCCTGATCGCAGTGGGGGTCTTAGGAATCGCAGACCAAGTGGCAGTGCCCGAGCTCAACGAGGCGACTGCGGCTCAGCCGGCTTTGTTTCTGCTCTTGCCGTGCTTGCTGGGTTTCGCGTTGTGCCCGTACCTGGACTTGTCGTTTCACCATGCCCGGCAGATGCTTGGTTCAAGGCTTGCACGCTGGGGATTCACGCTGGGGTTCGGCGTGTTCTTTCTCTCCATGATCCTCATCACGCTGGGGTACTCCAAGGTGCTGCCAATCTGGATGCAGGGCACCATCGATGGAGTATCCGATTGGGTTGTCTACGCGTTTGTTGTTCACATTGTACTTCAAACAGTGATGACACTTGGTATTCATGCGCAGCGTGTAACACGGCTGCAATCAAGTCCAAACCCGGTTTTGTTCATCTCGTCCATCATCGCGGGCGTTGTGATGTATCTTCTCGCAGTGCTTCCATCGATTTGGGGCATTGAGCAAGTCGCCGACATGTCCATCGGCGAGCTCATCTACCGCTGCTTTATGGTCTTCTACGGCCTCGTCTTCCCGGCGTATGTCTGGCTCTGCATGCTGCCCACCCGAGATGGGCACAGCGGGATCAAGGGCCGCGATGGCAGGCGAAATCGCCTCGTGCTCTCAGCCGTCATCGGGCTGGCTGTGCCCTTGTACTGGATGGGCTTCATCGAACGTCAGGAGCCGTGGCTCATCGGGGGCGTCGCCATCGTGCTGCTCGGGAGGCTGTTCGTCGGCCGCAGCGGCATGAGCGAGGCGGTTCGGGCGGGCCGCAGCCCAAACGCCGACCTGAGCCCCTAGAGTCCTCGCCCAGCAGGAGACTCCCCCGATATGGCGATGGACAAACGACAGACCGAGATCGTGGAGGGCGCAGGCCTTGATGAGGGCCGGCTCAATCAGGACCTCATCGACTTCCTCAACAAGTGGGCCAGCCCGCTGCTGTTCGCGTTTGCCCTTATCGCTGGCGGCTGGTGGTTCTGGAACTACCGCACCGAGCAGCAGGCGGCGTACCGCGATTCGGCGCTCGTTCAGCTTGAGAATGCCACGCTCAGCGGCAACCCCAACCCGGTCACGCTGGTGGCGCTGGCTGATGAGTTTGGCGATGTCGACGGCGTGGCGCCGCGTGCCCTGCTCGCTGCGGCGGACGTTCGTCTGAGCGCGGCCTCGCGGGGCGTGGTCCCCGGCTCGGTCGTCAACGCCGACGGCTCGGTCGCCGAAGAAGACCTCCTCAGTGAGGAAGCCCGGCTGGACGAGTTCGACCGCGCCGACCGCCTGTACAAGCAGGTCTGGGACATGACGCAGGACGATGACGCGATGGCCATCCACGCGGTGGGTGCTGCCTCGGGCATGGCTGCGGTGGCCGAGAGCCTCGGTGACATCGAGGCGGCGCGCTCGGCGTACGAACGGCTGATTGTGAAGGCCGAGGCTGCGGGCTTCGGTCAGCACGTCGCTGTGGCAAGGCTTCGCATGGAGACGCTCGAGGAGCGGCTGACGGGCGCCCCCAAGCTCTACGAGCGGACAGCGTTGCCCGAGTTGTACGCGGATCGCCCGCTGGAGTCCGAGGCGGTCGTGACGCCGCAGATCGAGGGCTCGACGGAGGTGGTGGGGCCGGAAGCGCCGCCCGCGCCCGAGACCACACCTGAAGCTGAACCCACGACGGATCCCGCGCCGGAGTCATCCGACCCTGCAACGGATCCCGCGACCGAGCCAGAACCGGCAGCGGATCCCGCTCAAGAGCCCGGCGACGGCTGAGGCGCTTTCGCACCACTCGCAATCGGTGATTTTCGGGGGAGTGGATCTGTCCCCGCGATCGCGTTGCAGGTGACGCTGGGCTTGGGCTAGAGCCCGAACCTTGCCATCGGCACGGAGCCTTCGACGTGCACGGACTCGGTCGGTCCGGTGCGTAGCGCTTCGATCAGCGCGCGAAGCTCGCCACGAGGCGGGGCGGTGAACACGCTCGGTGTGCGCTCGATGGGGTGCTCAAAAGCGAGCAGCGCCGCGTGCAGCGCTTGGCGGTCGATGATGACCTCGCCCGTGTCGATGCTCGAGTAGGGGCGCCCGCCGTACATGTCGTCGCCGACGATCGGCCAGCCCTGGTGGCTGAGGTGCACGCGGATCTGATGCGTGCGGCCGGTCTTGAGCTCGAGCTCGACGAGTGTGAGTTCGCCCGCGTGGGGCGTGCGGTAGCGTTCGCGGACGCGGCAGATGGTGATGGCGTGCTTGCCGAGGTCATCGTGCCGCACGACCTGCTTCTCGCGGAAGCCTTTCTCCTTGCTCGGGTGAGGGCCGATGGGCGCATCGATGACGTCGATGTCCGGCTCGACGCGGCCGTGGACAACCGCGAGGTATCGCTTGTCGACGGTGCGTCTTTCGAACTGGTGGCCGAGCTTCCAGTGCGCCTCGTCGGTCTTGGCAAAGACGATGCACCCGGAGGTATGGCGGTCGAGCCGGTGGACCACGCCGGGCCTGGCAAAGTCCTCGCCGACGGATGACAGTGTGCCCTCGGAGGCGTGGCGGAAGTGCCAGGCCAGCGCGTGGAGCATCGTGCCGGAGTTCTCGCTGCGCGCGGGGTGCACGATGATGTCCGCCGACTTGTTGATGACGATGAGGTGCTCATCCTCGAACATCACATCGAGCGGGATGTTCTCGGGCTGGATGTCCTTGCTCGGCGGCGGGGGCACGAGCATGCGCACGGTGTCGCCCTGGGTGAGCTTGGTGGAGGGCTTGGCAGGTCTCGCATTGACGGTCACGCCGCCATCGTCGATGAGCTTCTGAAGCTGCGTTCTGCTCATGAAGGTGACGCGGCTGGTGAGGTACTTGTCGAGCCTGGTGTTGAGATCGCGCTGGAGCGTGAAGACGACCTCGGGCAATTCTGGTTCGCCGTCGTCGCCCCGGCTCTCGGCGAGCTTGCGGGCGCGTTCAATCGCCGAGGCGATGGCGTGGGGATCGACCTTGCCGCCGGGCATGATGAGGTCAGCGCCGAGGGAGGCACTGACATGCTCGTCGCCCTCAGGATTCAGTGAACGCGGCACGAGGTCTGGCCGCGCTTTGCGAGGTACTGCTGGTGGTAGTCCTCGGCTCGGTGGAAGGTGGCCCAGGGCTCGATGGTTGTCACGATGGGTCTCGGCATGGAGGGCTGGACGCGCTCAAAGACCTGGCGGGCCGCGGCCTCTTCATCCTCGTTCTGAACAAAGATCGCCGAGCGGTATTGCGTGCCGACGTCTGGTCCCTGGCGGTTGAGTTGGGTGGGGTCGTGGAGTTTGAGGAAGGCCTCGACGAGAGCTTCGAACGTGACCTTCTGCGTGTCGTAGGTGATGAGCACGACCTCGGCGTGGCCCGTCGAGCCGGTGCAGACTTCTTCGTACGTCGGGTTGTCCCGAGTGCCGCCGGCGTAGCCGACCGCGGTCGATGTGACGCCCTCGATCTGCTCGAAGGCCACTTCGACCCCCCAGAAGCAGCCCGCGCCGAACATGGCCTGCCGGGTCGTTTCAGATGTGTTGCTGGTGGTGCTCATAGCCAGACTGTACGCTCGTGAAGCGTTGATCATTCCCGTGCGGCAAGGCCCCGCGTCCCTCAGCATCCGGATGCTTCGGAGCAGCGCGTGTACTCGATGGACACGATCGAACTGGCGCGGATCGAAGAACGCCGCCAGGCGGTGGGCACCGCCGAGCTTTGCAGCCACGCCGAGCCGATCGCCGGCGGCATCATGTGCTACGAGGCGCCGGACTTCTGGGCCAACCAGGCCTGCGGCCTTGGGCTCGATGGCCCGGTGAGCGCGCATGACCTCGATCGGCTCGTGAGCTTCTATCGAGAGCGAGGCGCTCGTGCCCGCATCGAGGTGGCGGCCCATGCGCACGCGTCGCTTGCGGGCGGGCTGGCTGAGCGTGGCTTTACGCTCAAGGAGTTCGAGAACGTCTACGCAACGGACATCGCACCCGAGGAAGACCTCCGCGCCCGCTGGCCGCACGTGATCGATCCGTCGTTCAGGGTGGACGTGATAGCGCGTGAGGATCGGACGCACTGGCTTGCGTTCACCGAGGTGGCGACGAGCGGATTCGAGCCAAGACTCCAGCCGGATGGCAGTGTCCTGCCGCTGGACGAGCACACGATCGTGTTCCTCGAACGCATCATTCTTCACGAGCGCACCACGTGCATCGGGGTCTGGCACGGCGGGGACTTGATCGGCGCTGCAGCGATGGAGATCGTGCCTGAACTGTGCTGCCTCTTCGGCGGGTGCGTGCTGCCCGCGTTCAGGCGCCGCGGTGTGCAGGCACAGATGCTCATCGAGCGCATGCGCCTGGCTCAGATGGCGGGATGCCCCGTGGCGGTGACGCACACCAAGCCGGGCATCGCGACCGAGCGCAACTGTCGCCGGCTCGGCTACGAGCTTGCGTACACCAAGGCCGTACTTGAGGGGCCGCCCGTCACTTGAGCATCGTTCGTCAGGCTTGGTTGTCTTCCATCTGCTGGCGTGCGCGCCGCTTGGCCGCCAACAGCCCCGAGGCCGAGCTTCCCTCGCCCTGCGGTTCGGGAGGGGCGGATGGCTCTGGTGCTGCGGGCCGCGCCGTTTTGATGGGCGCGGGGCTTTCCTGGCGAACCGGGGTCTGGCTGCGAGTGCGCTGCGCTTGGCGCACAAGTTCAGCCGCTCGCTCGTCGTCGTCGGACCCTGCTGGCACGGGTCTGGCTCGCTCAGCGGCCTTCTGACGCAGGCGCTCTGCTGCCAGCCGCGCAGCGGATGAGCGATCGCGGGCAGCTTCGGCGGCCTGAGCTCGGAACTCGTCGGCAAACTCGCGCGAGAACCATCGATCCCAGGCGACGCGCCGCGTCGCGATATCCAGCAAGAGCACGATGAGCGTGAGCACAACCAATGGCTGCCAGAGCGGAATCCACGCCCGGCGAACGGGCCTGGGGTCGTAGGTGAACAGGCTCTGCCCGGCCTCGGCGGTCGGTTCCAGCACGCGCCCGCCTGTGAGTTGGGCGATCTCCTCGAGCAGGGCGTCGTTGGATCGGAGCGAGCGGTGCTCGGCCCCGGCGGGGCGTGAGAGACCGCCGAGCGCAGCGGGAAGTGCTGCGCCGTTGAGCGTGGGCCGTGCAATGGCGATGTAGTCACCCGATTCGGTCGCGGGCACGCGTGCCTCGTAGAGGCCGGGTGCGGTCTGGGTGAAGCGTGAGCGGATCTGGTCGCCCTGGGGCGTGAAGACGATGACGGGGACATCGAGGCCGTCGGTTGGGGAGCCATCGGGCTGGTACGCCTCGAGCGAGAGCCGCATGGTGTCGCCTTCGAGGCGGGAGCGCATGGTGAACCGGCGTTCGTCATCGGGTCGCCCGAGCGACCTTGCAAGCCTCGTCCAGAATGCGGAGAAGGCGGGCGACTCGATCCACGGTTCGGCCCAGACATTCGTTCCCGAGGTGAACGCAGCGACCCGGCCAAGGCCCGCCTGCCACTGCGCGAGCACCGGCATGTCGTCATCGGTCATCAGCGAGGTCACGATGCCGGGCTCGTCGCGCAGGCTCGTTAGGACCAGGCCGCCCAGCGGCGGGATTCTCGGCGGCAGCGCTTCGACCAGTGAAGATGCCGCGGTGCGCACGGGCACGAAGTCGCCCTCGCGGATCATGGGTGAGCGCACGACGCGCACCGCCGAGAGGAAGACCGATGGCAGGCGGTTTGGGTCGATCACCTCGTAGAACGAGCCCTTGCCTCTCAGAGCGATCTTGCGGAGTGTGTCCGTATCCGCCTCATCACCGACGCTGATGGTGGTGACCGTGATGCCGTCATCGAGCATGCGCTCAGCCAGAGCGGGCAGTTGTTCTTCATTCTGTGATCTGCCGTCGGAGAGCACGACGACGTGCTTGATGTCGGCATCGGCGTTCTGCAGGACGTTTCTGGCCTGCTGGAGCGCTGGCAGGAGGTTGGTGCCTCCGCCGTGACGGATGGAGAGGATTCGCTGCTCGGTTTCTTCGGGCTCGTCATTGGGTGCGAGTGGCACGACGAGGCTGCTTGAGTTCGAGAACTGGATCACGCCGACGAGATCTGTCGGCCCGAGGCTGGTCACGGCGCGTGCCGCTGCCTCGTTGGCGATCTGCTGCTGGCTGCGGGCTGAACCGAGCACGGACTGGCCCATCGAGCCGGAACTGTCGAGCACCAGCATGAGAGCCACGCGCGGCATGACGAGGCGATCAGGCACTTCGAGCAGCACGGGCAGCACGGGCTCGATGGGTGAGCCACGCCATCCGCCCGCACCAAAGCTGTTGTAGCCGCCGATCATGACCAGTCCCGTGCCGAACTCGGTGACGGCCGCTGCCAGCGCGCTGAGCGACGTGTCGGGGATTTCGTCGCGGGCGATGTCCTCGAGCATCACGAGGTCGTGGCCCTGCCACGAGAGCACATCGGGGGGCGCCTCGGCGGGCACGACTCTCTCGACGCGCAACCCCGCATCCCGCAGCACGCCGGTGAGCGGTGATGCCGAGGCGCTGGAACTGACCACGAGCACCGAGCCCGTGCCGGGCGTCATGGTGAAGGCCCGGGCGCGGTTGTTCTGGAGCATGGTGTCGTCGGCGGCGCGGCGTGGCTCGCCGGGCACTTCCTCGGTGAGTTCCGGCTCCCAGACCGCTTCAAAGCGATGGACACGCCGAGGGTCGAGTTCCACCTCGGCAATCTCCACACGCCGACCTGGCAGGAGCGAAAGCGGGCGGGAGAGTCCTGGCTGCGAGCCGTTGATGTCGACCACCTCGCCGTCGTAGAGCAGCGAGAGCATGCCCCGGGCGGGCGCGGTGGCGTCGAGGACGATGCGCACGGTGATCGTCGATTCGCTGATAGCGGTGGGGGGCACATCCACGCGCTCGATGAGCACCTCGCGCTGGATCTGGTAGCGCACCGGCAGAACGTCTACCGCGATGCGCGAGCCGTCGGGCTTGATGAGCGAGCGGGCGGCTTCGAGCGCATCGCCCGAGGTCTGGTTGCCATCGGACACAAGCACCAGCCGCCCGGTGGCGTCGGCGGGCAGGGCTGCTGCTGCAAGGCGCAGCGCCTGGGCGATGTCCGTGCCTTCGGCGTACTGCGCTTCGAGGGCACGATCGGTCGGGTCGGCCCGCGTCGGCATGGCGGCGATGGCGGCGACACGGTCAAAGAGCAGCAGGCCAAGGCGGTCATCGGGCTGGCGGGCGGAAACGCCCGCTGCCAGAGCCTGCCGAACGCGGTCGATGAACGTGATCGACTCGCCGCCACTGGTGGATGCGTGCGGAGCATTGCTGACGACGGAGTCCGAGACATCGATCACCGCCATCACCGCGACCGCATCGGTTGTGCGCGGCGAGGAAGCACCTGCGAGCGACAGCGCGAGCAGCACCAGCAGCAGTGTGCGGAGCACCACGACGGAGATGCGGCGCGACCCGCTCATGCTGAGCAGCCAGCGCAGCCCGAGCCAGACGGTCGGCACCGCAAGGGCTGCGATCAGAAGCCACGCCGGTTCGCTGAGGCGGACATCGAACATCGGCTACTTGGAGCCCCCATCTGGGGAGGCGTTCTCGGCCGGGGGCGCAGCGCTTTGCTGCTGCGCGCGCTCGGCAAGGCGTTGGTAGACGCGGCGAATCAATGACCTGCGATCTGGCGGCACACCCTGGCGTTCGATCGCCTGCTCGGCGGCCTGCTGGGCACGCTGGACCGAGGCGGGTGAGAAACGTTCTGACGCTGGCCCGATATCGTCGCGCGGCCCATCACCGAACCGCTCGCCGACGGTTTGTCCATCGCTGGCAGCATCGGGGTTGGAGGCGTCGAACGGATCGAACTCCACCGGCGGCTGATCGCTTGGGCGCTCCTGCGTCTGCTGACCCGAGGGCGATGCCTGTTGATTCTCGGGGGCCTCCGGCGTGCCCGGCTGCTCGCCGCCCTGCAGGCCGCCCGGCTGGTTGCCCGCGGGATCCATGAGACGCTGGGCATCGTCCCGCAGATCGCGAGCCTGTTGTTGCCGGCGGGCAGCGCGATCACGCTGATCCCGCGTTCGCTCCAACTGCTCGCGGAGTTCACGTGCTTCCTGCTGGGCTGAAGGCGAAGCACCGGGCTGCTGCTCGCCATCCCGAGGTGATTGACCTTCGGGCTGACCCGCACCCGATTGGTCCTGAGCCGATTGGTCCTGAGCCGGCTGGTCGGGGGCCCGCTGGTCTTGCTGGCCGGCGGGCTCGCTCTGGTCGTCGGGGTTCGCGCCCTGCGGCTCGGCGCCAGGCTGCTGCTGGGGCTCGGTGGGCTGGTCTGCCTGCTGGCCCTGCTGGGGTGCCTCTTGTGCGGGCTGGCTCGAGGGCTCCGTGCTGGAGGGATCCGCTGCCGGCTGAGGCTCACCCGTTTGCTGCTGACCCTGCTCCTGCTGC
>CAZSBR010000053.1:9317-13094 GCA_964605165.1 uncultured Phycisphaeraceae bacterium
CCTCGGGCTGCGGCTGGTTGTCTGGCTGGGTGGACGGCTCTTCGGGCTGCGTGGCAGGGCTCGGCTCGGCACGATTGCGCGGATCGAGTGACTCACGCGCGGGCTCCGGCGTGGTGCCTTGAGGCTGCTCAGCGAGCGCGTCCGCGGGCGGCTCAAGTTGTTCGAGACGCTCGGTGAGTTCGCGGAGTTGCTCGGTAAGCCGCTGGGCCTCTTCGGGCGACAACTCAGATGCCTGCTCTTCCAGGCGCTCGGCGGCCTCGATGGCACTGTCGAGGTCTCGCTGTTGCAGTGCATCGAGCAGGGGCTGAAGTGGGTCAGCCCCGCTCGTGGGCTCAGGGACTTCATCAAAGGCGAGTTCGGCCAGTTCATCGAGCGCTCGCTCGGCGTCGGCATCCAGTTGTTCGGCCTCATCCTCGAGCGACTCTGCTGCCCGTTCGAGGTTTCGTGCGGCTTCGGCACGGGCCTCATCCGGCGCGAGGGCCCCCGCTTCAAGTTCGGCTTCGAGTTCATCGATGGCCTGCTGAGCCTCGACAATCGCCTGGGGCAGCGGCTCGTCCTCTGGCGGCGCGGGGGCGACCTCGTCGAACGCTGTGAGCGTGTCGCTGACCGCCTGCGCCCGTGCGAGTTCGTTGGCTGCAGCGTCGATTGTGCGCTCGCGGGCGGGGAGCCAGACGATCGCTGCAGCTACGAGACCGGCGAGCACCATCGGCAGCCAGAGCGAGCTGCGCCATTCCGCAGCGGGCATCGCCGATGCATTCACACGTTCGGCGGCCTGCAGACCCTGATCGACGGCGAGTTGCTCGAATGGGCCTTGCTGGGCGTCCAACACCAGTGCTGTGGAGAGTCGACTGTTCAGGGACAGTGCATCATCCAGCGCAGTGGCGGCTTTGAGCGGGTCCCAGCGACGCGACCATCCGAGGAGCGCCGCTGCGAGCATTCCGAGCACCAGGGCGACTGGCAGCAAGACCAGCGAAGGCCCGGTCTGCCCGAGCCATCGCATCGCGCCGGTCGCAAGAAGCGCGCACACCAACGCCGCAGACAGCGTCCAGCCGAGAGGCCGAAGCATTTCGCCGATGGTGGCCCTCGATGCGGCCCGGCGGGCGAGTTGAGCGACGTTCTGGGACATCTTCGTCAGTTTAGGAGATCCTCTCAGGAATGGTTAGCACCGTGGAAGGGTCTGGATGCAGCAAGATCACCCACCCCCGGGCGAATACGCTCACGCTGTGGAAACACCCTCACTTCTCTCCATGTTGATCGCGGGTCAATCGCTTTCCGAGGACGAGGCACGGGTTGTTTTTGACTCGATGCTCACGGGCGAACTTCCCGAGACGGTGATCGCGGCGGTGCTGAGCCTGCTGGCTGCCAAGGGGCCGACCGTCGATGAACTGACCGGCGCAGCTCGCGTGATGCGTGCGCACGTTACCGCTGTGCCTTTCACGCCGGGCGATGATGAACGGCTTATCGATACCTGTGGTACGGGTGGTGCGCCCAAGACGTTCAACATCTCCACAGCGGCGGCGATTGTCGCCGCGAGCGTTCGAGCTGATCGGCGCGTCGTGGTTGCCAAGCACGGCAATCGCTCGCGCACAGGCCGGGGCTCAGCGGAGGTGCTCGAGGCGCTGGGGGTGCAGGTGAACGCCTCGCCGGAGGTGCAGGCGCGGTGCCTTGCCGAGGCGGGCGTGTGCTTCTGCTTTGCGATCCATCATCATCCGGCGATGCGGCACGCGGGGCCGGTTCGGCGGGCTCTGGGCGTGCCGACGATTTTCAACACCTTGGGGCCGTTGACCAACCCGGCGGGTGCGCAGCGTCAGGTGATCGGGGTGTATGACGCAGCGCTTGTGCCGCTGTTGACCCAGACGCTTGAGCGACTCGGCGCTGCGCGCGCACTGGTCGTGCATGGAGACGACGGTCTCGATGAGGCGACGCTCACGACGACGTCTTCGGCGATGATGCTGAGCGAGGGAGCGATCAAGGCTGAGAAGATAGACCCTCGGTCGGTGGGGCTCTCCCTGTGCGCTCTCGAGGCGCTGAAGGCGGATTCGGTGGAAGCGGCGGCGGGCATCGTTCGGTCGGTGCTGGATGGCGAGGGAGGGCCGACGCGGGACATCACGCTCTTGAACGCTGCGCTTGCTCTTGAGGTCGCGGGGGTGGTGGAAGAGACGCGTGAAGGCATCGAGCTTGCAGCCGAGGCGATCGATTCCGGGCGTGCGAGGTCCACGCTCGAGGTGCTCGCCCGCGTCAGTGCTGACGCGTCGTGAGCAGGCTGCCATGGATGAGGGGGCCTGCGGAGGCGATCTCGCCTTCCTCGCTGCCTTGCCGGGTGTAGATGTAGAGCCTTTCGTCGGCGCCGAGCCAGACAACAGCGTTGATGTCGGTGTGGTCCTTGAGCCAGCTCTGGACCGCTCGCTTTGCTGCGCCTGAGCCGAGTGTTCGCTGGCCGCGGGCGTGGCTGAGTGAGGCGAGCTTGGCGACATCTTCGTCGCTGAGATCATCGCCGTCCGTCAGCGCACTGATGGTCCTGACGCCGGAGGCGGAGAGGGCTTCGTGCGTCGCTTCGAGCGGCTCGCGAATGTCGTCTTCGAGTGGCGGCAGGAGGTCGCTGAGGAAGACGAGGTTGGTGTCTTCGATCTCGGGGAAGACGAGCACGGAGCGTGCGTTGGCGATCGAGAGGGTCTGCTCTCCTTCGGCGCTGGCTGAGGCGGCGTGGGCGTCATGCTCATCGTGGGTGCGATCGAGAGCGAGCGTCGTGGATGGTTGGGTGCGGTTGTCCTGCATCCATGCGATGACGCCACCGGCGACGAAGCCGGTCGCGCAAAGCAGTGCGAGAACGGTTCCCCAGTTGACGCCGTTGTCGAACCGCTGGGGCACATGGCGTCCCTTCATGCGACGCTTGGCGTTTCGGCGCGTGCGTGCAGCTCGTGCCCGGGCGGCTCGAACCTGCTCGCGTGCTGCCATGCGCTTGGCAAAGGGCGAACGGGCGCCGTGAGCCGCCGCGAAGGCGGGCCCAGGCTGGGGCATGCGCGGTGAGGCGGCTCTGGCGACACGGACGGGCTGTGTGTCGGTGGGGGCGGCGTCGGTGGCACACTGCCCGGTCCACCAGTTCACGACGCGGATGCGGGGCTTGCCGTGCGCAGCGCGGTGCCCGGGTCGAGCATGGGCGGGGCCTCGCGGAGCCGCAGCCGGGGGCGGGCGGTGCCCGGGCCTTGGACGCGGAGCGGGCCCACCGAGGGGGATGTCCACATCGGCCACGGCCTCGTCAACGAGATCGACATCGACCACAGCGGGCACCTCGGGTGCGTCGCTGTCGCTGGCATTGCGAACGCTCGGGAGATCGGCGGGGCGGAGCTGCTCGATGCGGTCGCTTTCGAGGATGAACTCGAGGTCGCGGAGCATCTCCGAAGCGGATGCGTAGCGTTTGTCGTAGTCCGTCATGGCGCGGCGGATGACCCACCGCAGGGCATCGGGGCATGGCCTGGAGAACTTGCTCAGCGCGCCGTGGGCGGGGAAGGAGTTCTCGATCACGGCGTAGAGCACCGCGCCGATGGCGTAGATGTCGAACTTCGCGCCGTTGACCTCATGGACCTTGGCGCCGCGAAGGGCCATGCGAACCATCTCGGGATCACGGAAGTACTCCGTGCCGTGCGTGGTCAGCGTCATCGCGCTGCGGAGAGGCGTGATGAGCCCGAAGTCAACGAGTTGGGCGCTGCGCTGACCGACGATGATGTTGTCGGGCTTGACGTCCTTGTGCCAGAGACCGCCCTCGTGGTACTCGGCGAG
>CAZSBR010000054.1:0-6183 GCA_964605165.1 uncultured Phycisphaeraceae bacterium
TCGATGGCGTCGAAGCTCTCGGTTTCGATGTCGGTTGATTGCCACTGGTCCTGCTCGTCCTGATAGAGCCAGACCGGGTCCGCGTTGGGCGCGTCGGCCCAGTACATCACGACGATGGAACTGAGGCCCAGCAGCGCAGCGAAGCCAAGGGACGACAGCACGAGCAGCGCGACGGACCACCAGTGCCACCACTTCAGTGGGATGGGCTCGAGGTCAACGTGTGGGTTCGGCCCGGGCATGGCGGGGGTATTGCGCGGCCGGGGGGGGCGTGGTGTCAAGGCGTGCGGCCAAGTCCGGAAAGAAAATCTTTGAAAGGCGCGAACAGATCGGCAAAGAGTTCCGTATACAGAGTGCAAGAACCTTCTGCTGCCCGCCGTTGAGACACGCGACGCAGGCAAGCATTCAGAGGTCCGGCGGGAGGGGCGAAAGCCACCCGTCGAGACCTGCCAAGATCTCTCTGGTCCGGGCCCCGCGATGTACCCCGTCGCGGGGCCTTTTCTTGCGCTTTCATCTTGGTCCCTCCTCTTGGCCCCCTCTTGGGCCCTCGTCCTGCGCGGGTGTTGAGTGTGCGTCTGGCCGTGCCTCGCTGCGGGGCGTCTCTATCATCACCCTCTCATGGACCTGCCCCGCACACTCTGGCTGCACATTTCCGCTCAGCTCTGGCGGGTGCTCCTGCTGACGGCGGTGATTCTTGTGTCGGTGATTTCGTTCGCTGCGGGCATCAAGCCGCTGGCCGAGGGCAAGCTCGGGCCGGCGGAGATGCTCAAGTTTGTGCTGCTGGCGATGCCCCCGATGCTGGCGTATGCCGTGCCGTTCGCTGCGGGCTTTGCAGCAACCCTCGCCTACCACCGGCTGGGGCAGGACAACGAGGCGACCGCTGCCCACGCCGGCGGCATCAGCCATCGATCGCTCCTGGTGCCGGCGATGGCCACTGGGCTGCTGCTGGCCGGGGCGATGGGGGTGCTCAACGAGCAGGTGATCCCGCGGTTTCTGCGTTCGATGGAGCAGCTCATCACGCAGGATCTGACCAAGCTGATGGTGGGGTCGATCAAGCGGGGCGAACCGATCAGCATCGGCCCGCTCCATCTGCATGCGGACGATGTGGTCGTGCGGGATCCGGCTTCGTCGCCGCAGGTCGCAGCGACGGGCGCGACGGACTGGCTCGAGCTCAGCGGCGTGGTCTTTGTGGAGACGGACAGTCAGGGCGCGATCAGGAACGAGGTGCTGTTCAAGTACGCCCCCGTGCTCCTGTTGCAGGGCCCTCGTGAGGATGGCAGCGAGGGCATGACGGCGTGGGTGTATCCGCGTGAGGGCGTGGGGCTTCGTGGCGACCAGGGGCTCATGGCCTTTGATGAGCTTCGGCCCATCCCGCTGGCGGTGCCCAACGCCTTTGAGGATGATCCCAAGTTCCTCACCTTCGGCGAGCTTGCGCGGCTCAGAAGCCAGCCCGACCAGATGAGCTTCATCCGCACCCGAAGCCAGGACCTGGCCCACCACCTTGCCGAGCGCGCCACGACCGAGCTCATCGCGGGTGAGCTCGAGCGGGCCCAGCGCGTGCGCGTGGATCGTGGCGGCAGCCCGCTGGTGATCCGCGCTTCGGGCATCCGGTGGGATCCGCGGGAGCTCATGTGGCGGCTCTTGCCCGCCGAGGGGCAGACGACGGTGGGTGTCGACCGCCGCCGCGGCGAGCGGCAGGAACTCGTCGAGCACAACGCCGATGCTGCGTGGCTGTACACCGAGCTGCGCACCGACGACAAGGGCATCGATCTGACGCTCAGTCTTTACATGCGTGGCGTGACGACGCGCGAGACGACCGATGGCTCGATGAGCGGCCAGCGCGAGGAGATGCTCTTTGAGAACATCCGCCCGACGCGCGACCCGCTGCCCGAACTGCTCGAACTCGGCGCTGATGACCTGCTGGCGCTGGCAGCGCCGAGGGTGGACACCGCAGAGCCGGACACGTTTCTTGTGGCACCCGTGCAGGAGCTTCGCAAGCGGCTGGCCCGGCTTGAGCGAGAGATCCTGAGCAAGCAGCACGAGCGGCTGGCGATGGCTGCTGCGGCGCTGGTCATGGTGGTGACGGGCTCGATCGTTGCGCTGCGGCTGCGTGATGCGTCGACGCTGACGGTGTATCTGTGGAGCTTCTTCCCGGCGCTGGGGTCGA
Source organism: uncultured Phycisphaeraceae bacterium (assembly GCA_964605165.1). Taxonomy (GTDB): domain Bacteria; phylum Planctomycetota; class Phycisphaerae; order Phycisphaerales; family UBA1924; genus OFTM382. Next base: position 2,165 of record CAZSBR010000054.1, read on the forward strand.
TCATCATCATCAGCGCGGGCCAGCAGGCCACGCATGATCGCGGGGCCGAGGGGCTGATTGTGCTGTGGGCTGGCGTGCTCGTGCCAGCGGCTTATGCCATCTACGCGTACCTGGGACTCCGAAAGCACTGAGTGGCCAAGGGTGAAGCAGCCAATGCGAAGGATGGGATCAGCCCGCGGTTCATCGCGTGGGCCGAGCCGTGGCGCGCGACGCTCGTGCTCGTGGGTGCGGTGCTGGCCGCGCGATTGCTGTATGCGTGGGTGGCGGGGCCTTACACGCTCGTGGAGGATGAGGCGCACTACTGGGAGTGGTCACGCTTTCTCGAGTGGTCGTACTACTCCAAGGGTCCGGGCATCGCGTGGCTGATTCGCCTTGCGACCGAGGTGATGGGCACGAGCGAGGCAGCGATCCGCACCCCCGCGGCGCTCTCGCACGCGATCACCGCGCTGGTGGTCAGTGCCATGGCCCGCCGCATCACGGGCGATGGGCGGGTGGGCTTTGCCTCGGCTGTGGTCGTGTGCATCGTGCCTGTCTTCCAGGCGGTGAGCATGCTCATGACGATCGACGGGCCGTATTTGGCGTGCTGGGCCATCGCGTGCTGGTCGGCGCTGGTGGCGCTGCGCAGGCGCGGCCGAGGGGCCTGGCTCATGCTGGGCGCAGCGCTGGCGATCGGGTTCTGGTTCAAGTACACGATCGTGCTGTTGATCCCGGGGCTGATCGGGTTTGCGATCGTGCATCGGCGCGAGCTTGCGCTGACAGAGCGATGGGGCAGGTGGCTTGCCGGCTGCAGCGTGATTGCGCTGCTCGGGCTCCTGCCCGTGGCGGTGTGGAACGCGCAGCACGACTGGGCGACCGTGCGGCACCTGCTGGGACATGCGGGCCTGCCCGGCGGGGATCAGGCGACCAGCGGCGACGGGCGATCGATCAACCCGCTGTTTGTGCTTGAGTTCCTCATCGTGCAGCTTGGCGTGGTCGGGCCGATGTTCATTGCAATCATCGCTGCGGGGTGGATGACGCTCAGCAAGCGCAGCCGAGCGTTGGAGGCCGATGTTCGCAGCGACCACCTGCTGTGCGTCTGGCTCGCAGCGCCGATTCTTCTGGGCTACGGCGTGCTTGCGCTGTTCACGCGGATTGAGGGCAACTGGCCCATCGCGGGCTACATCTCGCTCGTGCCGCTGGCTGCAGCGTTGATCGTGCAGAGCCGCGATGCATTGAACGAGCGCACCGATGCGTGGCTGCGGTTGCCCGAATCGGAGCGTCCAAAGGCCGGGCTCTTTCGCAAGCGGCCCGAATCGGCCATGCAGATCACGTGGGACTGGGCGATTGGCTACGGGCTCATCGCGGGCATCGTGATGCTGCGGCTTGATGTGGTGGCGATGCTGCCCTTTGGGCCTCGGTTCATGGAGCGGACGGCTGCGCGCGTGACCGGCGCGGATGTGCGAGCGGGCGCGGCGCAGGCTCAGCTTGAGGCGCTGCATGAGCGCACCGGTCAGCAGCCCTTTGTCATCGCTCAGCAGTACGGCCGGGCCAGCCAGATGGCGTTTTATCTGCCTGGGCACCCCGTGACGTATGCATCGAGCAGCCTGCAGGGTGGCCGTCGAACGCAGTACGACGAATGGTCGCACACGGATCTGCGTTCGCCGGCGGTCACGGGTGCATTGCTCGGCAGGCCCGCGCTGTTGATCGGCGCGACCGGTGAGCAGTGGGCCGAGGCGTTCGAGACGATCGAGCCGATCGGCGTGCTGGAGGGCGAGAGCAAGCGCGGGCGGGAGGCCTTCCTGGGTCTAGGCTACGTTGGGTTTGAGAGTTCTCCGGAGTCGACGCCGTGACCAGAGTGCAGCCCCATGCCAGGAGCCCGTTCGATGGCTTTGGACGCCGAAAGTGGACGCGGTGGCTCTTTGCCGCCATCCTGCCCGGCGCGCTGATCATCGCCGCGGCCCACGGTTTGGACCGCACGGTCTACGAATGGCTGTCGGTGAGCAAGCCGGAGTTGAACGCGCTGGAACTCAAGCCGACGTATCGGCTCATCTGGCTGTTCGGGTCGATGTGGACGTGGCTGATCATCGCTGTTGCGTTGTACCTGCATGATCGCACCCCGCCGCCGATCGGTCCGCGTGCTGCGCTGGGTCAGAAGCGTGATCCCGCGGCCCGTGCGGTCGCTGTCGCAGGCTCAGCGATTCTCGCGGGCGTGATCGCTGAGGCGCTCAAGTGGGTCATCAAGCGCGAGCGTCCGACGAGGCTGGAGGATGGCGCCTTCATCGAGCAGATTTACACCTTCAAGTGGCCCGACCTGTTCACCGCGTTGTCCGGCGGCAGCGATGCGATGAGTGCGGGCGAGCACTTCTCGCGCTGGCTGAGTTCGTCCAATCTTGGCATGCCCTCGAGCCACGCAGCGGTCGCGTTTGCCGGTGCTGCTGCGGTTGCGGTGTTGTTGCCGACGCAGCGCGGGCTGGTGCTGGCGCTTGCTGCGCTGTGTGCGATGAGCCGGGTGCTTGCTTCGGCGCACACGCTCAGTGATGTGGTGGTGGGTTCACTCATTGGCTTGCTTGCTTCGGCCTTTGTCGTGCCATGGGCGATGCGCCGCTCGAGTGTGGATGTCGTGCCGGCATGGGCGCTGGGCACGCGCACGGGCCGGAGCGGCCGGGCATGACGCTCCTGGACCGCTACATCGCTCGCCAGTACCTGCTCAACGCGGTGCTGCTGCTCGTGATTCTGGGCGGCTTTGTGGTCACGATCGATGTGTCGATCAACATCAATCGCTTCGTGCGCCAGGCGACGGAGCTTGCCAATGACGCCTCGGCGGGCGAAGACGCCAGCGGCACGCGGGTCGCCATGCTCACGGTGTTTCTGATCGCGGATCTCTGGTGGCCCCGGCTGTTGCAGCTCTTCAACTTTATGAATGGGCTGGTGATCGTCGGTGCGATGGGGTTCACCTGCGCGCAGCTCGTGCGCAATCGCGAAATGGTGGCGGTGCTTGCTGGCGGGCAGAGCCTGCTTCGGCTGTCGAGGCCGATCTTCATCGTGGCGCTGGGCTTGATGGCGGTGCAGGCGGCCAACCAGGAGCTCATCATGCCGCGGATCGCGCCGCTGCTGACGCGCGATGCGGGCGATGCGGGCCGCCACCAACTCTCGGCCTCGGTGCTGCCGCTGACGCCCGACAGCGCCGGGCGCATCTGGTATGCCTCGTCGTTCGAGCCCGGAGCAGCAAGGCTCGAGGGCGTTTCGATCTGGGAGCGCGAGGCCGACGGGCGGGCCACGCGGCGGATCGACGCAACCGAGGCAACGTGGCGCGATGGCGGCTGGGACCTCACGGGCGGCATGGCCGCTTCGCGCACCAATCGCGCTGAGCCCGACGAACCCGTTGCGCGCATCGAGACCAACCTCGACCCCACCGAGCTCAAGGCAAGGCGGTACTCCGGGTACAGCCAGAACCTGAGCTGGCGGCAGCTTGGCCAGATGATCGAGGTCTACGACGAGCTCGGGCCAGCGGACAGCCAGGCGATGGAAGCCCGCGACCGGCTGGAACGCATCCGCTGGGGGCGGGCGTCGTCCATGGTCTGCAGCATGTTGGCGCTGGCGATCACGCTGCCGTTCTTCATGACACGCCTGCCCGGCGATCTTCTTGCGCGATCGCTCAAGGCGGCGCCGGTGGCGTTGTTGGCCTTGGTTGGGGGTGTGGTCGGATCGACAGCCCCGATCAGCGGCATTCCCCCGGCGGTGGGGGCTTTCCTGCCCGCGCTGGCCCTGGCGCCCATCGCGCTGGCCATGCTGGCAAGCGTGCGAACCTAGGCAAACGTGGGGCGAGGCCAGAGGGGCGAGAGAGGCAATCTCCAGATCTCTCGTGGAGTTGAGGCTCTCGCGCGGTATGCTTGCGGCGGTATGGGCAGCGCCACCGGGACCTTGAGAACATCACGACGCCGCGGCTTTACGATGACCGAGCTGATGGTCAGCCTCGCGATCGTTGCGGTCTTGGTGTCTCTGCTCTTGCCGATGCTTGTGCAGGCCCGCCGCCATGCAGC
>CAZSBR010000054.1:6283-10956 GCA_964605165.1 uncultured Phycisphaeraceae bacterium
GCCGCGCCCTCGCGCTTGATTCTCTTCGGCGATCCGGTGTGGTACTACGCAACGCAGAAGGTTCCCGAGTCGCAGCAGCTTGATGCTTCATGGCACGGCGTGCGCAACGCGGGGCACATTGTCACGCTCGATGGCTCGCTTCGGCAGGCGACGTTCCCGGGCCGCTCGCTGGGCGACCTGACCCTTCAGCCGCGCTGAGCAGCCTCACGCATGAGATGATGGAGTGGGTGGCGCTGCTGTCGCAGCGCGCAGGATGCGGCGCGCCCTGCTCTCCGCAGCGGCAGGGGTGATGCCCAGTTCCATGGCGAGCGCGCGAGCCGTGGTGGGCGGTTCACCCAGGCCGAGGCGATTGGCGAGCAGCGTAGCGTCTTCGGGCTTGAGGGGGCCCAGGTCCAGCGCGGGCGGCTCTAGCCAGGCCTGCCACGGATCAAGCCGAAGGGGCCAGGGCTCGAGGGGCTCATCGAGCGGCAGCAGGTGGGCCGCCGAACCCTTGGCGGAACTGGTGAGCCCCGGCTGGGCGCTGAGCCAGCGCGTGGTGGTGCGAGCCACCGCGACGCCCACCGCGCCCGCAGGCCTGCCGACGGACCACGGGTCCCAGTTGTTGAGGGCTGAGGACATGGATGCGAGCACTTCGTTGAGGAGGCTTTGCCAGTGGGCGCTGGTCATGCGGTCGGATGCCTGGCCCAGCACCTCGCGCACCTGTGCGCCCGCGACGCTCATGAGCGGCCCGGCGAGCACGGCCTTGAGCCTGCTTGCGTAGCGGAGGTCGGTCTCGATGGCGTCCAGCAGCGTTGCTGCGGGCGACAGGGTCTCGATGGCGTCGAACGTCCTGAGCCGAAGCGCAGCAAGGGCCTTGCCGACGAGGCGCTCCTGGGCGCCCATGGGCACGGTCCGCTGCTGCATGGCGTCGAGCATCTCGCCGAGGGTCGTGCGCTGGCCCGGATGCACATTGGGCATCGGCAGGCTGGCCAGTGCTGGAGCGTCCAGCGGGGAGGGCTCATGGGCGAGGTGCGCGCGCACATCGCTGCCCGGCTTGAGCAGACCGAGGAGGCTCTTGAGCCGATCAACGCGCGCAGCGAGCACGCGGCTTCTGATGGTCGTGGCGGGCAGGCTCAGCGGGCGGGCGATGGCTGCAAAGCTCTCGCCACGCCTCCAGGCATCGATGAGTTCCCGGTCGCTGATGGCTGGTCGATCGATGGGATCGTGCACCTGAAGCAGCAGGCGCAGGGCTTCTCTGCTCCTGCCGAGCCTGGCAGCGGTCCGCTCCAGCGCCTGCGACCGCGTCATGCCGAGCAAGCGCTCGTATCGCTGCACGCGGCGGATGGCGCGCTCGGCCTGCTCGTCGGTCATGCGGTCGAATCGGCCGGCCTTGCGGAGCAGATCGGCGTGCGCGTGCTCGAAGTGCTCGACGACTTCAAGCGTGAAGATCATCCGGTGGGTCGAAGCGCGGCCGCCGGGCAGGCGCCGTGCGATGAGGCCGCGACGGCGGTAGCGCTCGATGGTCTTGGGCGAGACGTTCCACCGCTCGCAGAGCGCATCGAGCGAGAGATGCTCGGGCAGGGTCTCTCGGCTGAGTTCGGCGTGCTGGCAGAGGTGCTCGACGATCGCTGAGAGGTCGCTCAGCAGGGCCTGGCCTGTGACGAGGCCAGAGACTTCATCCGAGCGGTAGTCCGTCAGCTTGAAGAGGATCCACTCGAGGGGGTAGTTCTGTTGCGGCTGGATCTCCGCAGCGAGGGCTTCGGCGCGTTCGATGTGCCGGCTTGCCGCCGCGGGCGAACTGAAGCGGAGCTGCTCGATGAGGTCCCTCAGCACTTCGACCCGGATGCTTGAGAGCTTGGGCATGGGAGAGAGCGCTCAACAGGGCGAGCAGCGCGGTGTTGAGAGGGTTCAGGGGTTCAGTGCGTTCAAGGGGTGGTCGCAGCGGAGCGTGCCCAGGTGAGTCGGGCGGGCCCGGGCAGGATGTTGAGTTCGGCGCAGGTGTCCAGCAGGGCGCGCAGGCCCGCGCGGGCGTGGGCATCGAGGTCGTAGCGCACGTGGTTGGCGTAGTACTGCTGGGCGACGTCGGCGTCCCAGCCGTGGTCGGGCGCGTGGCGGCGCGCGATCAGAGCCAGCCGTGTGGCGTTGTGCAGGCGCTGGCGGCTCAGCAGCGCTTCAGCGGTGGAGACCCAGTCCTCGCCTGTGCGCTCGGCGAGGCAGGCCCAGACGGCATAGACCATCGGCAGGCCCGTGGCCTCGTGCCACAGTGCGCCGAGGTCTGCTTCGTGGGCGTACACACCCGCTGGCGGCGGGCGCGTGATGACCTTGTCGCCGATGAGCAGCACCGCCTCGGGCCAGTCGTTGGCAGCGCGATCGGCCGCGGCATCAAAGGGCTGGGCCTCGGGAAGCGAGCCCGAAGCCCGGGCGACCATCGCCCGGCAGAGCGCTACAGACGTGTGGCTCTCGATATCCGCGTGGACGGTCTTCACCTGCTCGATCGGAACCCTGCTGAACAGCCGAACGGTCCGCACGGGCCCGCAACTGCCGATCATGCCCGCGCCGAGCACCGCAAGCGGGCGTGGCGAGAGCGCCAGATCGGCGGAGGAGACCAGCGCCACCTCGACCTGTCCATCGGTGAGCGCATCGGCCAGGGCAGCGGGCGGCAGGGGGGTGCGCTGCAGGCCCGCGAGCGAATCAAGACCCTCAACCAGCGGCCAGGCATTGAGATAGCGGACGTGGCCGACGCGGATCGGATCCATGCGGCGAGTCTATGCCCGGGCAGGGGCTGCGCGCGAGGCGGAACCTGCCCGCATCCAGAGGTTGGTCGGCGTGCGGGAATGATCCGGGCAATAGCATTGCCCATGAACAAGAACCGCAACGTGCTCCTGCTCGGCGGCGGCGGCCACGCGTGCGTGGTCGCCGAGATCGCCCGGCTCGCCGGCTTTGTGCCCAAGGGGCTGCTCGATGACAACGTGCGGCCGCCAGCCTCGGACGAGCCCATCAGCGTGCCTCGGCTCGGGTCGCTCTCGAACGACGAGGCGCTCGAGCGGGTCAACGAGCTGTGGTGGATCCTCTCGCTGGGCGGGCTCGAGCATCGGCGAACGCTGCTCGACACGATCGCGGACCGATTCCCCGCCGCTGCTGGGCGCGCTGCGACGGTGGTGCATCCCTCGGCGTGGGTGTCCCCCGCCTCGACGGTGGGCGCTGGTGTGCTGATCGGCGCGGGCGCGGTGGTCAATCCCTGTGCGTTCGTGGCCGATCATGTGATCGTCAACACCGGCGCGGTCGTGGAGCATGACGTGCAGGTGGGGACCAACGCGCACATCGGGCCGCAGGCGATGCTCGGCGGGCAGGTGCGCATTGGAACGGACGTGCTGGTCGGCGGCGGCGCGGTGGTCCTGCCGGGGATCACGGTGGGCCCGGGCGCGACGGTGGGCGCTGGCGCGGTGGTGACCAAGCCGGTGGGCGAGGGTCAGACGGTGGTGGGCACGCCGGCGCGCGTGCTCTGAGGATGCACTTTCAGCAGCGGCCTGGCGAAGGGCGCTAGCGGGCGGGTGATGGCACGGGCATCATGGTGCCCATGGGCGCCGCCGGGGGGCTGCTCTGCTGTTCGTTGGGCTGTTCTGCGGGCTGTTCGGCGGGTTCTTCGATGGGGCGCTCGTCGGCGGGCGTTCCCGGCAGCGCCGGTGCCGAAGCGGCCGGGCTTTGTTGCTCTGGAACGGCCTCTTCATCGAGCGAGCCGTCGAGCCAGGGGCGCTTGGGCGGCGGGGGCGGCTCGGTGGCGTCGAGCAGCGCCCGCATCTCGCTGGCGCGCTCGAGCATGCCCTCTTCGAGCTGGGCCTGTGAGAGGGTGCTCTCAAGCCTCGGCTCGAGCACGAAGTGCCAGGCCTGCTCGTTGCGGAACGTGAAGGGCAGCACCTCGGCGACGAGGTCCGGCCCGGGGTATTCGTAGATCGGGGCCTCGGCGGTGGCGGTCGTTCGCAGGGGCTCGTAGCCCTCGAGGGTGACGAGCACGTCGTACGTGCCGTGGTACTTGAAGCCGGTGGTCAGGGGCGTTCTGCCGACCTCGTTGTCGCCGAGGGTCACCAGGGCGCCGCTCGGCTCAGAGGTGATGGTGATGGTGCGCTCGACGCAGCCGGTGGAGGCAAGGCCGGCGATGATCGCGGCACCAGCGGTCAAGCAGCGGGCGGGCAGCCTCATGCGGACCTCGATGAGCTGGAGGGTGCTTTGGTCTCGGGCGTCGTGCTGTCGGCGTTGGCGGCGCGCTCGTCCATGGCCTGGTCGAACTCGTCGCCCCGGAAGAGCGAGCCGAGGTAGACCCGGCGGACCATGTCGTCGTTGATGAGGCTCTTGGGCGTGCCCTCAGCGAAGACCTTGCCGGACTCGATGATGTACGCACGGTCGCAGACCTGCAGCGTTTGCTGCACGTTGTGGTCGGTGATGAGCACAGCGATCCCGTCGTTCTTGAGGCGGTGGATCTCTCGCTGGAGGTCTTCGACGGCGATGGGGTCCACGCCGCTGAAAGGCTCATCGAAGAGGACGAGCCTCGGCTGGGTGATGAGCGAGCGTGCGATCTCGAGCTTGCGTCGCTCGCCGCCGGAGCAGGTGCGGGCCGCGTCCTTGGCCTTGTGCGTGAGCCCGAACTGCTTGAGCAAAGCTGAAGCGCGCTGGCGGCGTTCTGATGCAGAGACGCCCGG
>CAZSBR010000054.1:11056-13018 GCA_964605165.1 uncultured Phycisphaeraceae bacterium
CGTGGAGGGGCCGGGGACCGGTTGAGCGACGCCTTGCGCGGTCTTCGCATAGTCTTGACTGATGCTGAGGACGCCATGGCCGCGAGAGGATCCGCAGCGCCCAGCGCCGGCGGTCCTTCGCCTGCTGGCCTCGGTGGTCGTGGTCACGGCTGGGGGCCTTGCTGCCTACGGGGCGTGGCGGCGTCCGGATCTGGTGCTGCAGAAAGTCGTCGCGGAGGAGTATGCCACGCTCGAATGGGTGCAGGTGTGGGTGTGGCTTGGCCTCGCAGCGGTGGCTGCTGCGGCGTGCGCGACCCAGCGTCTTCGGCGGGGCGTGTACCTCGCGTGGTGGCTGGGCGTGGTGGCGGGTCTTGCTGCGCTGCGCGAGCTGGACCTGCATGTGGTGCTCAACCCGCTGAACATCCATCTGCTCGGGTTGCAGCCTGAGCAGGCGGTCCGCTTTCGGCTGGACTGGCTGCTCGACGGGGAAGTGTCGGCGTGGCTGAAAGCGGCGTGGGGGCTGGTCTTCGGCGGGGCTCTGGCTGCTGTGCTCCTGCCCTTTGCGCTTGCGGGCTATCCGTGGCCAAGGCGGCTGCTGAACTTCGGCGGGTTTGCGTGGCTCGTGGCGACGGGTTTCGGCCTGATGGCACTTGCGTATGTCGAGGACGACCTGATGCGCCACGTCTTCCAAGCACCCATTCTGGAAGAGGTGCAGGAGCTTGTGGGCCAACTGATGCTGCTGGCGGCTGTGGTGCTGCTCGCGCTGGGCCGCGTGCGTCTCTACGGCGGCGAGGCTCCTGACACGCCCGATGCTTCGCCGACTACGGAATGAACCGGAAGCACATGGGATAGCGGAAGTACTGGCCTCGGTTGGAGGCGACGATGCCCATGATCGTGCCGACGATGCCCACGACCCATGGCACCAGAGCCAGCAGGGGGCCGAGCAGGAAACCGATGCCACAGGTGATGGTGCCCAGCACCACGCCGCCGACGATCATGATGACCATCCACACGATGATCGAGATGCTGAAGTTGGTCGCTTCCTTGCCCTGGTCATCGAGGTAGGGCGAGTCGTCCTTCTTGATCAGCCACAGCACCAGCGGCACGACGACCGGGATGCCCACGAACAGAAAGACGAACTGTGAGAGGTGGAAGAACAGCGCCCACAATCGATCCTGCTCATCGACGGGCGGCAGGCTGGCAGCGGCTGCAAATTCCGGCGAGGTCGAGCCGTGCGGAGCATCGGGCGGCGGTGAGAAGGGATCAACGGTCATGGCGCTCTCTGGTGGTCATCGTGTCCGTGCTGGTCCGTCGTGGGCCCCCGCAAAAGCAGGGCCTCGCCCGAGTAGTGGGAAAGTTGGCTCGGCGCTTTTGAGCGCCGCCCAGGGCCGAGGGCATTTGGGGCAAGGTCCAGCCGCTGGCGGCACAAAAAGACCGGGCGATGAGGACAAGGCCTGCATCGCCCGGCGTGAGTGGGCAGGAGATTCGGGTGGAACCCGAGCGGCCCGGCAACACCCCGAGCACGGAGGCGAGAGCCGCTGTAACCAACAAATTTGCGCTGATCCGCACGGATTGCCAACAAAGCGGGGGTATTTTGGGGCGTTGTCGCCCGCCGCCCTCATTCTCGCCCGAAGCGTGATCGGTTTTTCTGGCGCACAGGCGTCAGGAGAGGGGTGACAGCAGCCGGGCTGTCCGACGGGGGGCGAGCCACGGCACGAGGCTCAGGCCCATCGCCACAAACCCACCAACCGAGAACGAGAGCAGCAGCGCGAGATCGCCCGCTGTGTTCCACGACTTGTCCACGTTCTCGGCGAACGCTGCGGCGAATCCCATCGCGAGCATGAACCCGCCCAGCAGGCCGAAGGCAGCGATCATGCGAACAACACCCAGCGCGATGGCAGCCCCGGGCGTGCCCAATTGCATCGGGACCAGTTCCGCCGAATCCAGTTCCGGCTGGCTGCCGGGGTTGGCCTGCTCGTCGTG
>CAZSBR010000055.1:0-2778 GCA_964605165.1 uncultured Phycisphaeraceae bacterium
GACCCGCAGGATCCGCCCCTTGTCGAGCATCGCCATGCGATCGGCGATCGTGAAGGCCGAGTCCATCTCGTGCGTCACGACCACGCTCGTGACGCCCAGTTGCTTGCTGAGTGCGACGATCAACTGATCGATCTGCGCGCTGGTCACGGGGTCGAGCCCCGCACTGGGTTCGTCATAGAACAGGATCTTGGGGTCAAGCGCCAGCGCCCGTGCAAGACCAGCCCGCTTCTTCATGCCGCCAGAGATCTGGCTTGGCAGCTTGTCGGCGTGTTCACGCAGACCGACCAACTCGAGCTTGATCTTCACCTGGATGTCGATGATTTCTTCGTCCAGTTCGGTGTGCTCCCTGAGCGGCAGGGCCACGTTGTCAGCAATCGACATGCTGTTGAACAGCGCACCGGACTGGAACAGAATCCCGAACTGCTTGCGGACCTCGTTGAGCTGCTTCTCGCGGGCCTGACCGATGTCGCGCCCGAGGATCACGATCCGCCCTGCCGTTGCCGGGAATGAGCCGATCATCAGCCTCAGCGTTGTGCTCTTGCCCGAGCCCGAGCCGCCCATGATCACCATCGTCTCGCCCGGCATCACATCAAGATTGATGTCATCGAGCACGACGCGGCCATCAAACGCCTTGCGGACACCCCGCAGCGAGATCGCCGCATCGGGATTGGGGTCCTTGCTCAGCCGGCTGTCCGCCTGCGCAGCATCACCTGCCGCAGCAGCGGCGGCCGATGGCGGGCTGTCATCAAGAGCGCTCACGCTGCAAGTCTAGCGGAAGCCCGCGGCCCGCCTCGCCCGCCGGCGCTCAACCCGCCCGCTCTCATGGCACGAGTTCCACGACCGAGCCGTCGGCCGCCAGGAACGAGATCTGTGAGAGACCGCCAATGAACGGATTGTCCGGGTTGCTCGGCTGCTGAAGATCCGCCTGCGAGGCCACGATCACGAAGGTCACCGTGCCGCCAGAGGTCTCGTACACCAGCGGCATCATGGCGCTGCCCGAGTACCGCTGGAACACCGGGCCGTTGTCACCAAAGGAAGATGTCACCGGACCGAGATCAAGCACCAGCGAACCCAGCGAGCCGTAGTCACGCTGATACGCCTGCACGAACGCCTCAAAGTCCGCATCCGCCGTGGCGGAGGCTGCCTGGGCCGTCAGAAGCTCGCGAGCCGTGTCGTAGTCGGCCCGTTCCATCGCCACGAACTTCTCGCTGACCTGCTCGATCACCACCTTGATGGACGACCACACCCCCGCACCGCCCAGCGCAAAGCCGATCCACAGCATCGTCACGAGGATGCCGACGATCACGCCCGTCCAAGCCATCCCCCGGCCGCCCACGCGGCCATTCGACCCGCCGATCGAGATCAGCGCGCCGATACCCATGAACGTCCCGAGGATGCTCAGGCCCGGTATGCAGCACACCAATGAACTGATCATCGAGAGCAGCGCGAGGATGCTCGTGCGCTCCGGCTCCTGAACGGGGCCGGTGGGGTTGCCAAAGTCAGACATCTGCGAGGGTGCTTGGGACATGCGTAGAGCCTATCGGCTCGCCGCGGGCAATGTTGCACTCAGCCGCTCAAGGCATTCACCCAGAATCTCGATCGCCTCGTCGACCTCCCCACGCGTCGTGTGCCGACCGATCGAGAAGCGAAGCGAGCCGTGGGCGTAGGCCTCGGGCACGTTCATCGCCACGAGCACCGGGCTGGGCTCGATCGAGCCCGAAGCGCACGCCGAGCCGCCCGATACGCACACCCCCCGCTCGCTCAGCGCCAAGAGCAGGGCCTGGCCTTCGAGCCTCGGGAAGCCCACGTTGGTCGTGTTCCACACCCGGCTGCCCGGTTCGGTGGGGCCATTGACCCGCGCCTGGGGGAAGGTCTCCAGAATTCTGCGCTCGAGGTAGTCCCGCACGCCCGCCTGCTGGGCCATCAATTCGGGCTGCTCAAGCCACTCCCGGCTCTCACGGGCCGCAACACCCGCCCCGATGATGCCCGCCGTGTTCTCCGTGCCGCCGCGTCGGCCAAGCTCCTGCGAGCCAATCAGCACGGGCTTGCACTGGATGCCAGAGCGGATCCACAGGAAGCCCACGCCCTTGGGGCCGTAGAACTTGTGCGCTGACGCCGTCAGCATGTCGATCGGCAGCGACCGCACGCTCGTCGGCAGCTTGCCCACCCACTGCGTGCCATCGGTGTGGAAGATCACGCCCGCCTCGCGGCAGATCTCCCCAATCCGCTCGATCGGCTGGATCGCGCCCGTCTCGTTGTTGGCCCACTGCACGCTCACCATCGCCACATCGCCCGGCGCGAGCAGGTCGGGCAGCGCGCCGACATCCACCCGGCCAAGGCGGTCCAGCGGCAGGTACCGCACCTTCCGCCCCTCTCCCTCGATCCGCTCAGCCAGCTTGCGAACCGCAGCGTGCTCGCCCATGTTCGTCACCAGCGCCGCCCTGTCGCACGCTGCGAGCGAACCACGAATCGAAAGGTCCAGCGCCTCGGTGCCCGAACTGGTGAAGATGATCTCCCGGGGCCTGGCGCCCAGAAGCTCAGCGATCTCCCGCCGCGCAAGCTCCACCGCGTGCCGCGCCTCCTGCCCGGGCCGGTGCAGGCTCGACGGGTTGTGCCAGTGCCGCCGCGAGGCCGCGTCCATCGCATCACACACCGCCGGGCTTGGCGGCGTCGTCGCATTGTGGTCCAAGTAGATCACAGCAGGTAGTTTAGCTCGCGAGATGGGCCCTCTGCCAGCCTCACACGGGAGCTGTCAGGTCACGAAAGTACGCGCTCAAA
>CAZSBR010000055.1:2878-12987 GCA_964605165.1 uncultured Phycisphaeraceae bacterium
TCAGCCCTCATCGCTTCGGCTGCTGTCGCCACCCCGACCGATAAGGATCCGCGCGATGACTTCCTGCACGTGCGTGCCCGAGTCGGTATCCACGCCGTGCCCGGGGATCTGCATCGCTGAACTCACGCCATAGCCCAGGCCCGTGTAGATCAACAGCCAGCCAATCAGATCCGGACTGAACCGGCTGGTCACACGCCGGTTGTCCTGTGCGCGCTCGAGCTCAGCCTTCAGAAAGCGGTGCAGCTTGCGGATGTGGTCCTCCAGCGCCTCGCGGATCGCCGGCTCGTGCCCCACCTCGCTGATCGCCTGCAGGAAAACCTGGTAGCCCTGCTTGCCGTCGGTCGTCACCATCGGGTTGTCACCGATCAGCCGCTTGAGCCGCTCGGCCGGGTCGTCCGCCCCCGCCAGATGCTCACGCCAGCGCTCGAGCGTCTGCTCGCCCGTTCGGCGGATGAGCTCGACAAACAGATCCCGCTTGGATTTGAAGTGCCGATAGATGATCGGCTCGGTCACGCCCGCTGCGCGCGCCAGCTCCGCGGTCGTTGACCGCGCATAGCCACGGTCTGCGAAGAGATCCGCAGCACAGTCCAGAAGCTGGTTTCGACGCTCGGCAGCGGGCAGTCGGCTCATGGGGCTCCCTCGGTTTCTCCCTGATCGGCAGGGATGGTCCCGCTGCGTGAGACGCGGCCTTGGTCATTCTTTGCGCTGTGATCCTCTGCGTGGTCACGGTACCGCGAGGCTGCCAGCTCTGCCCGGTTGGCCTCGATCGTCGGCGAGCGGGCATGGCCCCACATCGGCACGGGGTCGTAGCCCGACTTGGCCATCGGCTGGCAGCGGAGAATGCGGGCCGCTGTCAGCACCGTGCCCCGCACCACGCCGTGGGCTCGGTAGGCATCAAGCCCGTATCGGCTGCACGTCGGCTCGAATCGGCACTGCCGGCCCATCAGGACCGAGAGCGAAACGCGGTACACCAGAATGACGCCCACCATCGGCAGGCTCAGCCATCGCCCCAGCCGGCTGGGGCCCTCCCGGCCCTCGCCGCGGTACGCCGACGAGACGCGCTCCCAAACGCTCGACCCCGCCTCGGCTTCAGCCCTGGCCATCGTGGCTCTTTTCCCCGGGCTCGTCCGTGGAGGCGCCGGCTTGCTCGCGTCGGTCTCGCTTGTTCCACGCCCGCAGCACCCGCTGCGCGAGCATCTCGAAAAGCTCCTGGTACGCCCGAGCGTTCATCGGCGTGTGGGGATGGACCGCGATGACCCAGTCAAACCCCCGCTGCTGGCCCTCGACGCGGCCTGCAAGCTGGTGAAGCCCCGTCCGGCTCAGGCGAAACGCCTCGCGAAGCCTCCTCTTGACCGCCACCCGCTGCACCGCCCCCCCAACCCGTCGGCCCACCGACAGCCCGAGCCGATGCTCGCCCGCGTCATTGGGCAGCCCGATGACCGTCAGCGGCCCGGCCCTTTTGCGAAGGCCCCGGCGGTACACCGCGCTGAACGCCTCCGAGCCGCTGAGCCGATGCCGACTGCGAAAGACCTGCCGCGGCGAGGGTCCAGCGCCCGCAAGCGGTGCATCGATGGGGTCCGGGCCAGCCATGGCCTGCATCGTACGAGCCGTCCAACACAGCACCACGTCAGCGGATGACCGATTCAGATGCGTCGCCCGCTGCCCGAGGGCAGGAGCCCGATCAGCATCACCACCACGCTCGCCACGATCAGCCACTTGCGATGCTCATAGCCCGTGGCCAGCCGTTCGAGCAGCGAGCGGGGCGTGGGCAGCGGCGGGGGGGCCGCCTCGGGCGGATCCAGGTCCGCCAGCACGTCGGCATTGGGCAGACGCTCGATGGTGAACGTCCGGCCCGTCAGCGGCGAGCGATCCGCCGGCAACTCGCGGAGCTGCGTCAGCAGCAGCGAGCGGACCACCACCGGGTCGCGTGCCTCGATCGCTGCCAGGTACCGCCGATGCCTCGAGTACCGCTCCTGCTGGACCGCCTCGGCCGCAATCGCCTGGTCCCGGTGCCACTCCACCTCCCGCAGTTCCGCCTGCGCCGGCAGAATGATCGCGCACGCCAGCAGGGAAAATCCCGCGATCAAAAAGAGCCACGAAGGGCTTGGCAGGCTGAACATCGCACGTGACACGATCAGCACTATCGGCTCGGGCCCTCGGCAGGCTCTACACTGCGTGCTCATGCCTCGCACAGTGGTCGTGACAGGGATCGGAGCGGTCTCGTGCCTCGGCATTGGCATCGATGCCTTGTGGGACGCCATGCTTGAAGGCCGAACCGGCCTCGCGCCCATCCAGCGCTTTGATCCATCGGGCTTTACCTCAAGGCTCGGCGGCGAACTCGCGGACTTCTCCGCCCGGAACTTCGTCCCCAAGACCTACCGCAAGGCCGTCAAGGTCATGGCCCGCGACATCGAACTCGCCGTCGCTGCAGCCAACCAGGCCGTCCTCGATGCCAACCTCACCACCCGCATCGATGCCGCCAGCGATGATGACCTGACCTTCCGCCCGGGCCGCCTCGGCTGCCAGATCGGCGCGGGCCTCATCGCCACCGACACCACCGAGCTCAGCTCGGCTCTCGCCACCAGCCTGCAGGAAAGCGACAGCGGCCCGCAATTCAGTTGGCTGCGCTGGGGCAGCGAGCCCGGAGCAGGGCCGGGCGAGGGCGGCGCGATGAACAACCTTCAGCCGCTCTGGCTGCTCAAGTACCTGCCCAACATGCTCGCCTGCCACGTCACCATCCTCCATGGCGCAGAAGGGCCGAGCAACACCATCACCTGCGGCGAGGCCAGCGGCCTCTTGAGCGTGGGCGAAGCCGCCCGCGTCATCGAGCGAGGCGATGCTGAGGCCTGCTTTGCGGGCGGTGCGGAAGACAAGCTCAACCTCATGGGTATGGCCCGCATGCACGTCGCCCAGAGGCTCGCCGACACGGGTCTGGCCACCGATGACCCGGTTCAGTTCTGCAGGCCCTACGCCGCCGATGCCCCGGGTGGGCTGCTGGGCGAGGGCGGAGCCGTCATGATCCTCGAAGCGGAGGACGATGCACGCCAGCGCGGCGCGACGCCCCACGCCCGCGTCTCGGGCTTCGGTGCGGGCCAGTCCGGCCTGACCATGTCCGGGCTTGCCCGCCACGCGGGCGAGCCGGGCCCCGTCAACCGTGGCCTGGCCTGCGCGATCGATGCAGCGCTTCAGGACGCCGGCATCACCGCCGACGACATCGATGCGCTCGCGCCCGCAGCCATGGGCGTGGCATGGCTCGATGCCGCCGAGCGAGGCGCTCTCTCCCAGGTCTTTGGCGAGCGTCTGGCGAGCATCCCGACGATCTCCACCAGGCCCTTCATCGGGGAGTGCATGGCGGGCGCCGGAGCGCTGCAACTCGCGGTCGCTGCAAGGGCTGTGCGCGATCAGACGCTGCCCGCGCGTCTGCACGGCAGCGGCGATGCTGGCCCGGAGGCCCTGGGGCTCGATGTCGGTCCGGCCCAGGCTCGCTCGACTCCCCTCAACCACGTTCTGGTCTGCTCAACGTCCATGGGAGGCCAGAACGCTGCGGTGGTGCTCAGCCGCGTGACCTGATGCAGCCCCTTGCTCTTGTGCTCCGATCTCCCGCGTGTTCTGCCGCCTATGACCCAAGCCATCCGAAACGCCCCCTGATCCAAAGTTGATCCAAAGTCGCTCAACGAGCGAACACCCTCTGCCGGACATACCCAGACTCGTCCGTTGTGTGACACGCGTTCCCTACCCAGCCCTTCCAGGAGTTCCCACATGAGCGACCGACACCAGCGCAGCAACGACCCGCACCGTCACGGCGGAGGCCGCGGCAACCGCGATCGCCGCGGCGTGCCCCTGAGCGATCTCGACCCCGCGCTCACCGAGATGAGCCGCAAGGTCATCGGCTGCGCGATCGAGGTGCACAAGATCCTCGGCCCGGGCTACGAGCCCGACGTCTACCTCAACGCCCTCTGCCTCGAACTCGACGACGAAGAAGTCAGCTACCAACGCGACCATGCCTTCGAGATCGACTTCGATGGCGACATCGTCGGCCAAACCGTCGCCACGCTCTACGTCGGTGAGCGGTTCCTCGTCGAAGTGCTCGCACGCACCGGCGAGGTGGGCTCGGGCGAGCGGTCCAGGCTCCGCGCCCAGCTTCGCGCCGCCGACAGCGAGCTTGGCCTGATCATCAACTTTGGCGAACGCCGCCTCAAGGATGGCCTCGTCCGCGTCATCAACCTCGACAAGCTCCAGCCGCACGACGACGACGAGTACGAGGACGACGACATCGAAGACGAAAGCCAGGGCGACGACTGAGAACCAGGTTCACAGCCGAAACCGTCGGCATGGACCGATGCCCATGGCCCACCCCCGCCACCCCGCCACCCCGCCAAGGAGCCCATCTGCGCATGAGCCAGCACCGCGTCGTCATCACCGGCCAGGGCGCTGTCACGCCGCTTGGCCACTCTGTCGAAGAGACATGGCGCGGCCTGCTCGAGGGCAGAAGTGCCGTGGCGCCGCTCGAGAACTTTCAAGCCCAGCAGTTCGCGACCAACTTCGGCGCCGAAGTCCGAGGCTTTGACATCGCTCATCACCTCGATGAGAGCGACCGCGCTATCCATACCGATGCTGCGCGCAGCACGCTCTTTGCGCTGGCCAGCACCCGCCAGGCATGGCAGCAGAGCGGGCTGCAGGCAGCTAGCGACCTCCGGCCGCACCGGGTGGGCGTCTATCTCGGCGCAGGCGAAGGCACGCCCGATTACGAGCACTTTGTGAATATCAACCTCAGCGGCTGGGATGAGAAGGCGCGGGCGAGCGACCCGGTGCGATGGGCCCAGGCGGCGCTGAGCCTCATGGTCCCCAGTCGGGAGATCGAGCAGGAGCCCAACGCTGCGGTCGCGCACTTGGCGGACCTCGTCGGCGCCATGGGCCCCGCGATGAACTGCATGACTGCCTGCGCCGCGAGCACGCAGGCGGTGGGTGAAGCAGCAGCGATCATTCGGCGGGGCGATGCGGACGTCATGCTCGCCGGCGGATGCCACTCGATGCTCCACCCGCTGGGCATGACCGGCTTCATCCGCCTCACCGCCATGAGCACCCGCAGGGACGATCCCGCCACCGCCGGCAGGCCATTTGATCGATCACGCGATGGCTTTGTCATGGGCGAGGGCGCGGGCATCGTCGTGCTCGAATCGCTCGACCACGCACTGGCCCGCGGCGCCACGATCCTCGCTGAGGTCGCGGGCTTCGGTTCCTCGGCAGATGCCTTCCGCATCACGGACATGCACCCCGATGGCGAAGGCGCCCGACTCGCCATGGCCGGCGCGATGCGACAGGCGGGCATCGACCCCACCGCTCCGCGCGAGGGTGGCCGCCCGCCCGTGGACTACATCTCCGCCCACGGCACGGGCACCAAGGAGAACGACTCGGTCGAGACCCGCGCGATCAAACGCCTCTTCGAGGGCCAGGCTCCGCGCCTCGCGGTCAGCAGCGTCAAGTCCATGATGGGCCACCTCATTCAGGCTGCCGGCGCCGCCGAACTCATCGCCTGCGTGCAGGCCATCCAGACCGGCTGGCTGCCCCCGACCATCAACGTGAACGATCAGGATCCCGACTGCGACCTCGATGTCGTGCCCAACACCGCCCGCGATCTCAACGACCGCGGCGGCGTCGATGTCTGCCTCACCAACAGCTTCGGCTTCGGCGGACAGAACGACTCGCTCGTCATCCGCCGCTACGTCAGCTAGCCCGCCTGCGGCCGGTCGGCGCTGTGCGCATGGATCTGCTTCATCGTTCGGCCCGAGATATCACCAGCCATCGTGCTCCATGAGGCATCCCAGCGAAGCGCCTCAGGCGTGCAGCAGGCAACGCTGCGCCCATCGCCGAGCGTGGTGAGCGCGCTCCTGCCGCTGGCCTTGCCGCGCACGAAGCGCGCCTCGAACAGCCTGCGCATCCAGAGCATCTCCTTGTTGGCCGGCGTGAGTTCCGGATGGTCCTCCCGCGCCCGCGCGAGATCCTCATCGCTGATCTCGGCTTCGGCGCGCGCCTGCAACGCATCGACCCAGCCATAGCCCACGCCATCGCTGAACTGCTCCTTCTGCCGGAACAGAATCGAATCGGGCAGCCAGTCGCCCTCGCGAAATGCCTCGCGCAGCAACGCCTTCTCCATGCCCTGCCACACGCTCGTCCACGCCGGCGCGGCCTCATCGCCTTGCTGCATCCACGATGCCGCAGTGCCCGGGATCGCGCGCTCGCGCGGGTCGAGGCTCATCGCGTGGTCGATCAGCGCCCGGTCCAGCAATGGGAAGCGCAGCTCTACGCCCGAGGCCATGGGCGCCTTGTTGGCCCGCATCACGTCGTACTGGTGCAGACGCGTTGTCTTGCGCACGGTCTCCTCATGAAACGCCTCGGGCGATGGCGCGCTGTGGAAGTAGAGGTAGCCGCCGAAGACTTCGTCAGCGCCCTCACCGCTGAGCACCATCTTGAAGCCCGCATCACGCACGCGCTGGCCGAGCAGATACGTCGGCACACCCGTGCGCACCTGTTGATCGCTCTCGAGGTGCCAGGCAACCGTCGGCAGCGCTTCAACTGCTTCTTCGATGGTGAAGCGAAACTCCGTGTGCTCGCTGCCAATGTGTCTTGCCACTTCCCGCGCGCGCACCAGATCGCTTGAATCATCCAGCCCGATCGAGAACGTCCGGATCGCCTTGCCCGTGCGCTCACGGTGAATCCGGGCAGCGACCGACGCCACGATCGATGAATCCAGCCCGCCGCTGAGCAGCACGCCCCACGGCGCATCACTGACGATGCGCTTGGCAACCGCGTCCACGACCAGCGCCCGAATGGCCTCGGGCTCGGCCCGCCTTGTGGGCTGCGTCGCTTTCCATGCCGGGTCATACCAGCGCACGAGTCTCGGACCCTGTTCATCGCACACCCACGCTGTGCCTGGTTCGACGATCTCGATGTGCTCGCAGTCGTCAATGAGCGCCTTCATCTCGGAGGTGAACCACCACGTGCCCGAGGCATGACGCCCGAGGTACATCGGGCAGATGCCCATGTGGTCGCGGCCGGCCATCCAGTGGCCGGTGTGGAGATCCACATGCACGATCGCGTACTGGCCATCGAGCCTCGCAAAGCCCTCGGCCCCGTGGGCGTCGAGCACCGGGCCGATGCAGCGTGAGTCCGATGCGCAGACGGGCTCAGCATCAAGCTCAGCCATCAGCGCCTCAGCGTTGTAGATCTCCGAGTTGCTCACCCACGCCGAGCGCTGATCGACGAGCGGCTGGTGGCCATCGCCCGGCGCCATGATGGCAAGGCGGCGGTGTCCGAGCCAGGCATGCGGGCTTTGCCACACCCCTCGCTCATCGGGGCCGCGATGCCTGAGGCGGTCGATCAGCGCCTCGCCTCGTTGGGCGAGTTGCGACAGATCATCCGGGCCCGTCGGGCCAGCCGGCGTGGTGGGGGTCTTCAGAATGGCAAGGAATCCGCACATGGTCTCGCTCCCATCGGTCATTGGGGCGAGCCTCACGAGCCGGGGCAGCGCTGGCGGGATTCATCCGAGCCAAACACACGCAGAGCCCCGTCTTCGACGAGGCTCTCGGTTGCATTCGCTCGTTAGCCGTGGTGTCCACGCAGCGATGCCGATGACCTCGTCCGCCCATTGAGGGCAGCATTGGTATTGGCATTCGCGTTGGTCATGGCACGGTGCATCGGTAAGAGCGTACCGCCCCATGCCGCCAGCACATGCAAAATCTCGGCGACTTCATCGCAGCAGGCCCCGATCACCCTGTTCTGGGACCTTCCTGCCCATTTCTTGACAGAAACAAGCCGCCCTACCGAAGCTGATGGCATGGGAAAGAAAAACCGCAGCACGCTCGGGGCCCTGCAGGCCATCATCACGGCCTCGGCTGTGCTGGCAGCAGTGGGGGTGGTGGCCCTGGCCGGCCTGCACATGCTCCGCGCCGATGCCGCCCAGCAGATCTATAAGGACCGCCTCATCGAGCTCGGCGAGACCTACACCTCCGTCGTCGAGCAGTACAACACGGCTGTCCGCCAGTCCACCGTCACCGAGCTCGTGGTCGAGCCCGCAGCAGGCCAGACCGGGCCCCTGACCCTCGCGGTCGTCGTGCGGGACGCCGCCGGCGAGCGCAAACGCATCGAGACGCCCTACGACCCCTCGGGCGAGATCTACATCGACTTCGTGGTCCTCGATGGCCGGGTCTGGATCCGCCGGGTCTTTGACGATCGAACCCCGCCGAGCGAGGCGGTCGTCATCGACCCCGCTGTGGCGGATGTCCAGTGGTCGATGGATGGCTCGGGCTATGGCAAGGCGGTCTACCGCTCGCTCACCGAGGGCAGGTGGGCGGTCAGCATCAGCGGCAACGGCTCCCTGACGCTCGCGCCCGTCACCGGGCCGACACCGCCCGACCTTGTCCATCCGCCCGAGATCGTCGATTTCGAGGCAATCGTGCGCGAGGCCGACGCTTCGGCCCAGGAAGTGCGGTTATCGGATGTTCTGCGAAACTTCCTTGGTCTGGAAACACCCTGAATATCAGGGCAAAGCTCTGGCATAAGTATGGTTACAGCGCATTTTAGGCAGACTGTACTGTCGCCCAGGGAGATTGAGATATGAAGTGCCTTGCCTCGGTCGTGACCCTTGCGGGTCTTGTTGCAGCCCCCGCCTCCGCCCAGCTCTTCCAGCCTGATTCCGCGGTCGCCTCCAGCGAGTTCAGCGGCGGCTACGTGATCGAGAACACGATCAACGGCTCGGGTCTGGTCGGCGGGCTCAGCCTCGATGCCACGCACGCCAACTACACCTCCGGCAACCACTGGACGACCCGCCGCGATGCGCAGAACGTCAACGCGGTCTTCTCCTTCAACGAGCCGCAGACCATCGCCCGCATGGTGCTCTGGAACCACCGCTCCAACAACATCGCAGATGACCCCGGCTACGCCATGCGCCTCTTCGACATGACCCTGCTCGATGAGAACGACGCAGTCTTGGCGAGCTTCCCCGGCCTGATGGCCGAGCGCAACGAGCCCGCGGCCCAGCTCTTTGATTTCGCAGCGGTGTCCGGTGTGCGCTCCGTCCGCATCGACATCATCGAGAACTACGGCTCGCGCCTCAACGGCTTCGCGGAGATCGCTTTCTCGGCTGTCCCCGCACCAGGCGCTGCTGTGCTGCTGGCCGGCGGCACGCTGCTGGCTTCGCGCCGCCGCCGCTGAGCATCTCGGCTCGGCGCACGGGCTGGCCGAAACCGTCTACAGTTGGCCCCGCTCAAGCAAGCAGGAGCCAACGCGTGACCGATCCAGCCTCCAACACCTCCGCCGTCAAATCCATGGATGACATCAGGGCGCTGTGCAAGCGCCTCGGCTTCATCTACCAGGCCTCCGAGATCTACGGCGGCATCCAGGGCTTCTGGGATTACGGCCCGCTCGGCGCCCAGCTCAAGAAGAACCTGCGAGACGCTTGGTGGAACGATGTCGTCATGCTCGGCTGCGGCGGCAAGCTCGGCCCCGATGGCAAGCCCGTCGAGGTCGTGCCGCTGGACACCTGCATCATCCAGAACCCCCGGGTCTGGGAGGCCTCCGGCCACGTCGGGGGCTTCAACGACCCCATGATCGACTGCCGCGAAACCAAGGCTCGCTACCGAGCCGATCATGTCCGCGCTATCAGCGGTGCAGGCCAGCGAGATGCCGCGCCCATTTTCGCCTTCGTGCCCGGCAGTGAAGCCGAGGCCCGCCAGCGCAAGGCCGCCAACAAGAAGTTCGGTGACGCCATCGAAGAGTTCGACCTCGTCGAGCTGGGATCGGACTTCTCCAATGTCATCGGGCCCGATGCCAAGGAGCGCGGCACGCTCACCGAGCCCCGCGCCTTCAACCTGATGTTCGACACCATCACCGGCCCGATCCGCAACGACGACAACAAGGCCTACCTCCGTCCCGAGACCGCCCAGGGCATCTTCATCAACTTCAAGAACGTCGTGGACACCACGCGCGTCTCGGTGCCCTTCGGCATCGCGCAGACGGGCAAGGCGTTTCGGAATGAAGTCACGCCCCGGAACTTCACGTTCCGCAGCCGCGAGTTTGAGCAGATGGAGATCGAGTTCTTCTGCCACGCGGAA
>CAZSBR010000056.1:0-12799 GCA_964605165.1 uncultured Phycisphaeraceae bacterium
GGCGGGGGTGGGGCTGAGCCTGCGCGCGGGCCAAGACGTGTGCTGGTCGCGACGGGGTCGCGGGCGGAGTTCGGCCTGCTTGCGCCCGTGATGCGCTCGATCGACGCGCACGATGGGCTTGAGTTGCTCGTGGTGGCGATGGGCAGCCACCTGATCCCGCCGGCGCTGACCTTCCGTGATGTGAAGGCCGAGTTCGCGGTGGTCGATTCCGTACCCATGCAGCAGCCCGGTCGGGCGACGCGGCTCGATGATGCGCGGTCGCTGGGTCGGGGCATCGACCGCTTTGCGCGCACGCTCGGCGCACACCAGCCCGACTGGGTGGTCGTGCTCGGCGACCGCATCGAGGCGCTGGCAGCAGCGACGGCGGCGAGTGTCGCCGGCGTTGCGGTCGCGCACCTGCACGGCGGGGACCGGGCTGAGGGCATCGCTGACGAGGCGATGCGGCACGCCATCACCAAGCTGAGCCACCTGCATCTGGCGGCGACCGAGAAGAGCGCAGCACGCATCATCCGCATGGGCGAGCCGGCCAACCGGGTGGTCGTCATTGGTTCGCCCGCGATCGATGGGCTTGAGTCGATCGAGCCGGTAACGGATGACGAACTCGAGAAGATCACGGGCGTGCGGGCCCTGCCCGAGGCGGTGGTGCTGATGCACCCCGCGGGCCGTGATGCGGAGACCGAGGAGGCGGTTACCGCGGCAGGGCTTGAAGCGCTCCAAGGCAAGCGGGTGCTGGCACTGCATCCCAACCATGATCCCGGGCGTGATGGCGTGCTGCGGGCGCTCAAGGCAGCTGGCCCACGTGTCCGGCTGATCGAGCACCTGCCGAGGCGGTGGTTCATCGGTCTGCTGAAGCGGCTGCGAGACGAAGGCGGCGTGTTGGTTGGCAACAGCTCAGCGGGTTTGATCGAAGCGGCGGCGCTGAAGCTGCCCGTGGTGAACATCGGGCCCAGGCAGGCTGGCCGCGAGCGGCCGGGGCAGGTCGTGGATGCGGCGCACGAGACCGCTGAGGCAATCGCGGGAGCGGTGCGCAGGGCGTTGGCGCTGGACCTGTCGGCGCTTGTGCATCCCTATGGCGATGGGCGGGCGGGCAAGCGGGCAGCGGATGCGATCGCAGCGACCGATCCGGGTGAGCCGAGCCTGCTTCGCAAGCGGTTCGTGGACTGAGGCGTTCGTCGTGCTGCTCAGGGGCAGGGGCCGAGCTGGGTGAGCAGGTAGAGGAAGTCGCCGAAGGCGACCTGTCCATCGGCGCCGAGGAAGCCGAAGTCGTCGGCGAGGTCACCCGGGCAGCCGACCGTGCCGCCGGGGCAGGGGCCGAGCAACGAGAGTGCTGCAAGGAAGTCGCCGAAGGTGATCTGGAAGTCGCGGACGAAGAAGTTGCCGAAGTCATCGCCGAGGTCGCCCTCGCAGGGCTCGATGCCGGTGAAGCCGCTGAGCTGGTAGATGATGCCATTGGTGCCGCTGATCCACGCTTCGCCGCGGGCATCGTCGAAGCCGATGCCTGACATGGTGGAGATGCCGAAGCTCTCGACATCAAGGTCGCCGAACCACACGCCATCGGTGCTCATGACGCGGATGCGATTCTGTGATGAGCTGACGATGTAGATGAGGCCGTCGGCATCGAGGATGTCGATATCGCCGAAGAAGATGTCGAACGATGTAGCGCCGGTCGGAGTGACGGGGAACTCTTTGATGACCGAGCCGTCGGCAGGATTGACTTCTTGGATTTCGTCGCCCGTCCAGTCGACGCAGAAGAACGTGCCGGTGGCTTTGCTGTACGCGCCGCCGACCCACTGGCCGATGAGCGAACCATCGGAATCGACCTGAGCTAGGACGCTCGAATCAGAGGTAGCGACCGCGATGATGCGGGGCGGGTCGTTCTCGTTCTCGATGGAGAGAAGCGAGCCGGCGGGGACGCTGACGCCGCTGATCGTGATGGCCTGATCGACGAACTCGATGTCGTCGTCGTTGCCGCCTGCGAAGGGCTTGGCGACCGTGCCGAGAAAGGTCCCTGAGCGGTCGTACTGCTCATACTCCGCGCCGCCTTGGTCGTGGGCGAAGATGGTCTGGGTGATCGGGTCGTAGCCGATGCTGTTCATGGAGCCGGTGTTGGAGGGGTTGAAGCTCTGGATCAGCTCAAGCTGAGCAGAAGCGGCACCGGCCGAGGCGACGATGGCAGCCAGTGAGAAGGCAGTTCGCTGAGCACGCATGGGGGAAATCCTCTCTCTCCGGGCGGGCCTTTTTCTCCAGCCCGGTGTGTGTGGCCTGTCTGATTCGGGTCGTGCGGCCGGGGGCTGGCGAGGCACCCGGACCGACCTTTGAGCAGCATCCGGGGCATGCGCTGGCAAGCCAGAGCATCGCCGGCGAAGGCAGCGCTTGATCTTCGCTCACAAGGCCCCGCGCATCAAGGGTTTTGTGCCCCTCGTGCTGGGCGAAGCGGCCTCGGTGTGGTTTATCGGCCCTGCTCTCACGACCGATGCGGGGGGCTCAGCCGGCCCTACACTGGTGCATATGCCCACGATCACGATCAACGGGAAGGCCTGCGAGTTCACGCCGGGCCAGATGATTCTGCAGGTTGCCAACCAGCACGATGTGGAGGTGCCCTCGTACTGCTACCACGACGGGCTGAGCATCGTGGCGAGCTGCCGAATCTGCCTGGGCGAGGTCTGGGCCCCCAACCCGCGCAATGAGAACAAGCTCGAGCCCATGATGGGTGGCAAGCTCGTACCCACCTGCCAGACGCCGGCAGCCGACGGCATGGTCGTCCATACGGACTCGCCCAAGGCCGTCGCCAACCAGCGCAGCGTGATGGAGTACCTGCTCATCAACCACCCACTGGACTGCCCTGTGTGCGATCAGTCCGGCGAGTGCTTTCTGCAGGACTACAGCTATCAGTACGGCAGGGGCGTGAGCCGCTTCCAGGAACAGAAGGTCAAGAACCCCAAGAAGAACGTGGGCCCCAACGTCTGGCTCTACGCCGACCGCTGCATCATGTGCACCCGGTGCGTGCGCTTCACGCGCGAGGTCACGGGCACGAGCGAGTTGTACGTCGATGGCCGCGGCAACAAGGAGGAGATCGACGTCTTCCCCGGTGTGCCACTGGACAACCCGCTGGCGGGCAACGTGATTGATCTCTGTCCTGTGGGAGCGCTGCTTGACAAGGACTTTCTCTTCGCCCAGCGTGTGTGGTTCCTCAAGTCCACGCCGAGCATCGATGGCCTGACCGCTGGCGGCGACAACATCCGCGTCGATCACAACGAGGGCAAGGTCTACCGCATCAAGCCGAGGACCAACCCCGCGGTCAACGCGTGGTGGATCTCTGACGAGGTTCGCTACGGCTGGAAGCACGTGCACAGCGATCAACGGCTGACCGCGCCGCTTCGTCGCCAGCACGGCGTGCTGATCGCCGACGACTACAACCGCGTGTACCAGGCGGCTGCTGACGGCCTGACCAAGGCTGTAAGCGAGGGCAAGCGGCTGGCGCTGCTGGTCAGCCCGCACCTGTCATGCGAGGACGCCTTTGCGCTGGCGAAGCTCGTGCGGTCGATGGATGAGCACGCGATCCTGGGCGTGGGTCCGGTGCGGTTTGAGGGCGAGGACCAGACCTTCCCGCCCGGAGCAGAGCCGGGCAGCGAGAACAGCTACACGATCCGTGCCGAGAAGGCGCCCAACGCCCGCGGCGTTCGCCGCGTGCTCAAGGCGGTCGCGGGCGGCGAGCCGCTCGAGGCGGATGCGTGGGCCGATCGCTGCAACCAGCAGGACGTCGGCGCGGTCGTGCTGACGGGCAATGACCACAAGCCCTGGCCGACGGCGGCGCTCGAGGCGTGCGCGGATCGGCAGAGCAGGTTCGTCGTGGTCATGGACACCCTCGCGACAACGCTTGCCGACCGGGCGGACATCGTGCTTCCGAGCGTGACGTGGCTCGAGAAGGCCGGGACGTTCGAGAATGTCGACGGCCGGCTGCAGGCCTTTGAACGTGCGGTGCCGCCGATCGAGTTTGCCAAGAGCGAGGGCCAGCTTGCGCTGGACCTGGCCTCGGTGCTCGAGGGCGTGACGATCGCGCGCGGTGCGCACGCGGAAGTTGCGATTGTGGACGAGGGGCCCGGGCAGGTGCCGGGCGCTGTGGAGATCGCCCTGCCGCGAGCGACGCTGTTCAACGCTGCGAACATGCGAGCAGAGATGGTCAGTGCGCACGATGCACTGAGCGTGTTTGCAACGGATGTCGAGCACCCCGTGGTCGAGGCTCAGCAGGAGCCGGACATGGAGATGGTCGAGCTGTAATGCACGAGCCTGGGCTGGAGCTTCGGTCGTCACCCGGCGAGCGCAAACGCCTCAGAGCTTGAGGCGCATGGCGGTTCGGCCTTCGAGGCTTCTGCCGCAATCGATGATCGCGAGCTTGAGGTACGTCGGCGGGAGGTCATCGATCTCGATGGCTTCAAAGCCCAGGCGTGCGAAGAACTCCGGGCACTTGGTGAGCAGCACGAGCGTGGAGAGCGCGTCGGCGCGGGCCTTTGCGATGATGGCCATGACGGCTGCGCGTCCTGCGCCCTTGCCCTGCTGGGCGGCGCTGACCGCCACGGACCGCACCTCGCCGATGGTGGGCGGCCACTCGACGAGTGAGGCGCACGCCGACGGCGTTTCATCGACTTCGACAACGACGAACTGGCAGATGTGGCGCTCGATGTCGGCAAGCGAGCGGGCAAGGGCCTTGCCCTCGGCAGCGGCGGACTCGATGAGGCTGTGAATGGCCGGTGCGTCGGCCTTGCAGGCACTGCGAGCGACGAGCCCGGCCGGTGGCACCGGGGGCGTAGCGGTTGCTGGCATGGGCGGGAGGGCGCTCACGACGCACCTGCCTGCCACAGCGTGGCGGCGCCGGACATCTGCGCGTTCTTGAGCAGGGTTGTCAGCAGCGCGTTCTGCGCCCACATGCGGTTCTCGGCCTGATCGAAGACGATCGAGTGGGGCCCATCGATGACCTCGGTGGCGACCTCCTCCTCGCGGTGTGCGGGCAGGCAGTGCATGAACAGCGCCGGCTGATCGAGGCCCGACGAGGCGATGGCCATGACCTTGGGCGTGATCTGCAGGCCGGCGAAAGCGCCGCAGCGGAACTCGGCCTGGTGGGCCTGGCCCATGGAGAGCCATGTATCGGTGTACACAGCGTGGTGCGCCTCGATGGCGCTGAGGTGGTGGCTGAGCGTGATCTTCGAGCCGGTCTTGGCTGCGCTGGACAGGGCCTGCTTGACGACGCTGAACTGCGGCTCAAAGCCCTTGGGCGTGACGACGGTCATGTCCACGCCGAGCTTGGCCGCCAGCAGCATGAGCGAGTGGCAGACGTTGTTGCCATCGCCCACCCACGCGAGCTTTACGCCTTCGAGCGTGCCGAGGTGCTCGCGGAGCGCCAGGAAGTCGGCCATCGCCTGGCATGGGTGCTCGCGATCGCTGAGCGCATTGATGACGGGGATGGACGCGTGCTCAGCGAGCTCGGTGAGGACGCTGTGGTCGTGCACGCGGGCGATGATGGCTGAGGCCATGCGCTCGAGGTTCTTGGCGTAGTCGTGAACGGACTCGCGCTCGCCGATGCGCTGGGCTGCGTGGTCGAAGTAGAGGGCGTGGCCACCCAGTTGGTTGAGCCCGATTTCAAAGCTCACCCGCGTGCGGAGGCTGGGCTTCTCGAAGAGCAGCACGCTCGAGGTGTGTGCGAGGCAAGACGACCATGAGCCGGGGCTCAGCTTGATCTCGTGCTTGATCTGCTGGGCGAGGTCCAGCATGTCGATGGCGGCTGAGGCATCGAGGTCATTGATGGAGATGAAGTCTGTCATCGGTTGGGCGGCGGGCGCGTCGATGCCCGCTGCAGTGAGCGATGGGGAGAGGCTTGTGCTGTTGGAATCGATGAGAAGGGTCATGGTCAGGCTCCGAACGAATGCAGGCGGCTTGCCTGCGGATGGGCAACGGGGAAGGTCTGGTTTGCGTTGAGTGAGGCGTGGGGAGAGGCGATGCTCAGGGGCGGGTGCAGGCCACAGGCCTTCGCATGCTCCCGATGAGACCGGGCACGACGGCTGTGCCGCGCGCAGCGCCGGCGAGCATGGGCTCGAGGTCCTCGGTCGCGGCGATATGGACACGCGCGCCGAGGTGATCGGCAGCCTTGAGCGCTGCCTTGAGCTTGGGCACCATGCCGGTGTGCACCACGCCGGTGGCAATGGCCTCAGCGATGGCGTCGCCATCAAGTTCGGGGATGATGACGCCGTGGGCATCGAGCACGCCCGCAGCCTCGGTCAGGTAGATGACGGTGCGTGCGCCCACAGCCTGCGCCACGCCGAGGGCTGCATCATCCGCGTTGATGTTGAGCACCTGGCCAGCCCGATCCGTGCCGATGGAGGAAATGACGGGCAGAATGCCCGAGGCCATCAAGTCGAGCCATGGCTTGCCATCGCCCGAGGTCACCGTGCCCACATGGCCAAGCTCCTCGCGGCCAAGGCTCTGGACTTCCACCGCTGCATCGTCGGTCAGGCGCAGACCCACAGCAGACTGGCCGTGGGTACGCAGGGCCGAAGTGAGCTGCGAGTTCACCGTGCCCGCGAGCACGTCGGCGACGATCTGGATGGCGCACCCGGGCGTGGACCGCAGGCCGTCGATCTTGGGGCAGTCGATGCCCCGGGCAGCAAGCTCGCGATCCACCGCAGCGCCCCCACCATGAACGATGATGAGCGGGTAGAGCGATGCAAGGCGGGCGATGGTGGCTGCGACTTCATTGAGCGCGTGCGCCTCATCCAGCAGCTTGCCGCCGAGCTTCAGGACGATGGGCTCACCCGTAACGAGGGACTGGCTCATAGCAGCACCTCGCTGCCTGCGACGCGGACGGCTGAGCCCGGCGCGGGAATGAGGCCGGCGGTTTCTGCAAGGCCCACCGCACCGTTCCACGCCTGCACAGCCTGGCCCGACGCGCCCTTGAGGAGGTTGTCGATGGCCGAGGTGAGCACGAGCGTGCCGGATGCCTCGTCCAGATGCCACGCGATATCGCAGCAGTTGGTGTGGGCGACGCCCAGCACGCTCGGCAGCGGGCCCTGGCCCGCAGCGTCGGTCAGCACACGCACAAACGGGCAGGACGACGCGGGGTAGGCGTGTGCAAACACATCGTGGATGCGCCCAAGATTCCACTGCGGCTGGAGGCGCACGTGGGTGGTGGTAACGAGGCCCCGCTCCCACGGCCCGACGTGGGGCGTGAAAACGACCGGACCGTCAAGACCCAGATGCGAGGCAATCTCGGGCGTGTGGCGATGGCCTGCGATCGCGTAGGGGCGCAGGCTGACCTCGCTGAAGAGCGTGCTGGTCGCGGCTGCCCGCCGGCCCGCGCCGCTGACGCCGCTGATGCCGACCACGGATACGGGTTCGGCCGGGGAGAGCGCCCCTGCCTCAGCAAGGGGCTTGAGCGCCAAGAGGGCCGAGGTGGGATAGCAGCCGGGGATCGAGAGAAGGCGAGCGCCGGGCAGTTGATCGCGGGCGTGCTCAACGAGGCTGTAGACGGCTTGGGGGGCCGGGCCGGCCAGCGCCGAGTCGAGGCCATACCACTTGAGCGTGAGGCCCGGATCGGGCAGGCGGTAGCCGCCCGCGAGATCGATGAAGGTCGTGCCGGTGAAGGCGGGGTCGAGCCAGCATTCGCTGATGATCGAGGCGCTGACCTCGTGCGGCGTGGCGAAGAAGATCGCATCGAGCTCGAGCGCTCGCAGGCTGGCGATGTCCAGCGGCTGGATGTCGAGATCGACCGCGCCGCGGAAGCGCGGGAACTCATCGCTGAAACGCCGCGATGCGCCCTCGGCCGAGCCGAAGAGGCCGACGATCTCCGCTGCCGGGTGCGCGCACAGCAAGTGCACCAGCTCGCGACCGGTGTAGCCGGCAGCTCCGACGATGGCGACGCGATGCGGTGTCATGCAGAGGGGACCTGCTCACTGGGGGCGGCTTGCTCGGCGGACGAAAGAAGGCCGGCACGGACGAGCACCTCGGTGCAGACGGCCTCGGCAGCCTCGGATGAGGCGCAGGCGATGAAGATGGTGTCATCGCCCGCGATCGTGCCGACAGCGCCGGGCGGCGGGCTCTGATCGATCTCGACGGCGACGAGCTGCGCGTGGCCGGGCGGGGTTTTGAGGACCGCGAAGTTCGCTGCGGGTTCCGCATCGAGGATGGAAGCCTGCAGCACGCGGTTGATGGGAGCCGCAGCGGTGAGGCTTGCCGGAGCAGGCTGCGCTTCGGGCGCGGCCTGAACGGGCGGCGTGGCGCGCCAGGGATCGCCCAGCGCGTAGCCGGCGGGGCCCTTGAAGACGCCCATGTCCCGCAGATCGCGCGAGAGTGTGGCCTGCGTGACCCGAATGCCGCGATCAGCAAGGAGCTGGCGCAGGGCATCCTGGCTCTGGATGTGCCCGGTGCGCTCGGTGGCGCGGAGCAACTGGGCGATGATCTGCTGGCGGGCCTCGCGGGTCATTGCATGAGTATACACATACTGCATCTTTAGTCAATCAAGACGATCCCCCAGTCTGTGAATTCCGCCAGAAAGGGCGATAGCGCAGCCCGGACCCCGGATTTTGCTCGGCCGCGGACCCGAGCCTGACGTAGTTTGGAGCGAGAGATCAGCCGCTCGGGTGCCGGGGCCGATACAGCCCGGTGCGACGAGGCAGCAGCAGGAGGTGACCCCTATGAACAA
This sequence comes from uncultured Phycisphaeraceae bacterium, assembly GCA_964605165.1. Taxonomy (GTDB): domain Bacteria; phylum Planctomycetota; class Phycisphaerae; order Phycisphaerales; family UBA1924; genus OFTM382. The sequence continues at coordinate 8,690 of CAZSBR010000056.1, forward strand.
ACGCTCTGGAAGCACGCTCTCGAAGACCGGACCCCGCTGCGACGGCTCCGGCTGGCGGGCTGGTGTTTGTGCGGGGGTGGCGGCGGCCTCGATGTTGATGGCCCAGGCCGGGCGCGCAGGCGATGGCACGGATGTGGTGCTGGTGATCGACCCGACGGACCCGGTCTCGCTTCGAGTCGGTCACTACTACCAGCAGGCGCGGGGCGTGCCCTCGAACCACGTCATCTACATGCCCATCGCGACCTCGCCCTACGAGAGCTTTCGGCAGTTTCAGTTGCGGGCGGTGCAGGCCAAGGTGGACCAGCTCGATCTCGACCTGACGGTGGACTACATCGTGCTGGCGCCGAGCACTGTGTTTGCGAACTTCGTGCCGGGGATATTCGAGGACCCGTGTGCGCCGGTGTTCAGGTTCTCGATCACCTCCGCCTATTCGTCGGTGTATTTGCAGGATGAGTTCTCGTCGGGCCCTGTCAGCAGCCTCTTTGCCAACCCCTGGGGACGGGTGTCGAGCACGATCGTGGCGCCCTTCGATGGCCTGAGCACCTATCGCGCGGGCGTGCCGAGCGCGACGGGCGATCGGCTGCTGATTGCTTCTTCGCTCGGCTACACGGGCGAGCTGGGCAACACGGTCGACGAGATCCTGACGATGATCGACCGCTCGGTGGCTGCGGAGGGCTCGCTTCCCAACGGCACGACGTACCTGATGCAGACGACGGACGTTGCTCGGTCGGGTCCGAGGCAGAACACGTTTGCGGGCGTGGTGAGTGACATCCAGGCAGCAGGCGGGCAGGCCGAGGTGCTGCAGGCGAACCTGCCGATTGGCCGGGACGACGCGATCGGCGTGCTCAGCGGCTTTGCGAGCACCAACGTGGACCAGGCGGACTTCACGCTGTTGCCCGGCGCGATCGCTGAGCATCTGACGTCGTTTGCAGCAACGTTTGACAACACGCAGCAGACGAAGATCAGCCAGTGGGTGCGCAAGGGGGCGAGCGGGACGTTCGGCACGGTGCAGGAGCCCTGCAACTATGCGCAGAAATTCCCGCATGCGCGCGTGCATGCGTACTACTGGGAGGGCATGCCGCTGGGCGCAGCGATCTTCCGCTCGCTCGCGGCGTATCCGATCCAGGGCCTGATGGTGGGCGACCCCCTGACGCAGCCATTTGACCTTGCACCGACGGTGCAGCTTTCCAAGTCCGGCGGCGGTGGTTCGCCGCTGACGCTGACGATGGCAACCACGGGCAACAACCCGGGCGTGCCCGATCCCTTCGTGGGCCGGCTGTTCATCGGTGGCGTCGAGCAGGGGCTGTTGTTCAACAACTCCCCCACGCCCATCAACACATCGGGGCTCAGCGATGGGTGGCACGAGGCCATCGTCGCGGTGCGGGATACATCGCCCGTGCAGTCGACGGCAAGCGGGCGGATCGGGTTTGAGGTGTCCAATCTCGGGCGCGCAGCCGAAGTGCTCGCAGCGGACAGCGTGGTCACGCTTGACGAGATGGTGCAGATCGAAGCCAGGATCCTCGGACCCGATGGTGCAAGCGAGCTTCGGATCATCCAGAACGACCGGGTGGTGGCTGCCGCCGCGGGCAGCCAGGCATTGTTCAGCGTGCCGGCGGGACTGCTGGGCGAGGGCACGAGCCAGTGGCAGCTTGAGGCGCTCTTTGCCGACGGCATGCGGGTGCGCTCGGCGCCGGAATCGGTGGAGGTTCTGCCGGGCATGGTCAACAGCATGCCCGAGGCACCGGAGGCATCGTTTGTGAGCGTGCTCCTGACGCCCGGGCTGGATGCGCTGGTCGAGCTTCCCTTCTCGACGGATGGTGCACTTGAAGACCTGACCTTCGAGGTGCTCAACGCACCCGCGCAGGCGGGGCTGAACGTGGGCGCGGGCGGGGCGAGCGTGATGCTTGCGCCGAATGCGGCCGCGAGCGGGCTGGACCGGCTGACCTACCGCGTGACCGGGCCGGGCGGGAGCAGCGAGGGCTGGATCCGCCTGAGCTACGACGGCGTGTGGCCCGAGGATCTTGATGGCGACGGAGGCGTGACGAGCGACGACCTGCGGGCGTTCGTGCAGAGCCCGGTCGACCTCAACGGCGACGGCATCGCGGATGATGCGGACCGCCGGGTGCTCGAAGCAATGGTCAGGGCCGAGCTTCCCGTGCGCAGGTAGCCGCGCTCTCGGCGGGCGATGATTGCCGCCGGGTGCACAGCGCGACGGCGTGAGCTACGCTGGTGGGATTCCCCGGTTTGGGCGCCTGCAAGCCCGTTGTGCGCGGCTTTGATCGATCATGGTCTCTTCTTCCAGCAATGCCTACATCCGTCTCGAGCCGCTGGCCGGTCCTCCCGGCGAGACGTTCGAGATCGTCGACGGCCTGCCCTGGCTGATCGGCCGCTCGATGGAATGCCAGGCGCAGCTCCCGGACAAGACGGTTTCGCGCCGGCACTGCAAGGTGGCGTTCGCCTCGGACAACTGGTTCATCACGGACCTGGAGTCTCGGCACGGCACGTTCGTCAACGGCAAGCGGCTGGACGTCAACACGCCGACGATGCTCAACGATGGCGATCTGCTGAGGCTCGGGCCCTGGACGTACCGCGTGCGGATGACCGACTCGTCCCCCTCGACGCTGCCGACGGCCAATGACGTCGATACGTCCGCGCACCGCGTGCAGAAAGTGCCCGAGCAGGAACTCGAGCGGATGGCGCAGCAGCGGCTGGACCTGCTCATCCAGTGCGCAGCGAACATCAGCGGCGCGAGCAGCGAGCAGTCGCTCGCCGAGGCGATGCTCGAGGCGGTGATCGAGGGCACGGGCTTCAACCGCGCAGCGGTGATCCGCGAGAGCGGCGCGGAGGTCGAGATCATCGGCTATCGCAGCCCCAACCATCGCGGCGCGCCGAGCGAGGACCTGATGTTCAGTCGGTCGCTCATCAACGCGGCCAAGTCCGGCATGGTGCGGATGACGATGGACTCCCAGCAGAACTTCGGGCAGTCCATCATGGATCTCGGGATCCACTCGGCGCTGTGCGCACCCATCGTGGTGGATGGCACGGTCAATGCGTTCCTCTATCTTGATGCGCGCAAGCAGGAGAGCACGGTGCAGTCTGATGCGGCTGCCTTCTGCCAGGCGATCTGCAAGATGAGCGGCACATCGTGGGAGAACCTCAAGCGCAAGCGCAGCGAGGAGCAGAACGCCGAACTCATGCGGGATGTGCGCGCAGCGGGCGCAGCGCAGAAACTCCTGATGCCCCCGCCGCACGGACAGATCGAGACGTTTGCCTACTTCATGCGCATGCGGCCGGGCCGCCTGGTCGCGGGCGATCTCTTCAGCATCATGCGGCTGCGTGACGGGCGTGTGGCGGCGTTTCTCGGTGATGTGGCGGGCAAGGGCTCGGCGGCCTCCATCCATATGGCGGTCACGCTCACGCTTCTCAAGGAGAAGCTCAACTCGACGGGGTGCCCCGCTTCGGCATGCAACGAGGTGAACGCGCAGGTGACGCCCCTCTTGCCGCCGGGCAAGTTCATCAGCCTGTGGTGCGGCGTATTCGATGAGGACAAGGGCACGATGGCGTTTGTCGATGCTGGCCACGGGCACTGGCTCTACCGCTCGGGCACCTATGCACCCCAGTTGATCCAGAGCGAGGGAGGCATGCCTTTGGGTGTGGATCCCGACATGCCGTACCACGCGGAGGAACGCCCGTTTGCGACAGGCTCGCGCGTGATCCTGTTCAGCGACGGCGTGGTCGAGCAGCAATCGCCCGAGGGCGAAGAGTTCGGCATGGAACGCGTGATCGAGACGCTCAAGCAGGCGGACTCGACGGACACCGAGGTCAATGGCCTCTTCCAGGCAGTCCGCGACTTTGCGGGCACCGAGAATCTCAACGACGATGTGACCGCGGCCTCGATCGAGCGTCGGGCGCGCTGAGCGCGCTTTGCCCGCTGGTGCTTGTGGTTGCGCGCGCACAAAAAACCCCGGCCACGAGGGGCCGGGGTCATGGAAGCTGGATGTGCCCGAGTCAGATCGTCGGGCTGACCGGCTCAGGTCTTACGGGCAGGGGCCCAGCAGACCCAGCGCGGCGAGGAAGTCGCCGAAGCTGACCTGGCCATCGCCGCCGGGG
>CAZSBR010000057.1:0-12692 GCA_964605165.1 uncultured Phycisphaeraceae bacterium
CCGATTCCACCCGGAGACCCAGCCAGCCCAATCCAGACGGGTGCACCATGCTGGCGCGAGCGGATTCCGTATATCGAACGTACCCCACAAGGGAATACCTGCCTGCCTGCGGCTATCGAGAAACAAACCGGCAGCGAACGCATAGCCATCACCAACAGCCAGCTTGCTCAGAAGGTGACCAGTACCAGCTTCGGCAACTTGGGTAGGCGTCACCGGGTTTGTCATGTCGAAAACAACCAGTGTTCCGCCGTATGGGTCGCTGTCCCAGACACGCAAGGCGTAGAGATACGTTCCGTCGAAATCAACGGCGACGTACTCCTGATAGCCAGCGAACCCAAAGTCATCCCCTCGAATCTGGGCTACTTCCACTGGGAGACTTGGGTCGGCGAAATCGAGAATACGAATGACCCGATCGGGATCGATGTAGGCGACCGCTCGATCATTCATGGTCAGATCGGAAGGCCTGTCGATCTCAACCTGACCTAGCGGAACTGGAAGCTTCGGCTCCAGAAGATCCAGAACGACGAGACTGGAATCATCGGCGACAACGGCGTGGTTGCCCGAGACAGCTACGTGGGTCACGCTTCGGTCCACGACATCGCGAACCTGTGCGATCACATCCAGGCAACAGCTGGTCTGCCCACTCGCGGCACTGACCCCAGCCACGAGTGCGATCAACGCGAGGACGAGTGGTGATTTCAGCTTTGTCATCTGCTCACTTCTCCCAAGCCTCGGCTGGACCGCGAGGGACCTACGCACTTCTGAAGCCATCGAAAATCCAGCGGTCAGATTGGCTCATAAGCCTCAGTTTATCAACTGAGCAGGCCATCCCAAAGTACGGCGACGGCGGCATCGCGGGTGTTCACTCGTCCGGCTCGCCAGCCTCAGCTTGCTCCAGCTTTGCCTTCCACTCCGCAGCGATTGAGTTGCGGGTAGCGTCGGGCTCAGCTTCGTGCCATGCGTCGTACAGGTTGGCGATGTATCCGACGACGCGTGTGGTCTGCTCATGCTCATCGCCGAGTTGAGCTGCAAGGATCGCGTATCCCTCCCCCATCACCGACGCAGCCTCGGCAAATCGGCCGAGTTCCTCGAGGGCGCGGCCTCGTTTGCCCATAAAGTTACCGACGAGCCAGTGCTCCGCACCAATCGCGCGGCGGCCGATTTCAACCGCCTCATTCGCAAACTTGAGCGCCTCAGCACCGTCGCCTGCGTCCGCAAGCACGAGCGCGAGGTTGCTAATCACGATCAGCGTGCGAGGGTGCTCATCGCCCAGCACGCGGCGGCTCATCCCCAGCGCCTCTCGGTAGTATCGCTCGGCTTCAGCCGTCCGACCTTGGGATTGAAGCAGTCCGCCCATGTTGTTGATGAAGGTAAGCGTGTTTGGGTGCTCCTCACCCAGCACGCGGCGGCCCGTCTCCAGCGCCTCGCGGCGAAACGGCTCGGCCTCGCGGAGGCGTCCCTGAGACTCGAGCAGAGCGCCCATGTTGTTAATCGAAGTGAGCGTTTCCGGATGGTCATCGCCCAGCACGCGGCGGCTCGCCTCCAGCGCCTCCCAGCGAAATGGCTCAGCCTCTTTCAGGCGTCCCTGAGACTCGAGCAGAGCGCCCATGTTGTTGATGGTAATGAGCGTGTGAGGGTGCTCGTCACCCAGCACGCGGCGGCTGGCTTCCAGCGCCTCCCGGAAGAACGTTTCTGCGTCCGCTAGACGACCCCGGGACTCAAGCACCAGACCCATATTGTTGATGGAGTTAAGCGTCTCCGGGTGCTCATCGCCCAGCACGCGGCGACGGGCACTCAAGGCCTCGCGGAAATACAGTTCGGCTTCGTTCTGTCGGCCGAGGGAACGAAGCAGTAAGCCCAAGCTATCGATGGAGGTGAGCGTGCTCGGGTGTTCGTCACCCAGCACGCGGCGACGGGCATTCAAGGCTTCGAGGTAATACGACTCGGCCTCGGTCAATCGGCCGAGGGAAACGAGCAGCAAGCCCATGCTATTGATGAGGGTAAGCGTGCGCGGGTGCTCGTCGCCCAACACGCGACGGCTCGTCTCGAGTGCTTCGCGGTGAAACGGCTCGGCCTCAGCGAGCCGGCCTTGTGACCGAAGCAGTGCGCCCATGTTGCCGATCGAGTTGATGGTGCTTGGGTGCTTGTCACCCAGCACGCGGCGACGGGCTTGCAGCGCTTCGCGGTAGTAGGGCTCGGCTCCATCCAGCCAGCCCTGAGCCTTGAGTAGCACCCCCATGTTGTTGATCGAAACGAGCGTGTCCGGGTGCTCGTCCCCCAGCACGCGGCGGCGGGCTTCCAACGCATCGCGGTAGTAGGGCTCGGCCTCCACAAGACGGCCTTGGGCCCGGCGCAGTGCACCCATGTTGCCCACGGAGGCCAGCGTGTCAGGATGCTCGTCGCCCAGCACGCGGCGGCGGACTTCCAGCGCCTCACGCTGGGGTTGTTCAGCCGCCTGCAGCAGGCCTGCATCTCGGAGCACAGTCGCCAGCGTTTGCTGGAGTTGGGCCCGGACGAGCGGCTGATCCTCGAACTGCCGATCGATAGCGTCGAGTGCCGGATCGAAGACGTTGGCTTCTAGTGACTCCAGCGCCAAACCCGTGAAGTCCACGCCGTCCAATGAGCCGTCCAGCGATTGGGCCTGCGCGAGCGCTTCGTCGTGCGAAAGGCCTATACGTTCGAGCTTTTGCGCGTACCGATGGACCAGAGTATCGCGCAGGTCGATCCCCATCTTCGGCGCATCGATCGAGCCGAGCTGCTCGGCCTGGAAGTCGGCGACGATCTGCAACTGCTCAGCGCGTTCTTCTGCTTCGGCTTCGGCCTCGGTCGCGCGCTCGAGTGCGGCCTCGGCTTCGTCGGCCCGTTCCGCCGCGATACCGGCCTGCCGGCTGGCCTCCAAGAGGCCGAAGCTCGTGCCCGCAAGGCCGGCGATCAACGCTGCCCCGATGAGCGAAGCTGCGACAACACCCGCACGATTCCGCCGGACGAACTTGCTGAGCCGGTACAACGCACTCGGCGGTCCGGCGGTGACGGGCTCATCGCTCAGAAACCGGCGGAGGTCGTCGGCCAAGGCATTCGCGGTTTCGTAGCGTCGCTCGCGGTCCTTCTCAAGGCACTTCATGCACACCCAGTCGAGGTCGCGACGCAGCATGCTCGACAACGACCGGATTTCCGTGGAGCGCGAAGTGGCGACCGAATTCGCCTCGGCGGCGGTACTGAGCCGCGTGCTGGGCTTCGGCGGATCGACCTCGCGGATCACCCGCTGAATCTCCGCCAGAGCGGCCCGCCGAAGCGTCTCACCGTCGAACGGCCTCGAGCCTGTGAGCAGTTCGTAGAGGAGGACGCCAAGGCTGTAGACATCACTGCGCGTGTCGATATCGGTACCCGACATCTCCGCCTGCTCGGGGCTCATGTACTCGGGCGTGCCAATCATCTGGCCATGGCCAGTGAAGATGGTCGCATCCGTGAGGCGCTGATGGAGGGCCTTTGCGACGCCGAAGTCAATGACCTTCGGGGTGGACTTGCCATCCTCATATTCGACGAGGATGTTGCTTGGCTTGAGGTCACGGTGCACGACGCCTTTGTGATGCGCGTGCTGGACGGCCTCGCAGACACGGATGAACAACTCAAGCCGGGTGCGGACACCAAGCCTCTGGCGATCGCAGTGAACGGTGATCGGTTCGCCGGTCACGAGTTCCATCGCGAAATAGGGGCGACCCTCTTCAGTCGTACCTCCGTCGTAGACCCTCGCGACGCTGGGGTGATCCATGAGCGCGAGCGCTTGCCGCTCTGCCTCGAAGCGCGCGATCACGGCCTTCGAGTCCATGCCGGGTTTGATTACCTTCAGGGCCACTCGCCTGCGAACGGGCTCTCTCTGCTCGGCCTCGAAAACAACACCGAAACCGCCGGACCCCAAGCAGCCGAGCAACCGATACCGCCCAACAACATCACCCGGCTGGAGGCCGACCTCGGTAACCGCCGGTGCCTCCGGCGGGATCGATCCAGTTGGTTGGTCGAAATCGGACATAGTTGCAGCCCAACGCTTAACGCCACCATGGCTGGCGAGATCAGCCGATACCTCCTCCGAAGCAAAGCATGCTTCCCGCCAGAGAACGAGAGTGCGTAGCCAATGGTACCACCGGGCCAGAGTTTCGCAGATCGTCACCCGGCACTCACACTCCGCTGTCACACGAGGTCCATTTCCCAGCCGTCGCCAGCAATGCCCTCGACCCGTCACCCACTAAGGTCTTCGGCGGTTTGAAGGACCATTGCGTTGAATCCTGACCGCTGCCCATGCTTCCACGCGTTCCTGGAGCTTGTCGCCTTGCCTTCAGCCGTCCTTGGCCCGGTGCTGTGCTCCCACGGCCTGTTCTGGCTGGCCGAGGATCTCAGCGAGGCAAGACCCTCCGGAGTCAACCGGTAGGGCCGAGGGGCCTGAGGCTGCTGCCGATCCTTGTTCGTTCGCCGTGTTTTCTGTCCGTGTTTTCTCATTCTGCACCACCTGCTGGTTCGCGATATTGGCCTGCTTGATGGCCGTGAAACTGTCTCCGGCCTTTGGCGGCCGGCGGTACTCCGCCAGGGCGAGCATCAGCCGCCGGAACGTGTTGCTCGCCCGGTCCGCGTACTCGTTGACGACCTGCACCGACTTGATCTCCGTCTGGCTGCCCGACAGCTTGGTGAGGTGCAGCACCCGCACGTGCGCGAGCAGGGCCTGCACGGCGAGCATCTCCTCCAGAGCGTCGCGTGGAGCCATTTCTCGCATCAGCCAGTGCATGAGCTGGTGAGAGGAAACCGGGATGTCAATGCCTTCAAGGAGCCGACCAAGGTGCGGTACAAGCGCGTGGCAATAGGTGGCAGCACCCAACGCCCGCATGTGCACGTCTGCGGCGGTATCGGGCTCCTTCGATGGGTCACCATCGAGCACGCAGCGGACACCATCCTTCATCTTGGTTGCTTCAACGCCCTTGCGAGTCTGAGCCATCGGACTTCTCCTTGCTACTGGATGCGGCCACCATCGCAGCAATGCCCCCGCGCGCGGCGCTGGGCAGCGTTGGCCAAGCTCAATCGGACGGCGCAGTTGTTCATCGTGCTCTGGTAGTGCTCGGACCTGTGCTGCGGTTGCCCGGGAGCGATGCTGCAGACAAGGCTCTCAAGCAAAGCCCGAGCGGGCACGTGGACCCGGGCCGTGCGGAGCGCCCCGCCGAAGTACGACCCGATCGTGCAGAGGTAGCCGGCGATGCCGAGCATCGTCATGTGGTCCGAGGCCCGGCGGGCCTGGTCAGCTTCAACATCCTCAAGGCCCTCGGGTGTGGTTGAACTGAGCGCCTTGAGGTCCTTGACGGCCTTGGCCTGTTTACCGGGCATCTCGATCTCCTTGCGGGGTTGACGCAGCGATGACGGCGACGACTGCGGCCTTGGTTGCGCCAGAGAGCGTCGGCCATGCCTCAATCACACGGCGCAGCTGGCTGTCCGGGGCTGGTCTCGCATCCGAATCGCCGGGGCTATCGCCGGGAGTCGCTTCGGCGCGCTCGTAAACACTTGCAGTTTCAACAGGTTGAGCGCTGGGCTGTTTGCCTTCCAAGCTGAATGTTGCCGGTTCGAGTCCGGTCGCCCGCTGATTTTGCTCAGTTCAACCTCTGCCTGGTGCCACCCGGCACCTTCGCCGCCTTACGGCGCAGGGCGAGAAGCAGCTTGGCCTATGAGCACTCGGGCCCATGAGGAATCGGCCGATTCATCCCGGGCCACCCCAGATTGAGCATGAACCACCGACGCGGACGTCTGAGGCCTCGCGACCCGAGCAAGCTTCGGTACACTCGGCTGCAATGAATGGGCGTGGCACGCTCCATGCCCAGTGGGTTTACCCCTCGATCGCCCCTCGCACCCACGCGTGGCTTGCGTCCAAGGGCGAGTCACGCAGGACCGATCTGAACTCATCCACGAGGACCGCCGACGATGTCGACTTCGATTCGAACCAACCCGCTCCTGGGCCGGCTGCGCGTCAGTGCTCTTGAACAGTTGATGGCGGCGTACAACGCGGCGGGGCACACGCTGCGCGATGGGATCGATGGAGGCGCAGGCGCTGGTGCCCTGACGAAGATCATGCTCGAGCACTGCACGGGCACGGTGCACGGCTTCGAGCCGTTCCCGGGCAACCACCGATTCTTCAGCGATACGCCCCGGGTCTCGCTCCACAAGGCGGCACTTGCTTCAGAGACGACGCGTGGATCGCTGTTCGTGCCTTCGACGGTGACATCCGATTCCGCGTGGGGAAAGCGGGGCATGGAGGGCTATTCGTCGGTTGGATATCTGCTCGACGAGTACAAAACCATGACGGTCGAACGAGCACCTGCAGAGAAGGTCTTTGAGGTTGAATGCGAGCGTGCGGACGACGTCATTGATGCTTCATGCCCGGTGGATGTGGTGAAGCTCGACCTGCAGGGGGGCGAGCTTAACGCCCTGCTCGGCATGCCGAGGATCATGTCTCAGGCAAAGTTTCTGTGGGTTGAATACACAGCTCAGCCACACCTCGCGGGCATGCTCGCCGAAGCCGGCTTCCTGTTGTTTGATACGGAGTACTTCTTCCTCGGGGCACCGACAGCCGAGATTGAAGCGCAGTTCGATATCACCAAGCCGAACGAGACACTCTCAACCGGTCGCCAGGCATGCTTTGGCTTTGCTCGACATGCGCGCGGCCATGACTACGAGGCATGGTTCGATCGGACGAGAAGCGACCTGGACATGGTGCAGACCGATCTCGTCTGTGTCCATCGCAACGCTCTGGAAGAATTCATGGATGCGCTTGGCTACCTCAGCACGCCCACACAGGGTTAACGCGGCAGAAGGCTGACGATGCGCTGGTGAGGCGTCCCACCCGGCTGTCAGCCGGGCACCGTGTCGCTGGCGGAAGCTGACTCACCCGTAGCGGTGCCCGCGTGCTCGCCGCCGATGCGTTCACCGTTGCTGATGGTCTTGCTGACTCCGGGCTTGGTCTCGGTCTCCACAGCGGACTTGCGAACAAAGATGGCGGTCTTTCCGATCACCGCCATTTCCCTGAAGCGTTCATCGCTGTAGACGCTCTCGTCGGTGAAGCGTGTGACCTCGGGCCAGTCCTTGGAGCCGTAGTCATCGATGATCAGAATCCCGCCCGGGGCGAGCATCGGGGCGTAGAGGTCAAAGTCCGCCTTGACGCCCTTGTACGAGTGATCGCCATCGATAATGACGACGGAGTAGGGGCCATGCTCCTCCGCAGCCGCCAAAGCCTCGGGCTCTGTTGAGAACCGATCGATGATCGTGACGTCTTCAACCGGAACGCTGCACCGGCGAAGGTTGCGTTCAACCATGCCGCGTGTCACGGGCTGACCTGTCAATGGATCGACGTGGTCCGAGCCGTAATAGCCATCGAAGGGATCCAACAGGGTCAGCGTCACGCGATCGAAGAAAGCGCTGAGCAGTTGATGCATGTAGATCGCCCCCACGCCGAAGAGCACGCCGATCTCCAGCACCTTGAGCTCCCGGCCGGCAAAGGTGCGAGCCGCCAGTGTGCGTGCGATGGCATCGTCCACAGAACCCGCCAGCCTGCCCTCGCAGAGACCCTCGATTACCTGGAGCTTGCGCTGCATGTACTGCAGTTCACCCCGCTGCAACTCGATGCCAAGCGAGGCCACGCCCTCATGCACGGTCGAGCCGATCGTTCGGGTGAACTGCGTGTACGCATCACCTCGAACCTGGCTGATGGCGTGTACAAGATCGGCGGATCGCTGCTCGCTCTTGGCTTCGGAAGCTCGAATGGAATCATCCAACTGCCGCGTTGCCTCGTTCTTGACAAGCTCGATCGACTCTGCTGCGCGCTGGACGGCTGCCATTGCCTCGCCCCGGACTCGCTCGATGGAAGCGTTCAGTTCATTCCGCGCCTCGGTCGTGCGGCGCTCGGCATTCAAAGACGACTGCTGCGATTGCTCGGCAACGCCCTGCGTGAGCCCCTCAAGCCTGCCCATCCGCACAAGCGCGTCATCCAGTGACTGGCGAGCCTGGTTCGTCAATGACTCCAGAAGCTCCGACTGTTGACGGAGCTGCTCGATCTCCTTGCGATGCGTCTCAGTTGCGGCGCTGACCTTTCCCTCCAGCGTCTTGAGCGAACCACTCATGGTTTGCTGGAGATCGGCCCGAAGGGTCTTCACTGCCCGCTCGAGATCGCCTCGCGTGCGGATGCGTCGCTGCTCGACCTGTTCGATGAAGTCGGTCGCCTGGGCGATCAGCCCGTTGGCGTGCCGCATCGCCTCATCCTGCTGCCAGCGTTGATGATGGGTCGCTTGGCGGATACCGACCTCCGTTGCATGCTGCAGGGCGGCGACGTTCTCGTAGGACTGCCGCCGCGCCGTGATCGCGATGAAGGCGATGAGCACAAACAACGGGATGAAGGCGGCGCCCGCAGCCGTCATGGCGACCCAAGCCGGCTGCCCGGTTGCCAGAAGCCAGACGCCGGCAGCCCAGCACGCGAGGGTGAGAGCGGCCATTAGGCCAGCGCGGCCAAAGTACACACGCCCGACCTTTCCGATCGCCATGTGCACACGCTGCGCCGGCGACATGCTGCCCAAAGCCTTGGGTGCCCAAGGCAGGACGGCCTGGACCACCGGATGGTCGCCCAGCGGCGCGGGCTGGACACGCTGCGCATGCCTCGCTCTGACGGCCAGTTCACGCACTCGACGAAGCCACGGCGAATCCGGCTTGGAAGGCGCCGGGGCGTCGACAGGCGTCTGTGCCGCTGGAGCGACCGGGTCAGCGGGCTGAGCCGGTCTGAGCTTTGCCGGATCAACGCCGCCGGTAAGAAGTCCAAGCTTGATCGAACGACGGACCAACGCCTCGAACGCCTCAGCGTCCGCCTTGTAGCGGAACGCGATCAGGTTGCCCCAAGACTCGGCGTCGGGGCGCAGATCATCCTCTCGCCACCGGAACATCCGCCGCCAGTCATGACGAACCCCATAGCGGATGATGGGATGCCACTCGCTGCAAATGACGTGGTACCCGCGCTCGGCCAGGTAGGCCGCCATGTCTTCAGTCGTGTAACCGATGGGCTTGGTCTTGCGATCTTCAAACTCAACCATGATCGCATCGGGCTGGATTCGGTCCCAGTGCATGCCCTTGAGGACCATGAGGTCAAAGCCCTCGGCATCAACCTTCAGAAGGCGCACCCGATGCACATCATGCTCCGTCAGCGCTGTCTCAAGCGTCGTGACATCGACAGACGTGGACTCCTCGTGCGCCGCAGTGAATGCTGCGAGGCTGCTCGCTCCGCTGCTGTCCGCCGACGCATAGAACACCACGCCCTGCGCTTCATGATCGCTCACAGCCCGCGGATCGATCGTCAGCTTCGGGTTCGCACCAAATCGCTCCATCACCGCCTGGCGGTTCTGCGGATCCGGCTCAAAGCCGAGCACTGCCCAGCCCTTCTCGAGGAAGGGTTTGAGGGAGCCGCCGCGATGTGTGCCCACATCAATCAGACGATCGCTCACGCTTGAAGTACCGATCGCGTCAGCGATGTAGTCAATCTCCTCGATTCTCGCCTTGGCATCGCGACCGAACTCGCCGCCGATGAGCACCGGATGGCGTTTCTCCTCCGGACGGCTGCCGAGCACAGACTCCAGGCTCGCCATCGGGATCGCCTTCAACTCAGACTTGTCGTTGCAGTTCACGATTGCAACGCCCGCAGCCTCCAGAAGACCGAGCGCAGCCACCCACGAGCGGGAATGGAAGCCCGGATGCACGTTGGGAATGTTGTAAAGATCGCCCGCCTGCTGGTAGTCGTCGAAGAAGTAGTTTGGGTTGTGGTCCGGCGTCTTCTCGATCACGAGTTGGTGGCCATCTCCCGGCGTGGCTTCCGGGAGTTTCTCGACGTAGTTACAATCGATGCCGAGCAGTGCCACACGGTCGAAGCCCATGAATCCGCCGAACAGAGCGGAGAGGCTGCCCGTGGTGATCATGCCGGTATCGAGCAGGTCGGATGTGTGCTGCACATCCTCGAAGAAGACGACCGAGGGTTCATCTTCGAGGTGCGGACACAGTTCGAGGATCGCTCGCCGAAGGAAGAACACGCGGATGCCGTTGCTTCGACGCTCGCGGATCAGGCGATCAATCTCGTGGGCATGTGACTTGATGACGACCGTGTCCATGCACGCGTAGATGGTCGGATACCAGTTGATCCGGTCCCAGTGCCTGTACGCGGCGTTCATGCCGATGGTGTCAAAGCCCGCGAGTTGGCTGAAGTCAAACTCCCGCAGCGACGGCCCGTTGCCGAGCACAAAGACCGTATCGCTCTGCCGTTTCCAGCCCAAGCCGTCAAGCCGATCGAGCAGCCCGCGGTGGTGGCTCGTCAACGCGGTGATGGGCATCGCAGCCGGATGCTGTCGACTCCGTGTCAGTTCGCCCTCGCCCCCACTCTTCCAGTTCGCGAGCGAAGCCTTGGAAGACGCATCATCGGACCAGCAGAATCGGGTGGCCGAGTGCGGGACGAACCCATGCCGAGCACACAGGATTGAGTAGATCGTCTGATCCTGCCGATGCCCGAGATACGGCAGGTGCGCATACGCCTGCTCACGCGTTGCCGATGCAGGGTCAGCGAGAGCTGCTTGCAGCCAGTCGCGGTCCTGCTGCGTCAGGGTGCTTGGCTCACGCCGCTGCTGTGCCGGCGGATGCTTGCTGTGGACGACAACCTTCGGATCTTGGCTGTACGCGTAGGCCTCATCGATCAGTTGCTGGCCGGCGCCACCGACCTTGTAGCCGAGGAAACACGAACACAGGTGTGGCCCGAGCAACTCGGCTCCGGTGGCGTCCATCGCCTCCGCGCACTGCGGATGCGTAAACGTCGCGTTGTAGAACGGCCAGCTCGGTTTGTCGTCATGATCGACAAAGAAGATGCCGTCTCGTTCGATGATCCCGAACACCTCGTCGATCGGACGCACGAGCGCCACGCCCGCATCGATCCAGAGCACCGTGCCACCCTCACCTGCAGCGTGCTTGGCATCCCAGATGGCTGCGCACTTGTACCCATAGTTCTTCGGCTCGAAGTAGCCATCAAAGAAGCTGGAGCACTCCGCCGGGTAGTCCAGCACGATGACGCGATGCAGTGCCCCAAGGCGCCGCCGCTGAGCATCCGTCAGACCCAGTGCATACACGAGGACCCAGTCAAACACGCCCTGCGCGTGACGACCGAGTGAGGCGATCACGTTGAGTCCCTGGCGGAAGTAGGGCTCGGTGAAGCTGGTCACAGCGATCCGCGATGGACTGGTCGTCAGCAGGCCGCGCCTGGCAAGATCGGCCAGCGTGCGCATGACCTCGGGCTCATCCTTGCAGGCTGCCATCTTCTGAATGGATTCTGCCGATGCGTTCCACTGCCGCTGGAGCCGGTTGATCTCTGCATCAATCGCTGCCGGATCGGCCCCTTTGCCGCCCGACTGCACGATGCCGTCATCGCCGGCTACCAGGTATTCCGCGTGCCGCTCAAGCCAGCGCAGTGGCACGAAGCCGAACGCCTCGTGCGTGTGAGCCTCGATCTCCTCGTACTGCTTGCCACGCTGACCACCGGTCTTGGACTCATCGTGCAGCACCGCCCGCACGATCTTGCGATCGATGAAACGCATCTTCACGCCAGCCGAAATCCACCGCATCCACAACTCGTAGTCGAGCGATAGATTCCACCGCTCATCAAGGAGCCCGGCTCGCTCCACGACCTCGCGGCGGAAGAACAACGCCGGCTGAAGAATCCCGATGGAGTGCTTAATCGTCTCCGGAAAGGTCTCGGGCTTTGCGTTCACGTACGCCTGCTTGAGCACGCGGCCATCGGGATCGATGAACTCGCCGCGGCCGTACACGATGTCCAGTTCCGGATCTTCGGCAAAGGCCTCAGCGACCGCCTCCAGCGCGCCGTCATCGCAATAGAAGTCATCCGTGTTGAGCCAGGTCAGCACATCAGCGCTGCATGCCCTGAGTCCGGTGTTGATGGCGTCCACCTGCCCGTTGTCCGGCTCAAAGACCGCCCTCGCAAAGGCATGACGCTCCACGTAGGCCGCGATCTGCTCGCGAGAATCGTCCTTCGACCCGGGATCCAAGAGCACATGCTCGGCGGGCTTGAGCGTTTGCCGCTCGATGCTCCTGAGCATTTCCCCGATGAAAGGGCCCTGATTGAAGCTCGGGCTGACGATCCCGATCGAAGGCAGCGCGCGGCTGGGCATGGTTGGAGGTTCCTTCCGGTCAGCAGCCGGCCAGAGCAGAGGCTCCGGGGCCAGCCAGCGACCAACGCACTATACGACAAGGCCGGCAGCGAACCTGCGCTGATCGCCCGTTGTGTTCGGCCATTATCGGACAATCAAGCACACCAGCGGGCCTGCGCGAGTCTGATCCCGTGCTTCTCCCAGCAGCGGCGGCGACTGTGCCATCAGCCGCACTCGCCCCACTGTTATCACGGCGTCTGTCGAAGCTCGATGCGCAGGACGGGTGCTTCCCTAGCGGCTGGCCCCAACACCCCCGACTCTCCCCTTGGCCGAGCGGGCACTCCTGATGGAGCGCTGCGCCAGATGCTCGCCAATGAAAAAGCGGAGGCCCCTGCTTCCAAGGACTTCCGCTTCCAATCGGGGTGAGAGGATTTGAACCTCCGACCTTCTCGTCCCGAACGAGACGCGCTACCAAGCTGCGCTACACCC
>CAZSBR010000058.1:0-12546 GCA_964605165.1 uncultured Phycisphaeraceae bacterium
CCTTGGAGCATGGAGATCGCTTTGTGGACGGGATTACTCGTGTGAGACAGAACCAGCGGCAGTCTGTCAGCTTGAACAGTCTTAGCCACGCATTCGATGACATCCATGCAGCACTCGGTCAGGTTCACGATGGTTGGGTCGCTGGAGACATCGACGCGATCGAAGCCGCGCGAGCGCGGATCATCGCCGAGCCAACCCAGCTTGGCAGAATGACCGTGGACACTTTCGGGCTCTTTGTCGCCAAGCCCGAGCTTGCACTGAGGGAACGCCTTGCCGAACTGCGGCAGACGTTGGCCACCCGGGATTCGCGCTAGCCAGCGGCCCAAGCCTCGAGCGCTCACCACATCCCGCCCGGCCACAGAACGAGGCGAATCCTCCCCTCAACTGCCACTCCTTTCCAGCCGATAACCCGAGCATGAGCAGCCTGCCTTTCGACCCTGTCCGCGCGATGGCTGAGGCCCGCCACGAGTTTGGCGAGCATGGCGGCGTGAACATGTCCATCGAGGCCTCCACGACGTTCACCGTCATGGATGCCCGCACCATGCCCGAGATCTTCCAGGGCCACGCAGGCCCCGACCAGGGCGGGTGCTATCTCTACGGCCGGCACTTCAACCCCACCGTCTACGCACTGGGCCGATCGCTCGCTGCGATGGAGCGCACCGAGGCCGCGTATCCCTGCGCCAGCGGACTCGCGGCCATCGCCTGCACGCTGATGCAGCTCTGCAAGCCGGGCGATCACATCGTCGCTTCGGACACGATCTACGGCGGCACGTTTGCGCTGCTCAATGACTTCTTTCCGGCGCGCACCAACGTGACCACCACCTTCGTGGACATCACCGATGAAGCTGCGGTCAAGGCCGCCATGACCGACCGCACCCGGGTCGTCTTCGCCGAGAGCGTCTCCAACCCCACGCTCACCGTGACGTCTCTTGCGGATGTTGCAGCGATCGCGCACGCTCGCGGCGCCTCGTTCGTCGTTGACAACACGTTCAGCCCGCTGATGGTCTCGCCTGCGATCCACGGCGCGGATGTGGTCGTGCACAGCCTCACGAAGTACATCAACGGCGCGAGCGACATCATCGCGGGCGTGATCTGCGGCAGCAAGGACTTCGTGTCGGGGCTGATGGATCTCAAGCTCGGTTCGCTGATGCTACTGGGGCCGACGATGGATCCGCAGACGGCCTTTGCGATCTCGATGCGGCTGCCGCATTTGCCGCTGCGCGTCAAGGAGCACGCGCGGCGTGCGCAGACCTTCGCTGAGCGTCTGCACGAGCGAGGTCTGCCGGTGGCGTATCCGGGCCTGGAGGGCTCGCCGCAGCGATTGCGCCTGGAAGCGATCTCCAACGCAGGGTATGGCTACGGCGGGATGCTGACGCTCGACCTGGGCACGACCGAGCGGGCCTTCAACTTCATGGAGTACCTCCAGAACAAGGAGGCCTTCGGCTACATGGCGGTGAGCCTCGGGTACTACGAGACGCTCATGTCCTGCTCGGCAAGCTCGACCTCAAGCGAGATGAGCCCCGAGGCCATGGCCAGCGCGGGCATCCAGCCGGGGCTTGTGCGCATCAGCATCGGGCTTACAGGCGATCTCGAGCAGCGATGGGAGCAGTTTGAGCGCGGGCTGCGCTCGGTGGGCATGATCGGGTGAATTCACACGCGCGCTGACGACTGCCGCCGCCTCGGCGCCAGCGCGAACAGCAGCACCATGGCGCTGGCGGGCGATGGGATCGCAAAGCCGACGAGTTCAAACGCTGCATCCTGGCTGATCGGGTGGACAAAGCCGTTGCCATCAAAGCGGTGCTGAAGTGAAATGCCATCGCCCGCTTCGCCTTGGGCCCAGAGGAAGGCCTCATCGAACAGCCCGACGGGCCGATCGACCACCGCGGCGATGGAGACCTGGTACTCGGTGAGGCCGAGCGTCTGCACGCTGCCCATGGCAGCGATATCCACCTCGAAGACATGCATCGGCGCGTTGAGGAAGCCGACCGTCTGGCCCGGAACAAGCTCAGGGTTGGCCTCGGCCAGCGAGACGGTAAACGAGGCCAGCGGCGTGAAGTCCGCCTCGAAGAAGTCGATCTCAAAGCCGACGATGTTGGCCAGCGGCGGCGAGGCGCTGCTTGATTCAGGGCCGCCCCACCAACGCACGCGCGTGATGTCAAAGCCGACATCGGTCGTGAAGTTGTCCGCAAGCCTGCGATCGGCAAACGCAAAGGTGTTGTTGCCGGTGGTGATCGAGATGCTCGCAGCCGTGCCAGCGATGGGCGGCTGGGCGTAGAGCGACTCCTGTGCGCACGCTGCACCTGCGGACCACAGCGTGAGTGCACACACGGCAAGCGATCGTGTTCGCATGGCGGACCTCCCTGTGCATGGTCTCGCGCAGGCGCCGCAGCGGCAAGCAAAATGTGGCGATGCCGAGTTCAGCGGTCAGTTGACCGGCTTCTTGGACCCAAGCCCCGCGGTGGCGGCGAGCCGGCTGGAGCACGAGTAGCGGGCAGGCTGCGTCCGGCGGGCATGATCAGAAGACGCATCCCGGCAATGAGAGCCTCAGTCGTACACAACAACCGGGCTTCGGCCGCCTGCGATAATCCTCACCAACTGCCGATTTCTGAGCGATGCGCCGTAAATGCCGAGCGAGGGTTCGCCAGTTCCGTACTGGCCGATGGCCATGACGAGAACATCGTCTGGCAAGAGTCTGCCGTGCGAGATGCTCGCTGCGTTCTTGATGAATCCATTCTGAAGCACGAGTGTGACCACCTCACCGTTCGGAGGTCGAGCGTGCAAGGTCGTCCCAACGCCGCCGATCAGATAACCACGATCAGATTCCGTGCTCAGATCTGCGAGCTCCAACGCATCATCAGGACGAATCTGATCCGGCGATCCAACGGTTGCAAGAGACCCAATGCCACTGATAAGTTTGATCCATTGGGCCTGTGAATATCCGTCGTCGGTGGTGAGTGTCTCAAGCACGCTTGGTGGAGGGTTGATAGAGCCGATATTGGGCAGGCTGGAGTCACCATATCGAGTGGCGACGAGCACGAGATCAAAGCCGTCTTCTCCTTGCAATGCCTGGATGTGATGATCGGCGGTCAATGGCGGCTCAATAACGAACACGACTCCGCGCTCAGACCCGTCGAGCCTGAATCGTTCGATCGTGCGCCCCTCGTTGGTAATCGCATAGACCCACGGCCTGCGTCCATCATGCTTGGCAGCATCGGTGAGCAAAGATGGATCGTTCGGGTAACTGAGCGTTGTCAGCAGACTGTGATTCCAACTCTGGTGAATACCAGCGGCAACAACAAGATTACTCGCTACGCCAGCAAGAATGGTGGCCGCCAACGCTCGCCGCCACCGACCGGGCCTGCCATCATCCGTTGTCCGCAAGTCGAAAGAGTGCAGGAAGAACGGGAACTCAAGCACGAAACCGGCGAGCACCAGAACCGCGGTGGCGATCCATGTTGCCGGTATCGCACCAACCAGTGGCTCATCCCACAGAGACCACACCAGTTCGAAGAGGATCGATGCAGCGATCATGCCGAACCACATCGACAGGTAGTTGCCGATTGGGATCAACCATATCGCGCGCCAGCGAGCACCCAGCGCCTTGGCAAAAGCGACTTCAATGATGCTGATCAACCCGTTGCCGAACATGGCCATGAGAACAATCGGAAAGGCAACTGCCGCTCCAGGGTTCGCCGATGCCTGTGCCGCTCCTACGCCGCACACGAACAGCGCGGCTAGAAGCAACCGTTGCAAACTATCCATGCTTCACTCTCCGCACTGAGCAGTTCTGAGGTTGCCCCCTCGATGACGCCTCACTGCTTTCGGCTCGTACCAAGCCCCGCGGTGGCGGCGAGCATCTTGGCGGCGGCCTGCAGCCCGCTGCCGCTGGGGCTGACGAACTTCTGGCTCAGGCGCTCGATCATCGTCAGGAACGTCAGAAGCTCATCGACGCGCTCGTTGTGATTCGTGAGTTGCTGTGCAGCGCTCGCATCGCCATTGGACTGCGCAGCCGATGGCTGCTCGGGGCTGATGGCCTTCTCCGGCTTGTCGGTGAGGGAGCGGATCTCGTGCAGCGAGATCAGGAGCGGATCGACCTCGCGCTTGAGGCGCTCGCGGACGATCGCGCGGAACATCGTCCACACGTCCTGCTCGGCGGAGAAGTACTCCTTGCGGTCGCCCTTGCGGTGCTCGCGGCTGATGACGCCCCACTCAACGAGTGAGCGCAGCGTCATGGAGGCGTTGCCCCGCGAGATCTGCAGGCGGTCCATGACATCATCGGTGCACAGCGCTTCGCCCGTGATATAGAGCAGGGCGTGCACCTCGGCCATGGTTCGGCTGATGCCCCAACTGCTGCCCATCTGGCCCCAGACCGAAATGAAACGGTCCTGCGCCTCCTGCAGAGATGAGCGCGGCTGGGGGGAGAGGGATGCGTCGAGATCGGTCACGCCCTCATTGTGGGCGATCGGCGCGGGGGGTCAACCGCCCGGCAGCGGGAATCGGCGCCGTCACACCCCGGGCCCAGCGAGGGTCAAACGAGGAGCACATCGAGCATGGCGGTGCCCGCGAGCACGAGGCTCACGACGCCGTTGAGTGTGAAGAACGCCATGGGGATGCCCTCGCGGCCCCGGCGAGCCAGCACGACGTGCTCGGCGACAAGCACGCCGAAAACGACGAGTGCACCAGCGCCAGCCAGACCAGCAAACCTTGGCTCAAAGACCAGCGCCGAGGCGAGGGCAGCGAGGCTGAGCCCGTGGAGCACACGGCTGATCCAGATGCTGCCACGCCAGCCAAAGCGGGCGGGCATGCTCTTGAGGCCCCGCTGACGATCAAAGTCCAGATCCTGCAGGGCGTAGATCACATCAAAGCCCGCGACCCAGCACAGCACCATCGCGGCAATCCACCACACACCCGGCGCGAGCGTGAGGGACGCCGGCTCGACTGCCAGTGCTGCTGCGACGGGGCTTATCGCAAGCGAACTGCCCAGGAACACGTGGCAGAGCCAGGTGAAGCGCTTGGTGAAGGAGTACAGCCCGATCCACCCCAGCACGGGGGCTGCGAGCATCAGGGGCCACCAATTGCCGAAGAACACGCCGAACAGGGTGCACAGGCCGGCGAACAGCGCTGCGCACGCGATGAGCACCGCCCACCCGCTGCGCATCGTCGCCCGCCCGGCTGCGAAGGCCCGCTGGGCTGTGCGCGGGTTGGCTGCGTCAAAGCCGCGGTCCGCAAGACGATTGATGACCATCGCCCACGTGCGCGCCACGACCGTGCACGCGATGACCAACGCGAACTGGACGAGCGCGCGGCGGGGGGTTTGCTCTGCATCGGGCGTGCACGCCCAGCCCAGCGCTGCGCCGAGCAGTGCAAAGGGCATGGCAAAGACGGTGTGCGCGAGCTTGATATCGCTGAGAATCACCACCAGCGGGCGCAGCATCATGGCTCGCTTCCCGCCGATGGCTTGGCTGGCGTTTGAGCCTCTGCAGCGGCCGAGCCTCGGAAGCGCAGCTCAACCGAGTGCCAGTGCGCCCGTGTGCCGGGCTGGGCGTCTGCGATGCGCACACGCCACAGGCCTTCAGCGCTTTCTCCCCAGTGTTTGCGGGAGAGGAAGGGCCTGCTGCTGAGGTTGTCCTGCTGATCGGCGCGGGGGGTGCTGAACACAGCCGTCGTGCCGCCGGGCGAGACGAGTTCGATGTGGAGAGAGCCGACGTGCTCGGTGGTGATGTCGAGCGTCAACATGACGTGCTCGATGAGCAGGCCCGCGGGGCCTTGGATTTCGTGCTCGACCCATGTTGGTGGATGGTCGCAGTGCGCATGGTCGTGGTGGTCGTGGGCGTGATCGCTCCCGACGGGCGGAGGCAGTGCAGCATCGACGCCCTGCTCGCCGCTGGACCAGTGCTCAGCGGGGGGCAGTGGCTCAAAGGCGCGTGCCTCTTCGACGAGCGCAGCGGCATCGATCGCCCCAAAGCCGTGGAGGTCGCTGTGCTGGACGCCCGCAGCGTTGGTCGTCCACACGCCGCTCCTGGTATCGATGGGCCGGGCGGTGCTCACGAGCAGGTGCTCGATCTCACGGGGCGTCAGGCCCGGCCTCGCTTCGAGCGCGAGGGCGATGGCGCCCGCGACGAGCGGCGCAGCGGCGCTGGTGCCACCGAAACGGGTGGTCCACTCTCTGCCGGGCAAGGGCGCGACCACAGAGCGGGCATTGCCGCTGGAGTAGCCGCTGATGAGATGGGCTGCACCCCGCTCACCAAACGACGACCTGAGGTTGAGATCCCCCACCGCTGTGACGGGCAGGACAAAGGGGCTTGCAGCAAGGGCGTCGTAGTCCATGCGGTCTGCGGGGCCGCCATTGCCCGCAGCCCAGATGATCGTGGTGGTCTCGGCGGCCTTGGCGAGCGCCGCCTCGGTCGCGGGATCGAGCCTTGAAAGGCTGCCGCGATCGGCGCGGCCCCAGGTGCCGAGCTTGATGGCGATTCGGTCGTTGGCGTGGAGCATCGCGCTGATGGTCTCGAGCGTTGTGCCCACGGGCAGCGAGGCGAGGCGTGCGCCCGGCGCAGCCCCGACCATGCCGATGCCATTCAGCGAAGCAGCAGCGATGCCCGCAACCCCGGTGCTGTGCGCATCGGGGGGCTCGGGCCAGCCGTGGACCAGGCTCAGCGCAGCGTGAAAACGATCCGCAAGGTCCGGGTGGCCCGCATCGAACGGCCCCTCCATGAGACCGATGACGACGCCCTCGCCCGTCAGCCCCTGCGCCCAGGCGCCGGTGATGCGCGCATCGGCGACTGGGTACATCTCGTTGCGAAGTGTCCACTGCTTTTCGAAGAGCGGGTCGTCTTCAGCCGGCGCAGGCTGACCGAGCACGGGATGCATGATCGAGATGCTGCGTGCTCGGCGCGGCGCGGCTGCGTTGAGGTACGCAGCCCTGATGTCGCTGCGGGCTGCCAGCTTCTGCCAGGTCTCCATGGCCTGGGTAACCGTGGGCAGCTCGACCGACCATACATCGCTGAGCCCGGCGAGGGGCGCGGGCGCAACACCGAGGCCCTCCGCCCAGACGAGATCGTCGGCGATGACGATGACATCACTCGTGATCGTGTACCCCGCGGAGGTCGTCGGCTCAGCGGTTGAGCCAACGGGCACGAGGTCGATGTTGATGCGCTCGGCGGTGGTGCGCGCGGCATCGGGGGTGGCCAGCGCGTAGAGGCCCTGATCCCACCCGAGGTCCAGCGGTGCTTGCACCTGTGCTGGGCAAACACCCGCTGCTGCGAGCGCGAGGCAGACCGCAGCGGGGGTCGAGCCAGATGGATGGCAAGCCGTCATGCCTGCACGGTACGGAGCCCAGCGGGCCGAGGCTGCAGCAAGCTGCGGGGATGAGGCGAGCGCCGGCGCACGAAAAAGCCCCGGCCTTGTGAGCCGGGGCTTGAGGGTGTGGGCTTGTCAGCTGTTGCTGAGGGGCTTTGCTTACGGGCAGGGGCCCAGGAGGGTCAGCAGGCCGAGGAAGTCGCCGAAGCTGACCTGACCATCGCCGCCGTTGACGGTGCCGAAGTCGTCGGCGATGTCGGCGGTGCAGCCGGGCGTGCCGCCGGGGCAGGGCCCGAGCAGGGTGAGCGCGGCGAGGAAGTCGCCGAAGCTGACCTGGCCGTCGGGGCTGCCCAGAGCGCCGAAGTCATCGGCGATGTCGCCGACGCAAGCGGGCGGCTCGACGGTGCGTGCATCGCCGATGAGGAAGTTGTCAACGTTGAAGAATGTGCCCGGAGCGATGGGGCCGGTCGCACGCAGGCGGACCTGCATGTTGGCGAGCTGGTTGGCTGCGGGGATCTCGCCCTGGACGGTCTCGGGACCTGAGACGCCCGCGCCGCCCGCGGTGACGGTGACGACGGGATCGAAGCCGCCCGAGCCATCGCTGACCTCGGCGATGAGCTGCATGCCCGCGGGCAGGCCGCTCTGCTCGACATCGAAGCTGATGAACAGGGGACGGCTGTCGTTGAGCCAGTAGTCGCCCTGAATCGGCAGGGAGTTGATGATCTCGAAGGCCGAGACCTCGAACCTGCCGCTCTGCACGTTGACGAGCGTCAGCGAGTCCCAGTGCGCGCCGCTGGGCGCTGCGCCATCGATGGGATCGTTGAAGGGCAGGCCCGCGACGGTGACATCACCGATGCGGAGGGAGTCCGCGAACCACTGGCCCGTGCCGGTGTTGCGGATGCGGAAGCGTGCCTGGTCGCTGAAGGAAGCGGGCGGCAGCTGGGCGACCTTGTACTCGAAGAGCGCATCGGTCTGGTTGTTCTCGGTGGCCTCCCAGCGGATCAGCTCTTCAAACTGGCTGGTGGAGGTGTTGAGGTACTCGAACACGACGGCGTCGCCGGTGCTTGCGCCGTTGGCGGCAGCCCAGAGGCCGACGTAGATGGGATCACCGGCGAGGAAGGTGCTCAGGACCGAGCTGGCCGAGCCGCCGCCGAACATGAGCAGCGAGCGATCGGCGCTGGGCTCATTCTGGGCGAGGGTGTTGGGCGAGACGGCGCTGAAGGTCTCCCAGATGAAGGGATCGAGCGGGCCGCCGGCGTCGAAGTTGTCGACGATCGGGGGCGCGAGGTTGTCGGGGATCTCGTCGAGGCAGCTGCGGCTGGCGGCATGGTTGACGATGAAGTCGATGCTCTGCGGGCCGAAGTTGGGAAGACCGAGGCCGTTACAGCCGCCGAGGCCGGCGCACATGATGTTGCAAGGGCTCGAGACGAAGGGGTTCTGGTTGCAGTGGAATGCACCATAGATGTGCCCGATCTCGTGCGCGACGAGTGCGACGCGAGCAGCGAAGTTGCCCGTGAAGCGTGCCTGACTCAGGCAGTAGGAGCTGCTTGTGCAGATGCCGCCGATGGTGAAGGCGATGCCGATCGTCGAGCCCTGGATGGAGCGACCCGTCCAGAGGTGAGCGATGTCACGCTGGATCGAGCTCTGGTTCGTCAGCCACTCGGTGCGGAACTGGTTCAAGAGGGTCTGAGCGGAGGTTGACGAGTAGGGATCGGCAGCGGCGCTGGTGCGGATGACAAACGCGGTGGAGCCGAAGGTGACTTCGGAGTCACGCTCGTAGGTGGCGGTCACGGTGGCCATCACGTTCTCGATGTCGGCGATGACGTTCTGCTCGTTGGAGTTGTTGAGCTGGTAGTAGTTGAAGTCCGCGTCGTGCGCGATCTCGGTGAGCAGCAGCGTGCGGTCATCGAAGGCGCCGAAGTTGTCACCCTGAACTGCGTCTTCAAGGTGGTTGTGGTTGTCGTTGCCGCAGAAGCCGGACGCGGTGGTCTCGTCAGCGCGGTAGACGACGTGCGCAGAGCGATCGGCGTTGGGATCGATGGTGCGCATGGGCTGGAGGCCCCATGTGATCTGGTCCGGACCGACGCGGGTGATCGTGACCTTGAGGCCATCGGGCAGCAGCGAGCCGGCGACGACGATGCGCGGATCCTGAAGCGAGGAGCCGCGAACGGTCAGCGGAGCGTCCGCCTCGAAGGGCGTGAGCACGCCATCGTCGCCGATGGTGTACGCCTGGAAGTTCTCCGTGCGGAGGTTCCAGCTGCCCAGCAGCAGGGTGTGCAGTTCGCCCTCGATGATGACATCGACCTCGAAGGGCTGCTCGGGCGTCGCGGGCAGGCCGAGAAGCTCGACGGGCTCCACCACGAGCACCTCGAGTGCCTCGGCGGGGTCGACATCCATATGGACGGTTGGGTTGGCGGTCGCGGGAGCGGCGCCAAGCAGTGTGAGCCCGGCTGCAAGGCCGAGCCAATTCCTGAAGTTCATCGATACCTCCACGTTCATCTCCGGTGTGCGACGTGCGATGGGCCGGTGGCAACGACCCCCGCGCTGGTGCGCCAGTTCTCACCTGGGCATGGTCCTCTTTCGACGTGCCGCTGAGTCGCCGCACGCCGAGCCCGCTTCTGAAAGATCTAGAAGCTAAGCATCGGTCGATCCGCGAGGCTTCTCTCGGCGGTTGCACGGACCGGGGACGCGCAAGTTCAACCAAGGGAAACCACCTGCAACCATGGCCTCCTGCGGCGCGGCAGCGGCGGGCGGGGAACACGATGTTCGTATCATGGCCCCATGACGGATCGCGACCGCCTCAGCCTGCTCGTCCGGGCCCACCACCCGCTTATCTGGATCACCACGCGGGACGAACCCGAGACGTTGGCCATGGTCCGAGAAGTCATCTTCGACACGGGGCACTCTGCCTGGTTCTGGTCGGCGACGGGGGGCGTGACGGATGCGCTCGTCGATGGAGCGCCGGGCATCGAGCAGACCGAGCACCCGGCAGCGGCGTTCCACGCGATGCTCTCGGCCTCCAAGGGCCGCCCGCACGCAGCGATCCTCGCAGAGCCATCTGGCTTCCTTGAAGACGCGCGCACGCTCAGGGCGCTGCGCGAACTCGTCGAGGGCCTGGCCCGCGAGGGGGGCACCACCTTCGTGATCGAGCACAGCGGCAGGCCGCCCGCGGCTCTTGCGGACATGGCCACCCGCTTCGAGCCCTCGCTGCCGGATGAGGAGCGTCTTGAGGCAATCGTCCGCGAGGCGCTGCGCGTCATGCACATCAAGAGCGAACTGCGCGTGGACATCCCGCGGAAGACCTTCCGGGCGATCGTTCGCAACCTGCGGGGCCTCTCGGCGAGGCACGCTTCGCTGGTGATTCGCGATGCGGTGGCCGACGATGCTGCGTTTACGGCGGAGGATCTGGAGCGTGTTGTTTCCCGCAAGCGGGAACTGGTGGGCTCCGACGGCGTGCTGGAGTTTGTTGAAACGCTTGGCAGCCTCGATGAGGTCGGCGGGCTCGAGAGGCTCAAGGGCTGGCTTCGCGAGCGTGAGCGAGCGTTTGACGAGGATGCGCAGGCCTTTGGACTCTTGCCGCCGCGGGGCGTGCTGCTGCTGGGCGTTCAGGGTGCCGGCAAGAGCCTGTCTGCCAAGGCGATCGCTTCGGCATGGCAGCGGCCGCTGCTGCGGCTGGACCCGAGTTCCTTGTATGACAAGTACATCGGTGAGAGCGAGGCGACGCTGCGCAAGGCGCTCAAGCAGGCCGAGATGATGTCGCCCATCGTGCTGTGGATCGACGAGATCGAGAAGGGGTTTGCGAGCGCCTCGTCGAGTTCCAACGACGGCGGGCTGAGCCGGCGGATGTTTGGCACCTTGCTGACCTGGATGCAGGAGCACACCGAGCCGGTGTTTTTGGTGGCGACGGCCAACGACATTGAGGCCTTGCCGCCGGAGTTGCTGCGCAAGGGCCGCTTTGATGAGATCTTCTTTGTGGATCTGCCGGGGCCTTCTGCGCGGGAGGCGATCTGGCGGGTGCACCTGTCCAAGCGCAAGCGTGATGCGGCGCAGTTTGATGTGGGCCGGTTGGTGGAGGTCAGCGAGGGCCGAAGCGGGGCGGAGATCGAGCAGGCGCTGGTGAGCGCGATGACCTCGGTGTTCGCAGCGGGCGAGGAGCTTTCGACCGAGCGGATCGCGGCTGCGGTGGAGCAGAGCCCGCCTTTGTCGGTGATCATGGCGGACAAGATCGCGGCACTTCGTGCGTGGGCCCGGGACCGCTGCGTGCCCGCGGACGAGGCTGAGCCGGCGCGATCCTCGGGCACGTGAGGCTTGGCGGCGGCCTGCGGGATGAGCCGATGGTGGAGGAGTGGGCGCGGGGGGATGCTGAGGGCGTTGACGCTGGTGCCCGCCGGGCTACCATCCGTGCTCGTCTGGAGGCGTTCCGGGCGGTTGCTGTGTGTGCCGCTATAGCTCAGTGGTAGAGCGCACCCTTGGTAAGGGTGAGGTCGTGAGTTCAAATCTCACTAGCGGCTTTGAGAGGCTTATCAGCCCGTTCCCGCGGGCCCGTTGCTGAGGGCCGGTTCTTCAGGGTGCGGGCAGACCGGTGTGCGGGGCCGGGTGTCTCTGGCGGGTGGAACCGGCCGGGGGCGAGGTCGCCTTGCAGGTGGTAGGCCTCGGAGATGGGCCGGCGAGGCTGCGGGCAGAGCCCGTGAGTCTGTGTTTCGGTCGCAAACGTGGGGCAAGCATCGCGCCATGAGGGCGCGGGCGGCCAAAGATATGGACGCGACGTACGCGTTGCCGGTCGCTGTGTGCGAACCGGCGAAACAGTTCAAGGCGGCCGGTGACGAGAGGCACCGAGCCCGTCTGCACATGCACGCCTCTCAAGTGGCCGGACCCAAGTGGCCGGCAACCCGCAACGAGCGGGCTACCAAATCGGTGGAGGAACAGCCGCCATGGCCAAAGGGACTTTCGAGCGCACCAAGCCGCACGTCAACGTGGGCACCATCGGGCATATTGACCACGGCAAGTCCACGCTGACCGCCGCTCTCGTCGCCCGTTCGGCAGCTCGCGGCCTTATCAAGGACGCCAAGACATACGCCGAGATCACCAAGGGTGGTACGGTGCGTGACGCCAACAAGACGGTGACGATCGCTTCGTCGCACGTCGAGTACGAGACCGAAGGCCGGCACTACGCCCACGTCGACTGCCCGGGCCACGCCGACTTCGTCAAGAACATGATTACGGGTGCTGCCCAGATGGACGGCGCGATCC
>CAZSBR010000059.1:0-12474 GCA_964605165.1 uncultured Phycisphaeraceae bacterium
GCGATCGGCACGATCAAGTCGGACTGGGTGAACAGCCGCAAGAAGGCGGACTGAGGCAGCGGGCTCGGTCGCAGCAGGCGAGCAAAACTCCACGGCTGCTGATCGGCCGTAGGCACGACGAGAACCGGATCCTTGAGAGCCGCCCCCGTCTTGAAATGGGGGCGGTTTTGTTTTGTTGCCGCAGGGCGCGGTCTTGCGGGCGAATGAACGGAACTTCTTGCATACAAGTCGGTTGTGTGCGTAGGCTCGCTGGAGCGGTTCGCGTCTGTGCGTCACGTTGGAGATCAGAGATGAGCTACGTACGTGTTGTTGGAGTCATTTGCTTGTTCGCCGCCGCTGCAGGCGGGCAGGTGCTCACCGAAGATCGCAAGCTCACCGCGGCAGATGCCGACGGCAACGAAGAGTTCGGCCGGTCGGTGGCAATTGCAGGCGGCGTGGCGCTGGTCGGGGCGCCATTCGAGAGTGGGCCGATCTCCGACGCTGGCGCGGCGTATCTCTTCGATGTGGCCACCGGTCAGCAGGTCGCGAAGCTCAGCGCGGACGATGCGGAGGCGTTTGATCAGTTTGGGGAGTCCGTCTCCATTGGGAGCAATGCAGCGGTGGTCGGAGCGCCATCGGCGGATGCGACAGGAGTTGCCTACGTCTTCGATGCCGCGAGTGGTCAACAGCTCTTCAGACTCACTTCATCGGATGGTGGGACGGGCGACCGGTTCGGCTCTTCTGTGGCGATCTCCGGGGGCCTGATTGTCATCGGTGCGCCGGGCCACAACACGGGAGCTGGGGCGGCGTATGTCTTTGACCTGCTCAGCGGCGCCCAGCTCTTCAAGCTCATAGCTTCCGACGGGGCCATGTTTGAGAGCTTCGGGACATCGGTTTCGATCGATGGGTCTGTAGCAGTCGTCGGTGCGCCCAATGATGACGACAACGGCTTCGGCTCCGGCTCCGCGTATGTTTTCGAACTGAATGCGGGCCAGCAGCTCTACAAGTTCACAGCCGACGATGGCGATAGCGGCGACGGATTTGGTGGAAGGGTGTCCGTTTCCAGCGGGGCCGCATTGATTGGTGCGGCCAATGACGAAGTGGCTGGGCCCATCTCCGGGTCGGCGTACGTCTTTGATATCGCAACGGGCCAGCAGCTCTTCAAGCTGACAGCTTCCGATGCCTCGGCTGGCGACGAGTTTGGAGGCTCCTTGGGTCTGTCCGGCTCTGTCGCAGTCATCGGGGCTGCCGGTGATACCGAAGGGGGGTTCGACTCCGGCTCGGCCTATCTCTTCGATGTGACAAGCGGACAACAAATCGCAAAGCTGGCTGCCTCGGATGCGGCACTCGACGATCGGTTTGGCGATGCGTCGGCAATCTCAGGCTCATCGCTCATCGTCGGTGCAACGGGCGATGCCGACGGCGGGCCATTCTCTGGCTCCGTCTACGCGTTCACGGTCCCGGCTGCTCAGCCGTGTCCTGCCGATATCGCCGATGACTTCGGATTCGCCGGCGGAGATGGCCAGGTTGGCTTCGGCGATTTCCTGCTCGCACTCACGCTGCTCGGGCCCTGCGGTGGCGGCGTTCCCGGGTGTGACTTCGACATTGCCGATGACTTTGGGTTTGCGGGCGCTGATGGACAGGTCGGCTTCGGCGACTTCCTCTACGCGCTGGCGCTGCTCGGGCCCTGCCCGTAAGGAAGCCTCGCTCGAACTTGATCAGGGGTACTTGGGGTTGTTGAGCCACCCGAAGCCGCGCTGGTTCCAGTTGGAAGCGTTGTTGACGTTCGACGGTTCCATGCGGATCCAGCCTCGCGAGCCGAGCGCATAGAGATCGTTGCAGTCAAAGTCTTCCCGTTCGTTGATGGTGGGGTCTGAGCCCGATGCGGTTTCGAGTCGGCCCGCCCTGCCGTCGAGATAGCCGACCATGCCCAGGCCGCGATGTCGTGCGCTCATCTGGTCGGCGTTGCCCCAGAGGCCGTCGGTGACGCCATCGTTGTGGAGGTACAGGCTCTCTTCGACGAACAGTGGGACGCTGGTGAGGTGGCTGAGCAGTGAGTCGTTGGTGAGCAACACGATGGGCTTTGCACCGGCGGCATACCGCGAGGGATCCTTGAGCATGGCCATGCGTGCGGTGTTGCCCAGGCGTGCGCCCTGCACACGTCCGACCATGGTGTAGTCGAAGCGCACGCCCGAGATGCTGTTGGTGTCCGGATCGGCAAAGGGATCCGGGATGTCGAGCGTTTCGCCGCGCAGGTTGCGTCGCTTGTTCTTGGGGCATTCGGCGATGTCATCGACGTTGTCGACGTATTCGTAGAGATGGCCCTTGCCGTACTGGAAGCCGTTGCCGCCGGGAGCGTCCGCGCCCGTGAGCCGGTAGCGGAGTGGAAGCCAGTCGAACTGTGGCCAGATCGTGTCCTCGTTGTCGGTGGCGTAGTTGATGGACGCGACGGACATCATGCGGAGGTTGCTGATGCACACCGTCTCGCGTGCCACCTCGCGAGCCTGGCCGAGGGCGGGCAGCAGGATCCCGATGAGAAGCGCGATGATCGCGATGACAACGAGAAGTTCGATAAGTGTGAAAGCGTTTCGGAGTGGGCCGGGCATGATGAGCTTTCGATGCCCGGTGGGCGGCCCGCCGGGCCGGAGATGAAATCGCAAATTACTCAGAATCGTCGATTCGATCAACCGGCGAGTGCGGCTGAGCACGCCGCACGTGGATCCTGGCCGAATTCGCCAAGGCCGAAGTGGGTGATGCCGCCCGCATGGCTGGCAATCGTGGCCAGCGTGCCGCGGTGAGGCTCTGGGCCCGGTGTTGGCGGGCATTGTTCGGCATGGAGGGATCCATCAAGCGGCGGATGCGAAGAGGCGGAGGACCCATTTTGGACGGTGGGGGTGTTCTTCCGCCATGTCGCCCTGTTGACCCGTCTCCGGAGAGAAGTGAATGCCCCATCTGAAGATTTGCTGTGTCGCCCAAGCGCTCCTCTTCTGCGCCGGACAGTCGATGGCTGCTGCAGCATCGGACCCCGATCAACTTGGACCGCTGTTCGCTGCGGGTGTTGATGGCTCTGAGCCGCTGGCCAGCGAGACGATCGAGCGCGCGCGGCCGATCGACGCGATCGATGGTGTGATGCTCGCCGGGGGCGTCGGCGACGAGGTGACGCTCAATCTGTTTGCAGATGCCACGCACAACGCGGTGGTCGATCGCATCGACCGCTCTGGCCCCGCTTCGTTCACGTGGTCGGGCCAACTTCTCAATGACAAGGGCGAGCGAGACGAAGGGCGATTCGTGCTTGCGTATGAGCAGGGCGCTGTGATGGGCGCGGTGTGGACCGAGGCCGGCGAGACCTTCGAGGTTCGCAGCGACAGGTTTGGCCGGCTGTGGGCAACGCAGCTCGACGGCGATGCATTCGAGCCGTGCGCAACGAGCGATGAACACCACGTTGGTGGCGCCGAAGATCCGCTCGTGGGTTTGGCAGCGGGCTCGGCGGGCAAGAGCGGTACGCCTTGCGCTGATGATGGCTCGATCATCGATGTGCTGGTGGTCTACACGCCCGCTGCGCGAGCGAGCATGGGCGGCACGAACAGCGCCCTGGCGACCGTCAACGCCGCGATTGCATCGACGAACACGGCCTACGCCGCGAGCGAGGTCAACACCGAGGTTCGGCTGGTCTACGCCGGCGAGATCAACTACAACGAGGGCAGCAGCTTCGGCCAGGATCTGAACCGGTTCCGCGGCACGAGCGATGGCTTCATGGACGAGGTGCATCAGCTCCGCGAGCAATACGGCGCGGACATGGTTGCGCTGCTCAATGACAACGACGGCGCCTGCGGCGTCGCATACCTGATGACGAATCTGTCGCTCGATTTTGCTTCCAGTGCCTTCAGTGTCACGGATTACAGCTGCGCGGTGGGCAACCTGACGTTCGCCCATGAGCTCGGGCACAACCAGGGTTGTGCGCACGATCGCGACAACGCGGGCAGCGCGGTGTTCTCCTACTCCTACGGGTATCGGTGGGTATCGACCAACGGGCAGCAGTATCGATCCGTGCTTTCGTATGCACCGGGTTCGCGCGTGCCTCGCATGTCGAACCCGGAGGTGAACTACATCGGCGCGCCGACCGGTGTTCCGGTGACGCAGAGCGACTCGGCGTTCAACGCGCAATCGATCAACGAGGTCGCGCTGACGGTGGCGAGCTGGCGGCAGAGCGGCGAGAACATCACGCCCGGCTTTGCGCTGCAGCCGCTGGACCTCGAGATCGAAGCGGGCCAGACCGCGGTCTTCACCACCGAGGTCACCGGGTCCGATCCGATCCTGCTTCGCTGGCTTCGCGATGGTCAGCCGCTGCTGGATGGTGGCAAGATCAGCGGTGCAACGACCGACACGCTCAGCATTGTCGACGTTTCGGCCTTGGACGTCGGGTCCTATTCGCTGCTCGCCGTCAACGCGTGCGGGCAGGTTGAGTCCGCGCCGGCGACGCTCGCTGTGACTTCGGCCTGCACGGGCGATGTCGCCAACGATTTTGGCTTTGCCGGAGCCGATGGCCAGGTGAGCTTCGGCGATTTCCTGTTTGCGCTCACGGTGCTCGGCCCGTGTCCCGGCGGTGCACCGGGGTGCGATTTCGATCTCGCCGATGACTTTGGCTTTGCGGGAGCGGATGGGCAGGTGAGCTACGGCGATTTCCTTTTCGCGCTGACGATTCTCGGACCTTGCCCATGATGAGCCGATCCCGCTCAGCGGCTTTCCAGCCGTGGGAAGGGTTCCGCATCGTTCGAAGTTTGGCGTGAAAACCGGGGAAGATACTGCAGCAACCTCTTGCAAGGCGGGGAGGCTCCCGGTACAACAGGGGATGGCGATCGGCCCAGATTTCGGACCTTTCGCTGCCTGTTGTTCCAAGCGCTGGTCGTGCACCGACGGAGGGCGCGACGGCGTGGATTCTCCCGCGCGATTTGATCGATCGCCGAGGATTGGAGAGGTATTGCACATGTCGCGTACTCAGACACTTACAGCTGCGGCGGTCCTTCTTGGTCTTTGTGGTTCGGCTTTTGCCCAGATCGCGGTCGATGCAGACCTCGGCACCCTGCTCGGCGGAACGACGACCAACATCACCGATCCCGGTGACGATGGCTCCATCGCCGGCAACTCCGAGGCGTACAACACGCCGAACGACGGCGCCGCCACCGCCTACCGCACCTACATCGCCAAGGAGTGGGTGTACCAGTTCACCATCACCGAAGACTCGACCATCTCGATCTTCAACAACCTGTCGGACTTGGTCGCTGACCGTGACTACTTCCTGGCCAACGGCCTGAATGTTGCTCTCGAGACGCTCGATACGGGCGACTGGCTCACGGCCCAGGACAGCCTGGACTTCATCGATGGTGACTTCGGCGTGCCCGGTGAGACCTTCGAGGGCGGCCCCTATCCCGCAGGCACGTACTACCTCATCATCGATGAGTTCACCGGCGGTGATGGCTCGCTGGCCCCCGGTGCCGGCGGCATCTTCGATGTCGACCTGATCATCGAGACCTTCGTGCCCCCGAGCGAGCCGACGGTCTTCACCGACCTCGGCATCATCGGCGATTCGGGCAGCGTGACGAGCTTCGAGCTCTGTGGCTCGGACTTCGATACCGAGATGGCCGTCTATGACGCCAATGGCAACCTCATCGCCAACAACGACGACTTCTGCGGCCTGCAGAGTGGTCTTGATCTCGGCCTGCAGCCTGGTACCTACTGGGCAGCCGTCGCCGGCTTCAACACCACCTTCGACAACGGCTGGGTCGCCAGCGGCAGTGGCCGCGACTTCGGCATCTCGTCCGGTTCGTTCGGCTCGGCTCCCATCGCTGACGCGGTTGATCCCGATGTGGTCAACTACTACCGCTTCGAGATCGAGATGGGCACCGTCACGCCTCCGACTGCCATCGATCTGGGTGACGTCGCCACCACGGCCGACACGTTCAGCATCGACTCCTTCGGCAGCGACTTCGACACCGAGTTGGGCCTCTGGGATTCCAGCGGCACGCTCCTCGCCAACAACGACGATGCGGGCGGCGTGCTCCAGAGCGAGATCGCTGGCCTGAACCTCGCCGAGGGCACGTACTACTTCTCGATCTCGCCCTTCAACACCGACTTTGGTGATCTCTTCGGCGCTTCCACGTCCTCGACCACCGTCGGCCTCGCTGCCGGCCAGGTCAACGGCACGCTCTGGGACACCGCGATCAACGGCGAGGTTGTCTTCTACTCCTTCAATGTCACCAGCGATGGCGGCGGCTCCTGCCCCGGCGACGTGGCTGACGACTTCGGCTTCCCCGGCGGCGATAACCAGGTGAGCTTCGGCGACTTCCTGTTCGCTCTTGGCATCCTCGGCCCGTGCCCCGGCGGCACGCCCGGCTGCGACTTCGACATCGCCGATGACTTCGGCTTTGCCGGTGGCGATGGCCAGGTGAGCTTCGGCGACTTCCTGTTCGCCCTGGGCATCCTCGGTCCCTGCCCGTAAGTTGGACTGCGTGTAGACGGGTGATTTCACCCGATTGAACTCCCGACAGGCCCCGGCGAAAGCCGGGGTCTGTCTTTCGTTGGGTGCGTGCATTCGGCCGCGGAGCATTCGGCTTGGTGCGTACCCCGGCATCGAGTAGGCTGCGTGCAGGACGCGTTTCGGAAGCGCGCCACTCCCAAGTATCAGACTGGAGGGTCCTGAGATGGTGTTTACAAACAAGATGGCTTCGGTGTCGGCTGTCCTCTTGCTGGCCGGTGTGGCTGCGGGTCAGGTCGATATCACGCCGCCCACGGTGGGTGGTGCGATTCTGGATCAGCCACGGGACAACAACCCTGATTCGATCGCGGTGTTTGGCGAGGCATTCTCCGGCCTGCTGCGGGAGCAGAGCACCCGGGAGAACCGTGCGTTTCACGAGTACGACGTTTCACAGTTTGCGGGCATGAACATCACCAGTGCGACGATCCGCGGCCGGGTAAACGTCAACAACGGTGCGGACAATGGACCGCGGACCTTCCAGTTCGGCATTTACGCTGGCGACGGTGTGGCGGATCTCTCGGACTGGGATCCGGGCGCGACGATCGTCGGGACGGGCAGCTACGCGCCTCCGTCGGACACCTCGTTCGACTACAGCTTTGACGTGACCGCCGAGGTCGCAGCGATCATCGGCGGTGGGGGCAACTGGGTCGGCCTGTGGGTTGATCCGACGAGCGATCCCAGCTTCCCGAACATTCTCAGCGCTACCCAGGACGTTGCTGTGCTCACGATCGAGGCAGACATGGGCGCTGCCTGCCCGGGCGATGTCGCTGACGACTTCGGCTCGCCCGGCGCTGATGGCCAGGTGAGCTTCGGCGACTTCCTGTTCGCTCTTGGCATCCTTGGGCCTTGCCCGGGTGGCACGCCGGGATGTGACTTTGACATTGCGGACGACTTCGGTTCGGAGGGCGGTGACGGCCAGGTGAGCTTCGGCGACTTCCTGTTCGCCCTGACGGTGCTCGGCCCCTGCCCGTAACTCGATGCTCAGCGGCATCGTCTTGCCGCGACGCGTTGATCGGCTTTCTTGCGAAGGCTCCGGTGACAGCCGGGGCCTTTGCTTCTCGGTGAGCCTTGCGGCACTCAGGCTTTGTGCTGCGGGCGCAGGCCTCGGATGCTTGGTGTGTTGCGTTCATGAGTTTGAGAGGAGCGGTTGCCATGTCGTGTGCGTTTCATCGGGTTGCGATGACCTTTTGTCTGACGCTTGCATCAAGTCTCTGCCAGGCGCAGCTCGGCACCGAGCTGGTGGCCTCGGGCCTTGATCGCCCGGTCTTCCTGGCAAGCACGCCGGCGGATCCGGGTGCGCTGTTCGTCATCGAGCAGGAAGGCGCGATCCGTGTGATTCGTGATGGCGTGCTCCTGCCAACACCCTTTCTCGACATCGATGGAACAGTCACCGGCGGCGACAGCGGCGGTGACGAGCGCGGGCTGCTCGGGCTGGCCTTCAGCCCGAACTATGCAACCGACGGCAAGTTCTACGTCAACTACACGACGACGCGCAGCAACCAGCTCGGCACGGTTGTCTCCGAGTTCACCGTGCTCGATGCCAACACCGCCGACCCGACTTCCGAGCGAGAGATCATCGCGTTCTCCCAGCCATTTCAGAACCACAACGCGGGTTGGATCGGCTTTGGTCCGCATGATGGACTCTTCTACATCTTCACCGGCGATGGTGGCAGCGGGAACGACCCACAGAACAACGCTGTCAACCTGGGCAACCTGCTGGGCAAGATCCTCCGCATCGATGTCAGCGATGACTCACTGCCCTACACCGTTCCGCCGAGCAACCCGTTCGTTGGCGTAGCGGGCACGCGGCCTGAGATCTTCGCGTATGGCGTGCGCAATCCGTGGCGTGGCAGCTTTGCGCCCAACGGCGATCTGTACTTCGGCGATGTTGGTCAGCAGCGACGGGAGGAACTCAACGTGCTGCCCGCGGCCAGCGGCGGTGGTCAGCACTACGGCTGGCGCTGCCGGGAGGGCTTCATCGCCAACCCATCGTTCTCGTGCGCGACGGATCCGTTGTGGGTCGATCCCATCTATGACAACAGCCGGCCGAATGGCGAGTGCTCCATTGTCGGCGGCTATGTCTACAACGGCTGCGCGCTGGGCGAGCAGTACCGAGGGGCGTACTTCTTCTCCGATTACTGCACGGGCCGCGTCGAGCTGCTCGATCCCGACACCAACACGGTCATCGGGCCGCCGGTGCTGAACGTCGGCTTCGGGATGGCAAGCTTTGGTGAGGGTGCCGACGGCGAGTTGTATCTCTGCCGAATCTTCAGCGGCCAGGTCGTGAGAATCGTGAACACCGCGGGCGACCAGTGCCCATGCCCGGGCGATGTCGCCGACGACTTCGGCTTTGAAGGCGCCGACGGGCAGGTGACCTTCGGTGACTTCCTGTTTGCTCTGACGATCCTCGGGCCATGCCCGGGCAGCGTCCCCGGCTGCGCGTTCGACATCGCCGACGACTTCGGCTTTGAAGGCGCCGACGGGCAGGTGGGCTTTGGCGATTTCCTGTTCGCTCTGACGGTGCTCGGGCCATGCCCGTGAGGCGGTTCTGGCCCGATAATTCCTGAACGAAGCGAGACCGCCCGTGTTTGGGGCGTCGCCCGAGAAAACGCTGGCATTGCAGCGGGGTTCACTCGTATATTCGCATCGAAGGCCGGCTGCACACCGGGTGTAGCCGGTCTTGTCGCACCCTTGGCTGGGGTCGAACGATGCGTGCAGCGATGCTTGCCGTGGCGGGGCTGTGCCTGTGCAGCACCCCCGCATCGGCGGACGATCCGTTCTTTCTGCGCTTGATGGGCGAGGTCGACACCAATGACCTGACGGTGGGCCCGCTGGTGGCTTCGCTGCCCGGAGAGGTGGTCGAGTTCGACATCGCGCTGGACCTCCCCGCGGGACAGTCTGCGCCGTGGGGCGATGTCACGATGTTCTATCCGCTGGTCATCGAGCAGACGCGGCTGAGCGTCGATGCGGGCGGGGTCACGCAGAGCTTTGCGCCCGCGGCCTCGGAGCAGGGTCAGCAGTTCATCGTCACCAGCGGTGCGGCGCCGGGAGCGTCCGACGCGGACATCCTCGATCTGCCTCGGCTGGTCGTGAGCCAGGGCGTGTACTCGATCCGGCTGCTGGCCCTGGATGCTGATGCGGCGGCGCTGCTGTCGTCGCGTCTTGATGATCTGGGCGACCGCAACGGCGCGGATGTGTTCGCCGATGGGATCGACGATGTCCTCATCTGGCGGTTGGATGGCATCAGCGATGACCCGCGTGTTCGGCCGGGATCCATGACCATTCGGCTGGTGGAGTTCCAGACGCCGATCGTGTGTGTGTCCGACATCGCAGACAGCGCCGGAGCACTCGGTGCCGACGGCGTGGTTGACTTCGGCGACTTCCTGGCAGCGCTTGCGTTGCTGGGCGATTGCCCGGGCGGCCCACCCCCGACTCCCGGGTGCACCGCGGATGTGGCCGACGGCTTTGGAAACCCGAGTCCCGATGGCGTTGTGGACTTCGGCGATTTCCTTTTCATGCTCACGCAGGTCAACGAATTGTGCCTGTAACCGCCAAGAAGAACCCTAGCTTTCTTGGGGTCATTCACGGCTTGCGCACGAAAAAAATCAGTTTCGTTGTCTTGTAGCGCCTCGCGTGGCCCCGGCGACGCTAGCTTCCGCAATCTGCGGGGCGGGCTGTTCCGGTTCGGACACCGGTTCCAGTCGCGCCAGCAAGCGTGACCGTTGGTTGCTGCAGCGGATGCGGGCAACTCGGCGGCCGTGGAGCCGGGAGAAGAACCGTGAGATCAAGAATTTGTGCACGTGTCGCCCAGGCACGATGTGTTTCAGCGTGTCTGGCCGCCGCGTTCCTGTCGTTCGCCGCTGGTGGTGTGTCAGCCCAGCAGAGTGTGGATGCAGCAGCGCCGTCGTTCTTTGTTGAAGCCGCAGCGAGCGACCGTGTTGTCATGCTGGACATGGCCGTCGCCGAAGACAGCGCCTGGGCAAGGCTCAAGCTTGGCAGCGTTCAACTCCCAAGCGGTCCTCATGCCGAGGCCTATCTCCGCCTGACCTCCATGGCCGATGGCGCCGAGCAGCGGCTGACCGCGGCGCAGCTCGATCAATGGTCTCATCACTCGGCGTACTTCAACGGGCCCGAAGTGCTCGTCGAGGTCGTGGTGCCCGCTGGTGTCAGCGGTCCCGTGAGCCTGACCATTGAAGAGGTGATCGGCGAGCAATCCGAGGACGGCATCAAGTCCGTCTGTGGCACGCAGGACACGCGCTCGGTGTACGAGCATCCGGCCATTGGTCGTCTCATGCCCGTTCTTTGCACCGCATGGATCATTGACACCTGCAACAAGTGCTTGGTGACCGCGGGCCACTGCACCAACGGCGGCGCAAGCGTGCTGCAGTTCAACGTGCCGCCATCGCTGCCCGATGGCACGCTCGTCTTCCCGCCGCCAGAGGACCAGTACGCGATCGATGCAGGCGCGACGCTCTCGTCGGGCATTTCCGATCCCGGCACGGAGTACGGGCTTCTCCAGGTCTTCCCGAATCCGAATACGGACCTCATGCCGTTTGAGGCACAGAACGCGGCGTTTGCTGTGCACGACGAGATCCCCGCTGCGGGCGATCAGGTCCGTGTTGCCGGTTACGGCACAGATGACTCTCTGACGGGTGATCCGGGCGTTGACAACTTCGTCCTCACGTCTGATGAGGGCTCCATCGTCTCGGCGTCAGTTGATCTCATCGAGTATCTGGCGGATACCACCGAGGGCAATTCGGGCTCGCCCGTCATTGATGTGGCGACCGGCGAGGTTGTTTCGCTCCATACCCACGGCGGGTGCGACAACGTCAGCGGCAACCGCGGAACATCGCTGCTGCGGCCGACGTTCCAGGATGCGCTGCGCGATGTGGACAGCCCCTGCGTCTGCCCGGGCCTTGCGATCGAGCCTGTCGTGTTTCCTTCGAGTGTCGTGCTTCCCGGGCACCCCATCACGGTATCGGTTGAACTGCGCGATCCCGGTGCCTCGGGGATCATCACCCGAGCCGACAGTGTGGAA
Source organism: uncultured Phycisphaeraceae bacterium (assembly GCA_964605165.1). Classification (GTDB taxonomy): domain Bacteria; phylum Planctomycetota; class Phycisphaerae; order Phycisphaerales; family UBA1924; genus OFTM382. Next base: position 11,550 of record CAZSBR010000059.1, read on the forward strand.
CTGACATGGCAGCTTGAGAACGCCCCGCCCGCAACCGTCGCCATGACACTTGAGAATGGGCTTTGGAGCGCGAAGATGCCGCCGCTGTTCTGCGGCGAATCCGTGACGTACTCGGTCGAGGCCGTGGTTGATTCGAATGTCGTTCAGTGGCCGGCAGCACCCAACCCTGCGCGATGGGCGGCTGCGGGCTGGCAGAGCTTCGTCGTCGAGTCCTATGACTTTGAGTCAAACCCGGGCTGGACGGTCAACTCTGTGACCGGCACCAACGGCAGCTGGGGCATCGGCGTGCCGACCAACGAGCCGGCGCGGCTCACGCCGCCCGCTGATGCGGACGGTTCTGGCAACTGCTGGCTCACGGGGCCCGCATCGGGCAACAACGATGTCGATGGTGGCCCGACAAGGCTCATCAGTGGATGGTTCAACCCGCCCCCCGGCGAAGCGGTCGTGGTCGAGTACGCCCGCTACTTTGCCAATGACGACCGCGATGACCGCCTCGATATCGAGGTGCAGATCAAGGACGAATCCTGGACGCTTCTCGAGTCTGTGAAGCACGATCCGCTGTGGCGATCGGTCTCCTTCCCGGTGCGCACGTTCCAGTCGCCGCAGCTTCCATTTCGTTTCCGTTTCAGTGCTGCTGACGCGCCGAACAACTCGCTCACCGAAGCGGCGGTCGACGCATTCAAGCTCCGCACGCTCTCCTGCGATCCGGCTTGTGCTGCGGATCTCAACGGCGATGGCATCGTGGACTTCGATGACTTCATTATTTGGCTGAGCAATCTGGGCATCCCGTATTCCCGTGCGGATCTCAATGGCGATGGCCAGACGGATACGGAGGACTTCGAGATCATGCTGCGACAGCTTGACCGGCTCTGCAGGCCTGCGGACAACCTCCGCGGCATTTCTGAGTCCAGCCTGGACCAAGTCG
>CAZSBR010000060.1:0-12447 GCA_964605165.1 uncultured Phycisphaeraceae bacterium
GACTGCCCTACCCTCTGCCTCCACAGGACTACCAGAGGAAGGCACGCCATGACCACCAATGCGAATGAAGGCTTCTCCACACGCGCTATCCACGCTGGCCAGCAGCCGGACCCGACCACCGGCGCCATTATGACGCCCATCTACCAGACGTCTACTTTCGTTCAGAAGAGTCCAGGTGTGATCGTCGAGGACTACGACTACTCACGCGCTGCCAACCCCACCCGCAAGGCCTTCGAGAACAACATCGCAAGCCTCGAGGGCGGCACGCACGGCCTGGCCTTCAGCTCGGGTGTGGCTGCCACCAGCGCCGTGCTCCACCTGCTCAAGGCGGGCGACAGCGTGCTCTTGTGCGACGATGTCTACGGCGGGACCAACCGCCTCTTTCACCGCATCTTCCAGCAGCTCGGCATCGAGCCGATTCTTGTGGACATGACCGACCCGGACGCGGTCAAGGCCGGCTTCAAGGACAACACGAAGGCCGTCTGGGTCGAAACGCCCACCAACCCCACGCTCAAGGTGTGCGATATCGCCATGCTCGCTGAGCAGGCGCGTGCGCACAACGCGATTCTGGCGGTGGACAACACCTTCGCCACGCCGTATTTGCAGAACCCGCTTGCGCTGGGTGCGCACATCGCCCACCACTCGACGACCAAGTACATCGGCGGTCACTCGGATGCCATCGGCGGCGTGCTCGTCACGAGCGATGGCGATCTGTACGAGCGCCTCAAGTTCGTGCAGCTCTCGGTCGGCGCCGTGCCCGGCATCATGGAATGCTTCCTGCTGCTGCGCTCCACCAAGACACTCGCGGTGCGCATGGAGCGCCACGGCGACAACGCCATGAAGATCGCCCGCTGGCTCGAAGCGCACGACAAGGTCGAGCGCGTCATCTACTGCGGCCTTGAAAGCCACCCCCAGCACGAACTCGCCAAGAAGCAGATGCACAACGGCGAGCGCGGCTTCGGCGGCATGATCACCATGTTCCTCAAGGGCGGCATCGGCGAAAGCCGGGCCATGCTCGAGCGCACCAGACTGTTTGCACTCGCTGAGAGTCTCGGCGGCGTCGAGAGCCTCATCGAGCACCCCGGCATCATGACCCACGCCAGCGTGCCCGAAGACCAACGCAAGAAGCTCGGCATCTCCGACTCGCTCGTCCGCCTCAGCGTCGGCATCGAAGACGTCGACGACCTCATCGCCGACCTAGAACAGGCGATCGGGTGAGTATCGTGGAGATCACTCGTCTGCCAGAATCTCACCGATGATGCCTGACGCAAGGCTGGACTTGTTATCTTCGAGGATTGCGGCTCCGAGCACGAAAGCTTTGTTCGCTCGAGTTCTGTCTGACTCTTTCACGGCGATCGAGGCCTCAAGCAGAAGTGAGTTGGGATCGGCCACCGAGCCAGAGGGCAGGTAAACGAAGCCCATTGTCCGCCCAGTCGAGCCATCCCTGTTCGTGAGCTTGGCAGGCTCGCCAAGGGTGAGGTCGCTGATCTTGGTTGATCCGCCGATGGTCAGATTCTCGCGATAAAGCCGGCCCTCTTTCGTCCAGATGCCGCGCACGGCGATCGCGAGTTCGACGTTCACCTTTGGCAGCGCTGGCTTAGGAATCTTGGCTCTCGCAAGATCAATCTCCAAGCTCTCAAGAACGATCTTGTACGCAGGAGGTCCTTCAAGTCGTTCAAACCTGATGACTGCGGTCGCTGCCTCACCCGAGTGATGTTCGGCCGTCCCCACGGGATCGACGGTTCGTGTGAGTTCAAGCTTGCCGCCGTCGACCCATTGGAACACCGCGGAGCTGGAATACTCCTGCGAGTATCTGGCGGCTTCTTTCTCAAGCCCCTCGCGTGCCGCATCCAATGCGATGCCGATGCCGATTGTCGCGGCTGTCACACCAATCGCGTCGAGCCCGGGACGATCGGGGTCCGGCTTCGGCACGACATACTTCAACTCCACCTTCTCATCCTTCAGCTGAAACGACAGCGGGTGCGCGTTCGCTCGCGTCGCGCCCACGCCCTCCACAGTTGAGCATCCGGTGAGGAAGCTGGCGGTCATCGAGACCAGCCCGAGGGAAACCGCGTGGGACCATCGCATGGTGTTGCTCCTTGGTTGCAGCGATCTAGCTTCCAGAGCCTACTGAGGGCGTGAGCATGTGTGGTCCTTCGCGAGACGTGAATGCCGTCAAGACTTGGCGAAGACCGTTTGCCGCTGCCTCACCCCGGCCCATAGTTCTTTCGCACGGGGTTGGTCAGCATGTTGTCCCGACCGAGCACGAGCACGTCGGCGATCTCCACCGCCTCAGCGAAGCTCTCCTTGGCCTTCTCCACGCTTGCGCTGTGCGCCGGCACCTCGCCCCGCTCGAGGTGTTCGAGCGTCGGGATCGCGTCGCCGCAGATGAGCGTCGTCTGGTTGGCTTCGGTCATCAGCAGGCCGCAGAGCCCGGGCGTCACGCCCGGCAGGGGGAACAGATCGAGCCCCGGCACGATGCGGTCCTCCGCGGGCCTGCACCGCTGAAGCACGTTGATCTGCATCTCAAGCTCGGCTCTCAGGCGGCCATCTATCTCGTCGCCTTCGAGGGCGATCGCCTTGGCGGTCTGCGCGAGGGGCACGCCCACGGCTTCGCGCTCGGCCTCGGCGATGAGCCACTGGGCGTTGTCGAAGAGCAGGATGCCCCGGCAGGTGTCGGGCTTGAAGCTCGTCAGGAAGACGTGCGTGATCTGGCTCGGGATCATGCCCACGCGCTCACCGAGGCGCTGCTCCAGCGCCGCCGGCGGCAGGCCGGGATCGACGAGCACCGCGTTGTCGCCGCTGAGGATGAGGGTGGTGGTGGCATGGCCTGTGCGTACGGGTCGGCTCTCGCCCCTGAGCGGGTGGGCGTCCAGCGCGCCGAGGCTGATGACGCGGATGGAAAGCCCCCGCTTGCCAGCAGGTGAACTCATCGGGTTGGAAGAGGGCTCGAGCATGCCGATGCGTCCCCTGAAGTGGCGAACAGCGGTGCGGCGGGCGGGCTGCACGTCCGCGAACACCCGAGCCTACCCCGGGCAGAGCGCGCAGGCGGTGCAAACCGGCGCGATGCTGTCTCGGTCTGCTCAAGTGCTGGCGTGGGTGGAGGTTGGTTCGGACCGTGACACCGGGGTTCGCTGGTCCACGGCTCATCCAGCGGATCACCCTGCCCCTGGGGGGGCGAGCGCGTCCGGGCGAGTTTGCCCGGCGTCAAAGCGGGCCCCGTGTCGATCGCCTTGACGACACGGGGCCCGTTGTTGTGTTCAGCCGCTGAACTTGTCTCACTTGGGCAAGTCGGTTCAGGCGAGCACGGGCGGCGCGGGGAAGTCCACCTCGGTCTCGTTGACGTGGTTGAAGTAGTTCGTGAAGACCGCCTGGGCGTACACACCGACGACTTCGGCGACGTGGCCATCGGTGTAGCCGGCGCTCTTGAACTCGGCCAGATCCTCGTCGCTCACAAAGCCCTTCTTGCTGTGGAGGGCCGAGGCGAACTGGGCCAGCGCGTTGAGCTTGTCGTCGCCGTCGATCCTGCCCTGGCGGGCCTCGACGGTCTGCTGCTCGCTCAGGCCCGCGCCCTTGCCGATGGCGGTGTGCGCAGCGGTGCAGTAGTCGCAGCCGTTCGCCTCTGCGGTGGCAAGCTGGATCACCTCGCGTTCAGCCGGGCTGAGCGAGAAGCCATCAACGGCCCCGGCCATGGCGAGGTAGAGCTTGAGCACCGCCGGGCTGTTGGCCATGCCCTTGAAGATGTTGAACTCCTTGCCCTTGAGCGGCCCGCCGAAGATGTCCTGGACGGATTCGTGGGTGGGATCGACAACGGGAAGACGTGCCATGGTGAGGCTCCTTTCATGCAGCAGGGCGTGGGTACACGTGGCCCGCTGCGGGTGTGTGCTCTGCCGGGCCGACCTGACCATGCCGACCCGCTTCTCTCCGACCCGCAAGACCTGCATGAGCCGGTTCTCGTGGGTCGGGCAGCACACCATTGTTTGCTGGCCGGCCCGCGAGGTCATGGACGTACACTCCAACCAGCAGCAGGCTTCCCAAATTTGTGCGCTCCGCACGGGAAGCATCCCGCAGGAAGGCTCGGCGGCCCCATGATCCAGCATCCCGCAGGCCAGCGCCCCATCAACTCGCCGGCTGTTCCTCCGGCCGGTCAGCACACCCCGCCGCACGCCGCCGCCCCCTTCGTCGGCACGCGGATGGACATGCACTGCCACAGCAACGCAAGCGATGGCCCCGCGGTGGCGGCGCTGGGTTTCATCGACTGTCCCGAGTGCTACTCAGAGCCCGAGCAGGTCTACGACCAGGCCAAGGTCCGAGGCATGGACCTCGTGACCATCACCGATCACGACACGGTCAAGGGCGCGATGCAGCTTGTCGAGCGCGGCTTTGAGGGCTTCATCCCGGGCGAAGAGGTCACGGTCTGGTTCCCCGAGGATCGCTGCAAGCTCCACGTGCTCGTCTGGGCGATGACGCCCGAGCTCGATGAGCAGCTCACGACGCTCAAGCTGCGCGATGATGTCTACCAGTTCGCAGCGTGGCTCAAGGACAACAACCTGCCGCACGCGCTCGCCCACCCGCTCTACATGCAGAACGGCAGGCTCCGCCGGTGGCACATCGAGCGAGCCGCGTTGCTCTTCCGTGGCTTTGAGATGCTCAATGGCGCGCACCAGGTCGGGCACAAGGGCGCGCTCGAGCGTTTCCTCGCTGCGCTCACCCCGGGCATGGTCGCCGAGCTTGTGCGCACCCACGATCTTCAGCCCATCTGGCCCGAAGCATGGAACAAGGCGCAGACCGCTGGCAGCGATGACCACGGCCTGCTCAACGTCGGGCGCACCTTCACGACCGTCACCAAGGAGACGGGCGAGACCATCGCTGAGCCCCGCGACTTCCTCGAGCGCGTGATGCGAGGCCACGGCGTGCCGGGGGGCGTGGGGGGGCACTCGGCGCTGCTCGCCCACCAACTCTCGACCGTCGGCGCGCACTACTACGCGGACTCGCTCGCCCAGCACGCCAGCCCCGTAGGCCAGATGGTCGCCAGCAAGCTGCTGCGGTTTGCGGGCATTGACCTGCCCAAGCCCAGCAAGGTCTCGCTTGCGACCGATCTCGTGATGCGCCGGGTGCTTCGGCGGCGCAAGAAGAGCCTGCCGCTGGTCATCGCGCTGCGCAAGCACGTTGGCCCGCTGCTCGAGAAGTACCCGGACCTGCGCGACCGCCTCAAGTCGGACCGCTATCTCGAGGGCAGCGCCATGGCCCAGCATGAGCGCATGGCGCAGTTCGCCGACGATCTCGTCCGCGTCCTGAGCGATGCGATGGGCGACTCGGCCATCCGCGCGTTTCGCAAGCGTGACAAGCTCGGCATCGTCGATCACCTGCTGAGCTACAGCATGCTGACGGTGGCGCAGCTCCCGTACCTCTTCAGCTTGTTCTACCAGAACAAGGAACGCCCCTTCCTCGAGGAATTCGAGCACCACATCGCTGAGCCGGGCAAGGGCGTCAGCGTTCTGGAACGACCCATGCGCATCAGTCTCTTCACGGACACGCTCGGCGATGTCAACGGCGTCTCGCGCTTCATCACCAACGTCGCCGAGCAGTCTCTGGCCACCGGCCGCGATCTCGAGGTCATCACCTCCACGCGCATGGATGTGCCGGACATGCCCAACATTCACAACTTCGCGCCGGCCTTTGCCATGAAGCTGCCCAAGTACGAGAACCTCGAGGGCGTACTCCCACCGCTGGTGCCCATGCTCCGCCACCTCGATCGCCACCAGCCCGACTGCATCCACGTCTCAACGCCCGGGCCGGTAGGTCTCGTCGGGTTCGTCGCAGCCAAGATGCTCCGCGTGCCCGTGCTGGGCGTGTACCACACGGACTTCCCGGCGTACATCGACCACCTCTTCGAGGACCACGCGCTGACGACCCTCTGCGAGGGCTTCATGCGGTTCTTCTACAGCCCGTTCAGCGCGATCTTCACCCGAAGCGACGACTACGTCGATGCGCTGACCAACCTCGGACTGCCCAGGGACCGCACCGTCTCCCTCATGCCCGGTTTTGACAACGAGGTCTTCCACGTTCGTAACCGCGACGAATCCATCTTCAAGAAGCTCGGCGTGAGCGTGAAGCCCACGAGCGTCAAGGCGCTGTACGTCGGGCGCGTCAGCGTCGAGAAGAACCTCCCCCTGCTGACCAAGGCCTGGAAGCGCGCGTACGCCAAGATCGCTGAGCAGGGCCGCGAAGCCGAACTCATCGTCGTCGGCGACGGTCCCTACCGCGAGGCCATGCAGCAGACGCTCAAGGATGCCGGCGTGCACTACCTGGGCTTCCGCTCGGGCGATGAACTCACCGCGACCTACGCCTCGTGCGATTTCTTCATCTTCCCGAGCATCACCGACACGCTCGGGCAGGTTGTCATGGAGAGCCAGGGCTCGGGCCTGCCCGTCCTCGTGACCGATCAGGGCGGCCCCAAGGAGGTCGTTCGCCACGGCCAGACGGTCTTTGTGCTCGAGCACGAGGACCTTGGCGCGTGGGTCGACCACATCGCCCTGCTCGCAACCGACGATGCCCGCCGCGAAACCATGAGCCAGGCTGCTCACGAGTTGATGCAGACGTACTCGATCCGGCACTCGTTCGAGCATTTCTGGGATGTACACATCGAGGCGTGGCATGAGCATCTCGCCCGCCGGGGCGTGACGCCCAACAGCCCCGAGCAGGTGTACACGCCGCGGCCTCGCCACGATCGCCAGCAGGCCGCCGCCATGGGCAGCGAGCCGACAGGCGCGTGAGCGCATGAAAAACGCTGCAGCAACCGGGGTCGCTGCAGCGCCTTGATGATCAGAGTCTGTGGCTCAGGCGGCGCGGCTGGTGGTCTTGCGGCCACCGATGCGACCGACGGTGCTGCGGCTGACCGACTTGCGGACAGCGGTCTTGCGGGTCGCGGTCTTGCGAGCCGTGGTCTTGGTCGTGGTCTTGGTTGCGGCCTTGCGGGCAGCGGGCTTGGCTGCGGCGCGCTTGGCGCTGGTGGTCTTGGCAGGGGTGGCCTTGGCGGCGGTGCGCTTGGCAACGGTGCGCTTGGCAGCGGGCTTGCGGCCGGCAGCGGTGGTCTTGCGGGCTGTGGTGGTGGCGCGCTTGGCAGCGGGCTTACGGGTCGCGGTCTTGCGAGCCGTGGTCTTGCCGGCGGCGGTCTTGGTCGCCTTGGTGGCGGTGCGCTTGGCAGCGGGCTTGGCGGTGGTGGCCTTGGCGGCGGTCTTGCGAGCCGTGGTCTTGCGGGCCGTGGTCTTGGTGGTGGCCTTGGCTGCCTTCTTGGGCGCAGCCTTGCGGGCGGTGGTCTTGGTTGCGGTCTTGTTGGTGGTCTTGGCGGCGGCGCGTTTGGCAGCGGGTTTACGGCCGCTGGTGGCCTTCTTGGCGGTCGCGCGAGCGGGGCTCTTGCGCGTCCGGCTGGTGGTGGTCTTGGTGGTGCGGGCCTTGGTGGTCCGCCTGGTGGTGGTGCGGGTCGCGGGCATGATGAGTCCTTTCAATCGATCTTCGGGACGCTTGATGTGGTCCCATCCATCGCGAACCGCGCCACCCTCGGGCACGGTTCCAACTTCTTGTTGCGCGTCGGGAATCGGACGTTTGTGCTCCGTTCCTGAGAAAATCGCACAAAACTGATCAAGTTGACACACTTCGGGCATGCAAGCGCAACGATCACCCGTTTGTGCTCCTTGCTTTCTGTGCGTTTCCCGTCAGTCCTAGCTGCCCATGAACCCACCGACCTCGTCCACCCCGCCGCAGCACTCGCCCCCGGCCAAGCCCGGCGCATCTGACTCCGGTGCGCTGACCAATGCCGGCTGGTCGCCCACCTCCTGGCAGGCCCGGCCCGTCGCGCACGCGGTCAACTACCCCGATGACGCCGGCCTTGCTGCTGCGATGGCCGAGCTTCGCGCTCTGCCGCCGCTGGTCACAAGCTGGGAGATCGAGCGCCTGCGCAGCCACCTCGCCGATGCCGAGGCCGGCAAACGCTTCCTGCTGCAGGGAGGCGACTGCGCCGAACTGCTCAGCGAATGCCGACCCGAGCCCATCACCAACAAGCTCAAGATCCTGCTGCAGATGTCGCTCGTGCTCGTTCACGGCACCAAGCGGCCCATCATCCGCGTCGGGCGCTTCGCGGGCCAATACGCCAAGCCGAGGTCGAGCCCCATGGAGCGCGGCACGCTTCCCAGCGGCGAAACCGCCGAGCTGCCCAGCTACTTCGGCGATGCCATCAACGGCGCAGCGTTCACGCCCGAGGCACGCACCCCCGATCCCGACCGCCTCGTGCAGGCGTACAAGCACTCGGCGATGACGCTCAACTTCATCCGCTCGCTGCTCGATGGCGGCTTTGCGGACATGCACCATCCCGAGTACTGGGATCTGTCCTTCTTCGAGCACGCGGACCTCTCGCCCCAGAGCCGCGATGAATACCGCCGAATCAGCCAGAGCCTCGCCGAGGCGCTGGAGTTCATGGAGGCCATCGGCGAGGCGCGTGTCGACGAACTCACCCGCGTCGAGTTCTTCACCAGCCACGAGGGGCTCAACCTCTTCTATGAGTCCGCCCAGACGCGGCTCGTGCCCAGAAGGCCCCAGCACTACAACCTCTCCACGCACCTGCCGTGGATCGGTGAACGCACCCGCAACCTCGATGGTGCGCATGTCGAGTACTTCCGCGGCATTGCCAACCCCGTGGGCGTGAAGATCGGCCCCAAGGCCGACCCCGCCGAGGTCGTTGAGCTCACCAGGGCCCTCAACCCCGCCAACGAGCCGGGCAAGCTCGTGCTCATTGCCCGCATGGGCGCTGCCAACGTCGCCACCGCCCTGCCCCCGATCGTCGAGGCGGTGGCCAGCGCCGACCGCCGATGCTTGTGGATCTCAGATCCCATGCACGGCAACGGCATCGTCACCCAGTCGGGCGTCAAGACCCGGGCCTTCGAGTCGATCGCGGCAGAACTCACCGGCGCCATCGATGCCTTCGAGTCTTTGGGCACCACGCAGCGCGATGGCCAGCGCCAGCCCGCAGCCCGCCTCGGGGGCGTGCACTTTGAACTCACGGGCGATGATGTCACCGAGTGCATGGGCGGCGCCTCGGGCATCACCGAGGAGGCGCTGGGTGTGCGGTATGACTCACTGTGCGACCCACGCCTGAACTACCAGCAATCGCTGGAACTGGCCCTGATCCTGGCTCGCAGGCTGAGCCGCCATTGAGGCCACACCACCTCTCTGGGTGAACAACTGCTCACATTGGCCTGAAGTCCCCGCTGTCAGGCTCCGATAGCTCCCCCTGCACGCTCCACGGATGGGAGCGGAAGACGGGTCCGTTTCATGGGCCCGGGATCAGGAGCCGAACGGATGTCCACCACAGATCGCTCGACGGTGACTTCGGCAGGCTGCGGCCTGCACCTCGCGGGCCTGCCCACCGAGGGTGACGCGATTCCCTTCGATCGCCGCCACTCGCCCCGCCACGCCGATGGACGCAAGGGCCTTGCCATCCTCGCCAACGAAGAAGATGGCTCGGTCGCGCTGGCGCCCGTTGAACTCTTCGATACAAGCTCCGAGGGCGTGGGCCTTCGCAGCCAGGTCGAGCCCAAGCTCGGTCAGGCGGCGCGGCTGATGATTCCCGGCGCTTCCTACGACGGCGCAGACGCCCGCATCGTGCGCGTCGAGCCCGATGGCAAGGGCCAGTGGCGCGTCGGCATGCGCATCAGGCGCCGCATGGCGGCCTGAGACCATCCGGTCGCTCGGCGCTCAGCTTCTTCCACGCGGCGCGATAGCGCTCGCCCATCGCTTCGAGTGATGCGGGGATGACGCACACGCGCCCCACGACCTCCATCACGTTCGTATCGCCCACCCAGCGCGGCACGAGATGCACGTGCAGATGCTGCGGCACGCCCGCGCCGGCTGCACGCCCCTGGTTGATCCCGATGTTGATCCCCTGCGGCTCGAGCGTGCGCTGCACCAACTCCGCGGCCAGTTCGACCAATGTCCAAAGCCGATCTCGCTGCTCTGGCTCATAGTCCAGCAGCGTGGGCCTGGGGTCACCCAGCGCCACGAGCAGGTGGCCATTGGAGTAGGGGTAGGCGTTGAGCATGATGAGGCCGTGGCTGGTGCGCACGATGACGTGGTTGGCCTCGTCATGATCGGGAGCGTCGAAGGCATCGGCGAGAAACGAGCCGCTTGTCGCACCGGGCGGTCCGGCCTTGCGTTCCTGCTTCTCGAGGGCCTCGAGATACTCAAGCCGCCAGGGGGCGAACATCGGCGGCTGACCGGCGGTGGAGGGGTGATCGGGCACGCGACAAGCCTATGACGAAGGCATCAGCGATGAACGCCTGCTGCGGGGTTCCTAAACTGTCTTCGTAGTAAGGTGATTTTCAGGCGGGTGCAGAGATCGCTCGCAGACGAGTCCTTGATCAAGTTCAGGAGTGAAGATGTACGAGTCGATCCGCATTGCAAGTCGTGGCACCCCGAGCGTGCTCGTCGTCGGCCAGCACAAATCCAAGGGCCTCGACAAGCAGACCGCCAAGCTCGACAGCGAGGGCTGGATCGCCTCGGCTGCTGCACGTCCCGAGGCAACGGGCGAGGTCGGTTCCATCGCGGAGGTCAACGACGTCGAGGGCTACGACCGCGTGATCGTGCTCGGGCTGGGCGATGGCGAGACGATGTCCGCCACCGATCTCCGCAAGGCAGCGGGCATGCTGCTCGCAAGGCTCGATGCCATCAAGGCCGAATCCGTCGAACTCGCGCTCACTGGCGCGCTGGGCGGCTCGGTGACGGACGAAGCCATCGCGGGCTCGGCCATCGGCGAGGGTCTCGGGCTTGCAAGCTGGTCGTGCGAGACCTTCCGCGGCTCGGCGTCGCCCTCCAAGCCGGGCCTCAAGCTCAGCCTGCACTGCGGGGCCAAGCGGTTCGCCTCGGGCCTTGAGCGCGGGCTGGGGCTGGCCGAGTCCTCCAACATCACGCGCACGCTCAGCCAGACGCCGCCCAACATCGCCACGCCCTCGTGGATGGCAAGCGAGGCCCGCAAGATGGCTCGCAAGACCGGGCTCAAGTGCACGGTCATCAGCGGCAAGCAGCTTGAGACCGAGAAGCTCATGGGGCTGCACACCGTCGGGCAGGCCAGCGAGAACCCGCCGTGCCTCATCCGCATCGAGTACACGCCCTCCAATGCGCGCAAGACCGCCAAGCCCGTCGTGCTTCTCGGCAAGACCATCACGTATGACTCGGGCGGCCTGTCCATCAAGGTCGGCGGCTCGATGCGTGGCATGAAGCGCGACAAGGACGGCGGCTGCGCCGTCTTCGGCGCGATGCACGCCATCGCCACCGTCATCAAGCCACGCGTGCCCGTCGTCGGGCTGCTCGTCGCTGCCGAGAACTCCATCAGCGATGAGGCCTACCGCCCGGACGACATCATCACCTTCCGCAACGGCGTCTCCGTCGAGGTCACCAACACCGACGCCGAGGGTCGCCTCGTCCTCGCCGATGGCCTCTGCTGGGCCTGCGACAAGGAGAACCCGGCTGCCATCATCGACATGGCCACCCTCACCGGCGGCGTCGTGGTCGCGCTGGGCTCGACCTACGCGGGCATGTGGTGCGATGACGAACAGCTCCGCACGAAGCTCGATGCGGCCAGCTGCGCCAGCGGCGAGCTTGTCTGGCGCCTGCCGCACCACGATGACTACCGCCAGATGATGAAGAGCTCCGTGGCGGACATCGTCAACTCAGCGCCGGTCCGAGAAGCCCACCCGATCCAGGGCGCCGCATTCCTGAGCTACTTCGTGGACAAGAAGATCCCGTGGGCACACATCGATATCGCGGGCACCCACGCTGCCGACAGCGCTAGGCCGCCCTTCAACGCAGGGCCCACGGGCTTCGGGGCCCGGCTCATGGCCGAGTTCTTCGATCGGTACTAGCGCTCTGGTCGGGCAAGCGCTCCCGGTGAAAGGCAGGGCCACGAGCCCTCGCCCGGCAGGACGCCGCGTGCGCAAACCCCTATCCTGACACCGCTGAGCAGCGGGCGATGGCACATGCCCTGTCCCGTCGTTCTTGCTCGCCCCGTGCCTGGCTCGCCGATGCGAGCGCGTGCGCGGGCGAGTTGCTGCCCGCGGCAGCGGCCCTGCTCGGGTCGCCACCGAGTTGGTGATCCGAAGCAGTCGGGTCCGGGCAGGATGTGCATGGGAGCAGGCTGATGCGACGCAAGCCCACAACGGTGCTGGTCTGGGTGGGGCGATGTGTCGAGCTCAGCGGCTATGCCGCAGCAACAAGGACCTATCTCGACCTCTGCCGGGATGCGGGCCTGCCCGTCGTCGCGATCGATTCCAACACCTGCGAGGTTGTCGGCCCCGCTTGCGGCGTTCCCGTGCGCATCGAGCAGGGGCCCGATGGCTCGGTGACGCTCCACGCTGACGAACCCGATACCCGCTTCGTGACGTTCGTGCACGAGACGCC
>CAZSBR010000061.1:0-12434 GCA_964605165.1 uncultured Phycisphaeraceae bacterium
CGTCGGAGATCTGGTCGCAGATCTTGTCCGGGTGGCCCATGGAGACGGATTCGCTGGTGAAGAGGTGGGTTGGCATGGTCTTTCTCGCTCGCTTGGGTCGAAGGGGCCACAGATGGAAAGAGGCGGAGCCTCGTGATTGAAGACGGGTTGCCGCGGGGGTCGCCCGCAATGCGCGATCGTAGCAGACCTCATCCACGCAGGTCGATGGCAAGCGCAAGTGCTACGCTGATGGCCTCCATGCCACCCGCACGCTCCTCTGGCGCCAAGCTTACCTATGCCTCCAGTGGGATTGACCTGGATCGCTATGACCGCTTTGTGGGCCAGTTGCCCGCGCTTATGCGTCGCACGCACGGTCCACGGGTGCTGCCCAACCCCGGCGGGTTTGCCGGGATGTTTCGCCTCGACTACGACCAGAAGCTCTTCAAGCGCAACTACCGCGAGCCGGTGTTGTGCGCATGCGCCGATGGAGTAGGAACGAAGATCCGCATCGCCCAGCAGATGCAGGTGTACGACACGATCGGCATCGACCTTGTGGGCATGAATGTCAACGACCTGATCGTCGAGGGCGCCGAGCCGTTGTTCTTCCTGGACATCCTCTCGGTGCCACGGGTTGAAGAGCGCGTGATGGCAGCGCTGCTCGCGGGCGTGGCGCGAGGATGTGAGCTGGCGGGCTGCGCATTGCTCGGCGGCGAGACGGCCGAGATGGGGGATCTGTACGCCGAGGGCGACTTCGATCTCAATGGCTTTGCGGTGGGCGTGGTCGAACTGAAGCGGGCGATGAAGTCGCGCAGGCCCTCACCCGGCGACGTGGTGCTGGGGCTTGGCTCGAGCGGGCCGCACTCCAATGGCTACACGCTGGTGCGGGCGATCCTGAAGCGCGGCCGGCTCAAGCTGGACCGGGCTTACCCGGAACTCGAGACCGCCGATGGCGAGCGCCCCACGCTTGGCGAGGCGCTGCTCGAGCCGACGAGGCTGTATGCGGAACCCATCAACAAGCTTGACCGGGCCTACCGCGTCAAGAAGGTCATCACCGCGATGGCGCATATCACGGGCGGCGGGCTTGCTGGCAACCTCGAGCGTTCGCTGGGGCCCGATGTCGATGCGAAGATCGATTGGTCCTCGTGGCCCGTGCCGCCGGTGTTCAAGTTTCTCCAGCAGCGTGGCAGCGTGGAGACGGCGGAGATGCGCCGGGTCTTCAACATGGGCATCGGGTACGTCGTCGTTGTTCGGCCCGCCTTTGCCGAGACCGTCGCGCAGCGCCTGCGCAAGGCCGGCGAAGAAGTCCACGCGATCGGCAAGATCGTGCGCGGCAAGGGCCGGGTGCGGTAGGTCGTCAGCGGGCTGTCAGGCGGCGACGTCCTCGGCGCTGGCGTCCAGTTGAGACTGCTCCTCGATGGCGGCATCGACAGCGGCATCCAGTCGCTCGCTCGGCGATTCGATGGTTTTCACCTGCAATCCGAAGTTCTCGCCCACCTTCACCGCCGATCCGGTCCCGATCTGGCGGTTGCTGATGTAGAGATCGAGGTCTTTGTCCGCCTGCTTGGACATCTCGATGATCGAGCCGGGGACGAGTTTCATCACCTCGGCGGTCGGGAGTGTGCGCTCGGCGAGGTACACGATGACGGGCACTTCGAGGTGCTTGAGCGCTTCGGTTCGCATGGCCATGGGACGACCTCCATCCACGTCGAGGGTGGCTGGGTGGGCACTCGCAAACGCTGTGCCGGGAGCAAGGCCTTGATGGTGATGACCGGAGCGTAAGCGCCCTCGTTGCTGGCCGCAGCGGGTGGCTCAACCCTCGTAGCGGGCGACGATGAGCGTGACGTTGTGGCCGCCGAAACCGAAGGTGTTGTTCATCGCGTAGCGGGTGGGCCGCTCCTGTGCTTCGTGGGGCACGAGGTTGATGTCAAACGAGGCATCGGGGGTGTCGAGGTTGATCGTGGGCGCGAGGACACCCTCGGAGACGGATCGCACGCAGGCGACGCTCTCGACCGCTCCGGAGGCTCCGAGGCAGTGTCCATGGACGGACTTGGTCGAGCTCATGGCGAGCCTGCCGCCGGCGCTGGCCCGGGCGTGATCGCCGAAGACATCGAGCACCGCCGCGACCTCGGCCTTGTCGCCCAGCGGCGTGGACGTGCCGTGGGCGTTGACGTAGTCGATGTCTGTCGTGTTCAGGCCCGCATCCCGCATGGCCATGCGCATGGAGCGGGCGGCTCCGCGGCCCTGTTCATCGGGCGCGGTGATGTGGTGGGCGTCGCAGGAGTTCCCGAAGCCGACGAGTTCGGCGAGGATGTTGGCACCGCGTGCCTTGGCGTGTTCCTCGGTTTCGAGCACGCAGATGGCTGCGCCCTCGGAGAGGATGAAGCCATCGCGGTCGACATCGAACGGCCGGCTTGCCCTGGTGGGCTCGTCGTTGCGGGTGCTCAAGGCCTTCATGGTCATGAAGGCGCCGACGCACAGGGGCGTGCAGGCGGCTTCGGCCCCGCCGGCGACCATGACATCGGCCATGCCGAGCCTGAGGTGCTGGACGGCATCACCGATGGCGTGGCCCGAACTGGCGCAGGCGGTGGCATGGGCCGAGGCGGGACCCTGGAGGCCGTAGCGGATGGAGATGTTCCCGGCCACCGCATTGACCATGAGGCGGGGGACCGTGAAGGGGTTGATGCGGTCTGGACCTCGCTGAACGAGGATGCGCACGCTCTGCTCGATCGTGCTGATGCCGCCGACGCCCGAACCCACGATCACGCCGCAGCGCTCGGGGTCTTCCTTGTCGAACTCGATGCCCGAGTGTCGGACGGCCTGGTCTGCAGCGATGAGCCCGAGCTTGGTGCAGCGGTCGAGCCGCTTGGCTTCCTTGCGGTCAAGCAGGGTGTCGGGGTCTGTGTGCTTGATCTGGCCGGCGATGGTGCAGTCCCACTTGGCGCCGGGGTAGTCGTCGAAGTCCGAGCCCCCGATCGAGCTGATCCCGCTGATGCCGTCGCGCATGGCGTGCCATGTCGACGGCTCATCGGGCCCGAGGTTGGTGAGCGCGCCGATACCGGTGATAACGACGCGATGCTGGGAGCGTTGACGTGCGGACATAGGCGGTTACAGACCAGCGACATCGCTGGGGAGGCGGTCGGATGCGAGCGGCGAGCGGTCGCGGCGGGTGTTATTCCGCGCCGCGTGCCTGCATGACGAATTCGATCACTTCGCCGACGGTCTTGATCTGTTCGGCCTTCTCGTCGGGGATGTCCGTATCGAACTCGTCCTCGAACTCCATGACAAGCTCGACGGTGTCGAGGCTGTCGGCGTTCAGATCGTCCACGAAGTGGGTCGATCGGGTGATGGAAGCCTTATCGGCACCCATCTGCTCAGCAACGATGTCGATGACCTTGGTCTCGATTTCCTGCTCGGTCACGTTGAGTCTCCACACAGGCCCTTGAAATGAAGGTCTAGACACCCGACATCTCGTCTGAGCCCAGACTGGCCGCGAGTATAGCCCGGGCCAGCGGGTTGGTGCTCGGCGGCCCGAGAATCGTCCATGAGCCGGGTTCTGGGTCGGTCCGTGTGGGATGGGCGGGCCGAAAGTTGGTGTTGGTCGCGAACAGGGTGCATAGTGGGGGGTGAATCTTCGATCAGGGCTTTGCGAGCGGTGGCCCAGCCACACCTCGGAGCTCAGTCGGAGGTCCGGGTGTGCACGAAGTGGTCCTGCCTTGACTGGTGGAGGACGATCGATGACGCACCCCCCGACCGAACCCGAAGCTTTCAGTGAGCACGTGGCCCTTCTCCTCAAGGAGATCCGACCCGGGCTGGATGTCGAACTCGTTGGCCCGCGCGAGATGCTCGTCAATGGCCGGCGGCTCGACCTCGACAACGTCTACCGCATGGTCCGTGGCGAGCCCGATCGGGGCGACGAGATCGTCCGCAACTACCTCGACCAGCTCTTCGCTGCCGATGCCGGCCACGCTCTGAGCATGCCGCTGGACTTTGCCCGCCAGCGGATCATGCCCCGCGTTCAGCCCGTGTCGATCTTCGAGCATCTGGACCAGTCGCTGGTCGCGCATGTGCCGTTCGTCAACGACACGGTTGTGGTCTTCGTGACTGACCTGCCGCAGATGACGGTGAGCATCACGACCGAGCAGGTGATCAAGTGGGGCCTGACCATCGATGAGATGGACGAGATTGCCCGGGAGAACATCGATCGCTACGCGCCCGAACTCGAGATCCAGTTCGTGGATTCCAAGGAGGGCGGTCGTGCAGCGATCATCAGCGAGCAGGACGGCTACGACGCGGCCCGCCTGCTGATGAGCGATCTGTATGCCAAGCTTGCCAACGAGCTTGGCGGCAACTTCTACGTCGCCACGCCCGCGCGGGACATGTTCGTCGCTCTGTCTGCAGAGCCCGCACCGTTCGTCGAGCGGGTGCGCAGCAAGGTCGAGCAGGACTATCGCCGCCTGCCTTACCCGATCACGTCAGAGCTGTTCTATGTGACGCTCGATGGCGTGGCCGGCCGCTGCCAACTCGCCGCCTGAACCAGTCACCTGGTCGCGCACCGGCTGGTGTCTGCCGGCTGGGGTGCGACGTTCAGTCGATTCCGCCCGCACCCGCCCGGCTTGTGTTTGCAGCCGGGCGGGGCTCTTTTTCGCCAGCGATCGGGCGCCCCAGGGACCAACCTACGCTGCACCGGCCATGATCCTTGTCATTGACAACTACGACAGCTTCACCTGGAACCTCGTGCAGCTCATCGGCTCGCTCAAGCCGGGGGCGGAGGTTGGACGCGATGTGCTGGTGGTGCGCCACGACCAGATGACGCCCGATGAAGCTGCGGGGCTCGATGACGGAAAGGGCCCGAGCCACCTGCTCATCTCCCCCGGGCCCTGCACACCTCGTGAGAGCGGCATGAGCATCGCGATGATCGAGCGCTTTGCTGGGCAGATCCCGGTGCTGGGCGTGTGCCTCGGGCACCAGTGCATCGCAGACCTGTCCGGGATGGCTGTGGTCGAGCACGACCGCCCGATGCACGGCAAGACGAGCGTGATCCACCACGACGGCGAGGGTCTGTTTGCGGGCCTGCCCAGCCCGTTCGTGGCTGCGAGGTATCACTCGCTGGTGGTGCCCGTTGAGAGTGTGCCGGCGCCTGCCAGCGGGGGTGAGGACGGATTTGTCGTCAGCGCCTGGACGGATGAGACGGACGCTACGGGCAACTCCCGGCGGATCGTGATGGGGCTGCGGCGGGTCTGGGCCGATCCTGGCAGGCCGCCGATGGAAGGCGTGCAGTTCCACCCCGAGAGCTTCATGACGCGTGAGGGCCCGCGGCTGATTGCGAACTTCCTGGGCATATCCGAGGTGCCCGAGGCTGTGTTCGAGGCTCTCTCGCCCGCTGGAAGCTGACGAGGGGTCGAGGGCGGACAAGCTCGAACTGGAAGCAGCGATGGGCCCCGGCTCTGGATGTGGAGCCATGGGAGCTTGTTGTGCGGCCCGAGAGGGCTGACCAACGCCTATCTTCTGTGCATGATCCACCCAGCGCCGACCACCAAGATCGATCCCAAGCTGGCACGAGGTGTCTTTGAGGGCCACCTGCCCGAGACCGCCACCAAGCCCGCTGCGGTCAAGCTCAGGTTCAGCAACACGAACTACGAACTGCATCTTCGGCCCGTCGGTGAGGTCAAGGCTGAAGAGGGCAAGCGGATCATCGGGACCATCCGCGCCCGGGCTCGTCGCATGGACAAGGTCGGCACGGGCGGGCGCTACGTGGAGCCCGTGACGGGCCGGCCTCGGCGTGTGCAGGGCATGGTGGTGGCGATCGAGGGCGATGCTGTGGTGGTGCACGCGGGCGTGCCGATTCACTGCACGCCCACCGCGCCGGGCCAGAAGGCGAGCGACTTCGAGATTGCCGACTTTCTGAGCTTTGATGTGCTCGAGGGCGCGACCTTCGAGCAGCAGCGGGGCTGACTCGAGCCCGGTACTTCGGCGTCTGGCTCGGCGTCTGGCTCGGCGTCTGGTACGCTGCGGCCATGGTTGTTGGCATGATGGCGTCCGGGGTTCTCCTGCTGCTGGCCGGTCTCATCGGGATTGGGCTTGCTGCCAACGCGGTCTGGCGGGCGATCTTCGCGCCTCCGGGCATGCCCCGCGACGCCGGCTGCGGCTCCTGTGGCTACGAGCTTGCGACGCTCGTTTCGGGCCGGTGTTCAGAGTGCGGCGCCGATCTGCTCAAGGCGGGCGTGATGACCCGTCGCAACGTCATCCGCACAGCGGGCTCGTTGCCCGCAGCCTTGCTCGGCTGGACGCTGCTGGTCATCTCGGTGGCGACGGTGGTCGTGTATGCGATCTCGATCATGCAGTTCAGTGCTGGCTTCGGCGGCGGCGCGGCGGGTGCCATGCCCTACACCTCGAACTACACGTTCACCCCGGCTCGCCCTCCCCGCGCCGACGATGGATCGCGTCAGGCTGCGCCGGACTTTGAGGTCGTCGTGGATGTCGACATCACGGGCACGTGGGGCTCACCAGCCAACAGCGGCAGCATCGAGGTGGAGTTCACGTCCAGTGGTCAGACCGCCACGCTCACCTTCAGCGACGTCACGCTGGATCAGTGGGTGCTGACCGGGCCCGATGGCGGCGAGCTTGCCACGGGGATGTTCGTCGAGCCGGAGGACGTGCTCACCGCGTTCGCGAGCGTGGGGCTCACGCCCGACAGCGAGCCGCTCATCGGCGAGTACGCCCAGCCGGTTGTCGATCTCGTGGATGGCGCGCTTGCTGATCCGTTCATGTACGAGACGAACCTCGCGGCGACCGCGACCGCAGGGGGGCAATCCGCGTATCAGCTTCAGCGCGGGGGCGGCACGCAGAACTTTGGCGGCGTGACCGCCATGAGCAGCGGAGCGGATCTCTGGTCGCTGGTGATTCTCGGCGTGATGGTCTTCATCTGGACCGGCGGCATGGCCTTTATCGTCAGGCGGAGGTCCAAGCTGCTGCGACAGCCCAGAGCCCAGCCGCCTGCTGAACCAACGCCGGCCTGATGAGCTACTCGATCCGCGGATCGACCCAGCGGTAGAGGACATCCACCGCGAGATTGAACAGGATGAGCATGGTCGCGAAGATGAGCACGACGCCCATGATGAGGAACAGGTCCTTGTTCTGCACCGCGTTGACGAAGTGCTGACCGATGCCCGGCACACTGAAGACGCGCTCCACAACGAATGAGCCCGTCATGGCAAAGGCGGTCGCGGGCCCGAGGTAGCTGAGCACGGGCAGGAAGGCGTTCTTGAGGGCGTGCCGCATGATGACGCGGCTCTCGCTTGCGCCCTTGGCGCGGGCGGTGCGGATGAAGTCGCTCGAGAGATGCTCAAGCATGCCAAGGCGCGTGAGCCTTGCGATGTAGGCGGCAAAGGGAAGGCTGAGCGTGATCGCTGGCACCGGGATAGCGCTGAGCGTGCCCCAGCCGACGATCGGGATGATCGGGATCCAGATGCCCAGAATGATCAGCAGCATCGTGCCGATGACGAAGTTCGGCAGGCTGATGCCGATGAGCGCCAGCAGCAGCGTCGAGATGTCCGCAAAGCCATTGGGTTTGACGGCCCCGACCACGCCCGCGGTCACACCCACGATCACGGCGATGAGCATCGCGGCAAGGCCGAGCGTGATCGAAACGGGCATCGCATCGGTGATGATCGTGTTGACGCGGATGTCGCGGTATTGAAGCGACGGCCCGAGGTCGAAGATGTAGCGCTTGGGTGGCGCAACGCCCGCAGCCGCGGCTTCCTCCGCCCTTCGTGCGGCCTCGCCGCTGAGTTCTTCGCTCAGCCAGGTCAGGCCCGTCGCGTTGGAGAGGTACGACGTGTAGAACGAGCCGAAGCTATCGAGGTTGTACTGGGCCTTCATCGCCTCGATGACCTCGGCGGGCGGCTGGCGGCCCTCTGGGTTCTCCAGCGGGTTGCCCGGGATGCCCCACGCAAGCCAAAGCGTCAGCGTGTAGATCACCGCCAGGATCAGCGGCAACTGAAGCAGACGACGAACGATCAGGCCGATCAACGCGCACCTCCCGCAGCGGAGAGTTGCTCGCCCAGCGGTCTCAGCGGCATGGTCGGGGGTACGTCCGGCCCCTTGCCATCACCCAGGATGTCAAAGAAACCCATGTACTGCTTGGTGCGCGGGTGCGCGTTGGGGCCGCCCAACACCGACGCATCGAACATGTACGTGTGCGCGTAGTGGAAGATGGGGACCTTGGGCAGGTCACGCTCCATCAGGATCGTCTCGGCCTGCGTCAGCAGTTCCATGCGGCGAACCTCGTCGGTCTCCACGTTTGCCTCGTCGAGCAGGGCCTCGAACTCGGCGTTGGCATACTTGCGGTCGTTGTTGCCATCGTCCTTGCGGCTGAGGTCGAGGAAGGTTGTGGGGTCGCCATAGTCGCCGTACCAGCCGGCGCGGCTGGTGATGAAGTTGGTGTTCTTGAGGTCGTCGCGGAAGACCTTGACCTCTTTCTGAACCAGACGCGTCGGCACGCCGAGGTACCGCTGCCAGTTCTTGGCAACAGCCTGCGCGATCAGGTCGTGCCCGCTGTCCTTGTTGAAGAGCAACTCGACCGTGATGAACTGCGAGGGATCCGGGTAGCCTGCCTCTGCAAGCAGGGCCCTTGCCTCTGCCGCGATGGCCTCACGCTCGGCCTGATTGGCAGCGTCAGAAAGACACTTAAGCCCGTCGGGCGACTCATAGCCCGCGACCGAGCCCCGCGGAATCAGCGTGCTTGTGTATGGTTCGCCGAAGCCGCGGACCTCTTCGGTGATGACGCGCTTATCGATGGCCATGGCAAAGGCTCGTCGCACGCGGGCATCATGGAAGGGGTTGTCGCGTCCATCGGGCAGCGTGGGGCGGCAGTTGAAGTTGTACCAGTACGTGCCGAAGGCGGGAACGAAGTGCGCGTGCTTGCGGGGATCGTCGGGCAGGCGCCGATCGATCTCGAACTGATCAAAGCCCTGGGCGAGCAGCGCCTCGTACTGCTCACGGTGCTCGTTGTAGAACGCCTGCTTTTGCGTGTACATCTCTCGGCGGTAGGCCGCGGTCACATCCGCGAGGAACTGCACAGCACCGGTCTGAAAGGCGAGCACCTGCGCGTTGGGATCGCTGATGGACACCATCGAGATGGAGTCCGCACCGAGGCGGCCCGCGTTCCAGTAGTACTCGTTCTTGTCAAAGCGCATGTCGCGCTTGAATCGCCAGCGTGTGAGCTTGAACGGCCCGTTGCTCACAAGCTCGGGCGGCTTGGTCCAGCCGGACTCTGCGATCACGCGCCCGGTGTCGAGGTCCAGCCGGTCGTACTGCTCGACGAGCGGCGGGTAGACGGGGTAGAAGGTCGCAAAGCCGCAGAGATCGAGGAAGTAGGGCACGGGCCGCACGAGTCGGACCTCTAGGGTGCGGTCATCCAGCGCGCGCACGCCGACCATCTCATTGAAGGTCGCCTTGGTGAGGTCCCAGAGTTCGCGTGCAGCCTTGGCTCTGGCCGCTGTGTCGGAGTTGCCAGTCCAGGTCTCGCCGAAGGCAGCGAGCTGGGCTGTGCGCCAGTCGTAGAACTCCTTGCTGCCCTCGATGAGCTGGAAGAGCTTGAAGTAGTCCGCTGCGAGATCCGGGAGCAGGGCGCGGCGCCAACTGAAGACGAAATCGCCCGCCGTCACCGGCGAGCCGTTGGACCAACGCGCGTTGTCGCGGATGTGGAAGGTGTACGTCCTGCCATCTTCGCTGATGTCCCAGCGCTCGGCGACCGCCGGGGCGATGTCAAAGCCCCACGTGTGCTGGTCGTTGGTGACCAGACCCTCAAAGAGCACGCGGGCTGCGCGCAGGTCCATCGACCAGCTCATCCGTTGAAGATCGAGCGTGGCAACGTCATTGCCATTGTTGATCACGATGTCCGCCTTGGGCATCGGGCGCTCGGAAACGACCGAGAGCACAAGGGCAGCAGCAAGCAGCAGCACGGGCAGAAGAATTCGCACCATGCCCTGAGCATACCCGACCCGCAGCCGCCATCAGGCAGCAGCGCTTACGGGAACCAGCGGCTGAAGCGTTCGCTCGGCAGGCTGAACTTCTGCGTGAGGCTCAGCACGTACGTCCGGGCATCACGGAAGTAGAGCGAGGTGTCCTCTCCGGCCTCCGGTGGAGCGGCCAGGGCGGCTTCGGGCGCATCGACGCGGCCCAGGCGAGCGGCATCGAGCAGCACCCGGTAGGCCATGCGTCCCAGCCGCACGCTCTCATCATCGAGCGCGGCTCCGCTGCTGGCTTGCGCCTTGGCGGCGACCATGGCGAGTGTTTCACCCGCCACCGACGCTGCAGCCTGCACGATCGATCGATCGACGCCGGTGGGGCGGACAAGGCCGTCGGTGCTGCGGAAGTACTCCAGCGTGCCCAGGAGTGTCAGGCGTGACTGCTCCGCCGCGTGGTCAGTTTCTGCACGCGTGGCAAAGACCCGCGAGGGCAGGTGCTCGCTGATGGCCTCCCAAGCCGATCGGCCCGCAGCTTCGTACCCCGAGACGCCGACAAGCTGCCCGCCCTGCTGAAGCGTCCGCACCAGACCGTCGGCCACAAAGGCGTTGGGCTCTGCAGCCAGGCGTTGGGCGATGCCTCGGACAATGGCCCCAGCACCCGTCGCGTTGATCGCTGGCGAGCGGGACGCAGCGGCATCGAGCAGCGTGCGAGCCGCGACGGCCGAAGCCATCCGCACGCCCGGCTGGGGGTGAGCGAGGTTGGTCTCGACCATCTGCCAGCCCTCGAGCGTGCCCAGCCAGCCCGCTGCCTCCACGGCAGCGATCCGCACGGGGATGGACTCCGACTGTGTGAGCGGGCTCAGGCCCGGGCTGACGGCCTCCGTGTACGCCTGCTGGAACGCCACGCTCACGCCCGAGGTGTTCAACGGCTCGATGAGCGCCGTACGGGCTCTGCCGCGGGCCAGAGCATCCTCACTGGCCAGTTCAGCGACCAGCGGAGCCACGTAGTTCGCGACCGAGGCGGTCTCCGCTGCGGTGAGGACGCCCGTCTTTCGGACCAGTTCCTGCGGCAGCGAGCCTATCTGGCCTGCTGCTGGCAGGGTCCAGAACGCGGCGCACGCCAGAAGGATCAGAAGTGTGCGTGGCAGCGTGGTCGGCATGAAAGGCAAAGGAGTTCCTCCGGGCCGGCATCTCAGCCGTTGATGCCCGCGACACCGAAAAGGCACCGCTCGTAGTTCAGATCCGGTGGGCGACCCGATCGGGTCCCCGGTTGGCAGGACCGCAAACCTAATCCCGCCGATCTCGCCCGGTCAACCCGCCCGGGCTCACCCCCCACATGCTGGCCGCCCCTCGCGGACCATTCTGGCGGGATTCCTCCGTCCCCGGCGCTGCTTACGCCAGCAGGGAACACCGACTAATACACCTCGGCGAACAGCCTCGGCCCGGGCCGCACAGCCCGCTTGAATTCCTGTGGCGGCACCTCGGCGAGCTTTGCTGCCTGGCCGGGGGGCAATTCCAGATACGGTTCGTGCCCCTCGGGGAGCAGTTCGATCAGTCTCAGGTAGATGCCAACTTCCATCCCCGCAAGGCCGCAGAGATACACAAGCGTCGTCTCGTCGCCGAGCAGGGCGCGGAACAGATCCGCGTGCCGGCTGAGCCGGCCATCGAGGTACATCGGCCCGCCGCCATCTTCCTGCTCATGCCGGCTGATCGCGGTGAGATAGCGAAAGTTCGGATGCTCGGCTGCCAGACCTCGGAACTGCTCGTCGTACATCAGTTCGGTCGCGTAAGGCACCCCGGCCACCAGCGTGACGTCCGCTTCAGGGTTGCGGCTGAGCAACTCCATGGTCATGCCGCGGAAGGGCGCGATGCCCGTTCCCGTGGCGAGGAAGACGTAGCGGTGGGCCTCCGGCTGAGCGGGCAGCAGGAAGCGTTTGCCAGCGGGCCCGGTCACGCGGACCTCGTCGCCCTCCTGCAGATCGCACAGGAAATTGGACGCCACGCCCATGAAGAGGCGGTGGTCATCCCAGTGCTCATCGAGTGTGCGCTTGACGGTGGTGGCAAGGACATTGCCCTGCCCATCCTCGCCCTGCGTGGGGCTTGCGATCGAGTAGAGGCGCACCTTGTTGGGCTTGCCCGCTGCATCGACGCCCGGCGGGACAACACCAAAGGACTGTCCGGCCCGGAAGGTGCCTGCCAGCTGGGTGTTCGAGACGTCGATGGAGACATGCCGAACAAAGCTGCTGGCCTTGGGGCGTGTCGCTCGCCTCGTTTCGACGACCACGCCGACACCGGGATCACGAGGCGGTTGAGCGTTGAGCACCACCGGCCCGAGGTCGGGCGCCTGCATGGCGGGGCTGGTCTGAGGTTCGCTCGCGTCGTGGAGGGGCATCGGGGCGTGTGTTCTGTCTCGGGTGTGTTCCGATTCGGCGGTTGCTCTTGCGGGGCAGAGCGGCTGTCTCAGCCCTCGCCCTCGCCGCCGTCGTC
>CAZSBR010000062.1:0-1309 GCA_964605165.1 uncultured Phycisphaeraceae bacterium
CGTGCCGATCCCGGGCTCGGGCGCAGCCGTCGGCCCGCAGCAGGCCTCACGCCACGCGGGCAAATCGATCGCCGTCGATCCTGCTGTGTTCATCGCGACCAAGCCCGAGTGGCTCGTCATCTGCCCCTGCGGCCTGAGCCTCAACCAGATCCGAACCGAGGTGCAGGCCCTTCGCGCACAAAGCTGGTTCAACGAACTGCCCGCGGTCAAAGCAGGCCGAGTCGCGCTCGTCGATGGCAATCAGCACTTCAACCGTCCCGGCCCAAGACTGGTCGAGGCCTTCGAATGGCTCGTCGGCTGGCTGCAAGACCGCCCCGAACTCATCCCCGAGGGGTTTGCGTGGGAGAGGCTCGATGACTGACCCAGTCGACCACACGATCTACATCCGAAAGCGTCCTTCGACGCCAGAAGAAGATGAGTGGGCAATGCCAATACTCCGACTTTGGGCCGGAGGTGGCATCCGTCGGCTTGGCTGCGCCGTGCTACTTTTTGGCTCTGTCGCAGCCGTCGTGTGCGCACCTTTCAGTTGGCAGTTAACCCTTGTCATCGGGCCATCAGCCGCTGTACTCGCGATCACTCTTGTCGCAATGAAAAACTTCCGCACTGATCAGATGCTCGGTGCCTGCTCACGCCCGTTGGCCGAGGTGCTTACCGTTTCGCTCCCGGTGCTGGATTGGTATCGGATAAGGGCGTCTCGATATGATCCTGCATCGTGGCTTGCGCGTTATGGGGACAACCTGTTTCTGTATCAGGTCGTCGGCGATGCTGGCCGAGGTATTCCATCGCCAATTCTGCTCGATGAGGATCTAGGGTGTCGAGTAGAACTCGAGTACTACCTTGCGAGCCCAATCCCTGGCAAGCAGGGTGATGTTCGCTGGCTGTTGCGAGCAGTCAGATCGCTTGGTGAAGCTACACCGTGTGCAAAGGAAATGCAGCTAGAAGATGTGCCTCGTTCAGCCCATCACACGGATGGGTGGGCTAGAGACGACGTAGGTGAGATCGGCGGTTTTCCTGGCGTTCCTGCAATCGTCGCCGATCTCCGAAGCTCGACACGCAAGCTCCCGGGGTCACTGGTGGACGAGAGCCGCTAGCTCTACCGCTTCTTGCCCTTCTTCGGCTTGCGGTCATCGCGGTAGTCCGTCTTGCCCTTGTCGCGGCGTTTGCTCTTGGCGCTGCGCCTCTGCGCGCCGGTTCGCCCGGGCTTGCCCATTTCCTTGAAGCCTGCGCCGCCGCCGCCCGCTGAGCCAAGCCCGCCGCTGCCCTCGCCGAGCGTCAGACCGGGCACGGCTCTGGCCTTGCCCGCTGCGCG
>CAZSBR010000062.1:1409-12324 GCA_964605165.1 uncultured Phycisphaeraceae bacterium
CGCTGCCCTCGCCGAGCGTCAGACCGGGCACGGCTCTGGCCTTGCCCGCTGCGCGACTGGCATCATCGGCAATGACCAGGTTCATCTCGCGCCGCTGAAGATCGATCGAGCCGATCCGCACCCTGAGCATGTGCCCCATGTTGAACGACCGCCCGCTGTTGGCATCGACCAGGGCGCCTGTGCGCTTGTCGATCTTGTAATTGGGCATCTTGTTCGATCGGGTGGTATCTCCGGGCAGGTCCGCGATCTTGATCATGCCCTCAGCCAGGTAGCCGCTGAGCTGGATGTAAATGCCGCGGGGCGTCACGCCCGTGACCACCGCATCGAACTCGTCCTCAAGGTGACGCTCGGCCAGCACCTGCAGCACGAGGAAGCTCCGCAGCTCGCGCTCGGCATCGGTCGCGTTCTGCTCCTTGGCGGTGCAGTGGCGCGCGATCTCGACGAGTTCATCCTTGTGCGGGATGAGGTCGTGATCGCGCAGCTGCTTGCCGAGCTCTCGCTTGGCGCCGTCGTCCTTGGGCCGGTTAACGCCGTTGTCCGTCAGCTCGATGTACGCCGCCAGCGAGCGGTGCACAGTGAGGTCGGGATACCTGCGGATCGGGCTCGTGAAGTGCGCATACGCATCGCTCGCCAGCGCAAAGTGCCCCACCAGCGAGGGTGCATACTCCGCCTTGGTCAGCGTGCGCAGCACAGCCATGTGCACAGCGCGCGCAGCGGGCGTGCCCTTGGTCGCTTCGAGCAGGCCCTGCAATTCCTCTCGCGTCGGATGCTCCGGCACGCGAAAGCCCGCGACCATCGCTGTCCGCTGCAAACCCTCGGAATCGCCCGGCGTGGGCTCCGGGTGCACGCGGCGGATCAGCGGCACATCCAGATCCTCGAACAGCCGCGCGGCCACCTCGTTGGCCTCGACCATGAACATCTCGATGAGCGTGTGCGTGAAGGCATCGTCCTCGGGCACCGCATCGATGACGTGGCCCTCCTCATCGAACACAAGTTCGACCTCGGGCAGATCGAGCGAGATCATCCCCTGCCGCTTGCGCCGG
Source organism: uncultured Phycisphaeraceae bacterium (assembly GCA_964605165.1). Taxonomy (GTDB): domain Bacteria; phylum Planctomycetota; class Phycisphaerae; order Phycisphaerales; family UBA1924; genus OFTM382. The sequence goes on from CAZSBR010000062.1 coordinate 2,453, forward strand.
GCGTGGATCGCCTTGGCAAGATCGTCCATGTCGTGCAGGGCCGCGATGACGTCATCGTCGTACTTGGCCTCGGTGCGCGCATGCTTCTCGGCTTCTTCCCGGTTCCCATCGATGAGCGCCTGGGCTTCGAGGTACGTCAGGCGCTTTCGACTCTTGATGAGCGCCTGGCCCACGCCCTCTGCGATGCGGTTGCCGTTGCGGTCGTACCGCATGTACGCCGCCTTCACAAACCTCGGCACGCCCTCCTGCAAGGAGCAGATGCCGTTGGAAAGCACCTCGGGCAGCATCGGAATCACCAGCCTCGGCAGGTACACCGAGTTGCCGCGGGCTGCGCCCTCGACATCCAGGGGCGACCCGGGCTCGATGAAGTGCGCCACATCCGCGATGTAAACGCCCAGCTCCCATCCGCCGTTATCGAGCTTCCTGATGCCGATCGCGTCGTCGAAGTCCTTCGCGTCCGGCGGGTCGATCGTCAGGATCAGTTCATCGGTCTTGTCCGTGCGCAGGTGGAGCGACGAGGCGCCCTCGCGCTCCCACCGCTCGACCTGCTCATCAAACGCGCGGCTGGCCTGACGCGCCTGCTCGACGCATTCCTCCGGAAACTCCCCCGGCAGGCTGTAGGCTGCGATGACCGCCTCGGTCTCGACATCGGGCCTGCCCGCTTCGCCCAGCACGCGCGTGATCACGCCCTCGGCAAGCTCGTTGTCCCTCGGATACTCAACCAGTTCAAGCACGACCTTGTCGCCCGGCTTGACGTTCTTGGCATCCGCATCGCGCACGACGATCGGCCCGCGAAGCTCAGAGCCGTCCGGCTCGACAAGCCACTGGCTGCCCTGCTTGAAGATCTCGCCCGTGAACTGGCCACGCCTGCGCTCGATGACCTCCTCGACCCACCCGCTGTAGGAAGGCTGGCCATCCTGAACGCGGCGCTCACGCCGGCGATCGCGCTCAAAGCCGATGCGCACAACATCGCCCGAGAGCGCGTCAGCCGTCGCATCGGGCGGGATGAAGATGTCACCCTCGCGGAACGTGCCCTCGGGGCGCACAAAGCCAAAGCCCCGGCTTGTGCCCTTGAACACGCCGATGAGTTCACCCTCCATCACCTCGACCGATGGCAGCATGAGATGGCCCCTGGGCGTGATCTCGATCACGCCCTCGGCTCGCATGGACTGCACCTCGGCCCGAAAGCGGTCGGGCTCGTCGATGCGGAGTTCTTCGATCACGCCGTCGATGCCCTTGGGCTCGTAGCGATCGTCTTTGAGATGGCTTATGAGCCTCGCCTGGTACTTCATGCCCGGCTCCTCGATGTTCTGTTGCGCGTGCTCAGCGCGCAGCCACCAGCCGGGAGCAGCCCGGCGATGCCTCGCGACGCACGATCTGGTGTTGGTCTAAAGGGCCGAGGCATACCCGGCCATCGTCTCCCGGAACGGAGCAAACTCGATGCCCAGATGCCGATGCGCTTTCTCGCTCGACCCCACCGCATCCACCTGCCCCATCACCGCCATGCCCGCATCAAAGGGCAGCACATCCCCAAGCCCGATCAGCTTGGCACCCTTGGCCTTGAGCATCGCCACCGGGCCCGGCACGGGGACCACGGGCAGCTTCTTGGCGTTGGGCACCTCCGCCTCGGCGAAGCGCATCAACTCCGGCCAGGTCAGCCGCTCGGGACCAAACAGCGGATAGATCTCCTCGACGCTCTCGGGCTCGTCAAGGCTCCGCACAAATGCCCGGGCCACATCGCCCACAAAGACCGGCTCGAGGCTCGGCTCTTCAAACTCCGGCGGCAGGCCCGGAACACCCTCGCCCGTCGGGGAGAGGCCCTTGATGCGCGCAAAGTAAGGCACCATCACGAAGGGCACGCTCCGGCCACGCACCCAGCCAGCAACCATCTGCATGAATTCGCCGTCCGGCCCGTGGATCATCCCCGGCCTGAAAATCGTCCACTCAAGCCCGCTGTTGCGCACAAGCTTCTCGGCCTTGGCCTTGGTCTGCCAGTACTCGGTCGGCGCATCGAGGTCGGCGCCCTGGGCCGACATCTGCACGTACCGCTTGACGCCCGCCCGCTGCGCAGCACCTAGGGCCGCTGCCGTGCCGTCCACGTGGATGCGTTCAAACGACTGACCGCCGCCCGCCTCGCGGATGATGCCCACGAGGTGGATCACCGCATCCGTTCCGCGCACGAGTTCATCCATGGCACGCTGATCAAAGAGCGTGCCCTTGACGAGGCTCAGGCGTTCGTCATCGGTGGGAAGCACGCGGCCGGCCTTCTCCGTCGACCGCACCAGCGCGCGAACGCCAAAGCCGCTGGCGAGCAGCTCCCGGACCATCCACCGCCCCACGAATCCAGTTGCTCCGGTGACCGCCACCACTCGTTCGCCCATCGGCTGGTTCCTTCCACAGCACACGCTCCCGGCAGGTCCGCCGGAAGTCCACCCGGCAGTCTAGGGACGCCCGGCAGAGCATACCCGCAGAGCCATGAGCCCCCGGCACATGGCTAGCCTTGAGCCGTGAGCCTGCATGCCCGCCAGATTGCCTTCGACTACCCCCATCGGCGGCGGGCGGGTGCAAGTGCTTCAGCCCTGCGCGGCGTCTCGCTCAGCCCCCAGCCCGGACGCATCACCGCGGTGGCCGGGCCCAATGGCTCGGGCAAGTCCACGCTTCTTCGGCTGCTGCTGGGCTCCAAGGCCCCCACCGAGGGCACCATCGAACTCGATGGCCGGCCGCTGGCCTCATGGTCCGCCCGCCAGCGCGCCCGGCGCATCGCGTTCATCGCCCAGAGGCCCGACACCATCTTCGGCTACACGGCCCGAGAGGTCATCATGCTGGGCAGGCTCTCGCTCGGGTGCTCGGCCTCGCTGGACCGCCTGGCGGTCGACCGCGCCATCGAGACGATGGACCTCGCAGCACTCGCTGACACGCCTATCACCAGCCTGAGCATCGGTGAGCAGCAGCGGACAGCCATTGCGCGTGCCCTCGCCCAGCTCGACCAGCCCGGCACCGACCACGCGCGGATTCTGCTGGCTGACGAACCCGCTTCAGCGCTGGACCCCCGCCACGCCCTGCGAGCGATGCAGGCCATGCGGACCCTCACAAGCCCGTCAGAGGCTGGGAGCCCCCCCGTGGCGGTGGTCATCGTGCTGCACGACCTGCAGGCCGCCATCCGCTGGACCGATGATGGCCTGATCCTGCGGGAGGGACACGCTGCAGCCCAGGGCCCGTCGGGGGCGATCTTCACGCCCAGCGTGCTGTCGGGCATCTTTGACGTACCATTTGCGACGCCCGCGAAGGGTGTCCTCATGCCGATGGCGGACGACGCGTGACCGGGCCAATAGCAGTGGAAAGGGAACCATGAACAACCCCAACTGGCTGCAGATCCTGTTCATCGTGCTCGTCTTTGGCGGCGGGGCGATCCAGTGGGTGTTCCGCAAGCTCGCTGAGCAGCGGGCCATCCAGCAGGCTCGGGCCCAGGCCGAGCGTGAGGAGATGGAGCGCCTGCGCACCGGCCGGGTCGATACGCCCAAGGCCGCCTCAACGGACGCTTCGGTCGATCTGGATGCGATCGCAGCCCGCAGGCAGGCCCAGCTCGAGGAATTGCGCAGGCGTCAGCAGGCAGCGCGCCGGCCCACTGGAGCGCCGCCGGTGCCGGGAGGCTCAGCGCCGGGCCGAGGATCGCCAAGCCGGACCACCGGCCGACCGACTGGCAGACCCACTGGCAGGCCCACTGGCAGGCCAAAGGCTGGCCCGGTCATCATCACGCCAACGGAAGAAAGCGAGCCCGCTCGCCGCGATCGGGCATCGGTCTCCGATGCCCAGGATGCCCGCCAAGCAGCCCGCGCGACCGCCAAGAGAGCTTCATCCCTCGAGCGCAGCGACGCGGCAACGCTTGAACGCAACGCGCGTGACCAGCGCCCGGCGGACCATGACCTTTCGGAGTTTGCCGAGCGTGTTCGACGGGAGGAAACCCAGCGGATCGCTGAGAAGACCGCCCGCACCGAGAAACGCCGGGCTGCGATCCAGGCGCTCGTTCCATCCACGCGCAAGCAGTGGCGTCAGGCGATCATCGCAAGCGAGATTCTGGGCAAGCCCATCAGCCAGCGTCCCGCCGACCAGCAGCAGGGTTGATTGAGCGCTTGTGTCGACGAGGCGCGGACCTTGCTATCTCATGCGCTGCATGACGCCGGGCGGCGGCGGCGGCGGCGGATCGACAGGCCCCGTGCGCTCGATCATCGTTTCCGGCTGCGGTGAACCAATCGGCTGCTGATAGGTATTCCACGCGGCGGGCACCTCCGCCAGCAGCAGGAGTTTCGACCGGTTGCGCACGGGCACGCCGAAGGACCGGGCCTGCATCCTGCTGTCCTCAGCGACGATGCCGAGTTGATCATCAATCCAGAGATGGTCGGTCTGCGTGACATTGGCGGTGGTGAGCCTCATGAGCAGGGTGGACCTGAGCCGAGCCGCCTGGAACGTGCCCGCGGGCGTTGTCACCGGCTCGCGCGCGAGGAACTCGATGTCCCGCCTCGCTGTGCCGTGCTGACGGATCGTGCCGGGCTGACCGATGTCGAAGATCTCGACCGTCACGCTGCTGCTGTAGAGCCCTTCCGGGCGTGCTGTGGTGGGCATCACGAGCAGCCCGCCATCGAGGAAGACGGTCTGGGTGCCGCTGATGTAATCGAGCACTTCCAGCAGCGCCACGCCGCGGCCTGTGCGTGCGTAGCGGTTGGAGCTGATGCGCTCACCGCCGGGATTGGCTTCATCGAACTGTTCTGTGTGGACGAGCCACGTGCCGTTGTCCTGTGGCACGGAGGTCCGGACGACGCGAACCTGCTCGATGCCGCCGAGCGTCGAGCGTTCGAAGCTGAAGTGCTTCTCGCCCGCTGCCAGGGGGTAGGCCACATCGGCGAGCACCACGCCCGACGCGGGCGCGGGCTCACCAGAGATATCGCTGCGAGCATGGGTGTTGGCTGCGCAGCCGGCGAACTGGAGTGCTGCAGCCAGCGACGCCGCGACTGCCGCGGTTCGCAGCAGCGAGCGAGCGGGCGAGCGATCCTGTGAGTGAGGGCGAGCGGTCTTGGCAGGGCGTGTGAGCATGCCCCACGATATCCGGCCGGGCCCTCGCCGCAAGAGCATTGCTGCAAGCCATAGCGCATCATCCCGCTGCCCGGGGGGCGACCCTCGTGCGGCTGCGGCGGTTAGACTCCACTCATGGCATGGATTCTCAGGATGTCTTCAGCGCTTTCATTTCGGCCCCGCGGCCTGCTGCGACCCCGGCACAAGGCTGTGCTGATCGCCTCGGCGGGCTTGGGCTCGGCATGCCTGCTGAGCGGCTGTGAGTCCTTCGCTGACAACCGCGGCGCTGACTCCATTCTTGAACTCGGAGCGCCGGCGTCGCCCGAAGAGGCGGCCCGCATGGCCATCAACCAGTTCAATGCCGACGAGCGGGCCCGCGGCACGCTGCTGCTGGCCAATAGCTTCTTCGGCGGTGAGAGCATCTATCTCGAGCTCTACGAAGACAACATCGATGACTGGGATGCGGGCGTGCGCGCTGCAGCGGTCAGAGCCCTTGGGATTCACGGCCTGCCCGAGCATGGCCCGCTGATCGTCGAACGCCTCGACGATGAAGACGAACGCGTCAGGCTCGAAGCAGCCCGCACCCTCCAGCGGATCCACACCGAGGATGCTGTCCAGCCCCTGCTCGACCGCATCGCCGAGCCGGTCATCGGCATGGACGACGACCTCCCGGGCGAGAGCGACCCGCAGGTGCGGGCAGAGGCGGCGCACGCACTCGGGCAATACGCCCAGCCGCAGGTGATCGAGGGGCTGATCCGTGCTTTGGACGACCGCCAACTCGCGGTAAACATCGCGGCTCGCCAATCCCTGAGAACGCTGACGGGCCAGGACTTCGGCGAGGACAGCGCCGCGTGGCTCGACTGGTACGCCTCGACCGAGGAGCCCTTCCGGGGGCGGACAGCCTATGTCTACCCCGTGTTCGAGCGTGGGCGGCGTTTGGTCGAGTACCTCCCGCTGACCCCGCCGCCGCCCAACGAGGCAGCGTCGACGCCCGTGGGCATGCCGCCCGTGCGTCGCGAGGGCCGCGCCACGACGCCCCCACTCTCCGACAGCCCTGCTCAAGACCCCGATAACGAGCCCGGCTGAGCAACGGCCTGCAAGTCCGGCATTCGCTGAGCCGATAGGTCCGTGTGCGCGCCTGGCGGTTGACAACTCGCGGCCTTGAACTGGTCGAAGCACCAACACCCGAGCCCGGAGCAGGGCATGCGATCGTTCGGCCGGTGCTCATCGGCATCGGGGCGTCGGATGTGCGCACGGCGCACGCGGGAGGCTTTGAGGGCACGCTCGGGCACGAGTTCGTGGGCGTGATCGAGCACGTTGAGAGCAGCGACTCCCAGGGTTTGTTCAAGGTCGGCCAGCGCGTCACAGCGTGGCCCACGCTGCCATGCGAGACATGCGACCTGTGCAAGGGCGGCCTGGCCAACCACTGCCGGCAGCTTCGCACGCTGGGTCAACGCGGCGCCGATGGGTGCCTCGCCGAGCGGATGTCGGTTCCATTGAACAGGCTGATTGCGCTTCCCGACTCAATGGACGATGAGGTCGCGCTGTTCACCCAGCCGCTGGGCACAGCCATCCATGCCGCTCGCTTGATCGCACTGGAGGCCCAGGCGTTTGTCACGGTGCTGGGCGATGGGGTGCTTGGGCTGATGGCTGCACAGGTCATGTCCCGCCGCAACGCGACTGTTCGGCTGCTCACCGAGCAGCAGGCAGCGCTGGAAGTGTGCGCCAAGCTCGGGCTTCGGCATCGAGAGACCAATTTGACGGGCTTGCGCGCCGACCAGGACGCAGTGGTCGAGTGCAGCGGGCAGGCCGACGCCTCGGCGCTTGGCATGGTCCGGCCGCGGGGCAGCATCATCCAGGCGTGTCCGCCGGCGCGGGCGCTCGATCTTGCCGATGCGTGGGCCTCTGAGATTCAGTTGTTGTGCGCGCGGGGCTGCGCGATGATCGAGGCGGTGCACGCGCTGACGGATGGTTCGATCCGCACCGAGGGCATGCTCGATCGCACGCTGAGCTTTGACCAGGCGGGCGATGCTCTGGCGCTGGCGGCAAGGCCGGGAGCGCTCAAGGTGGCGGTGCGCGGCGGCGGCTGACTGGCTCTAGACTCCCTCCACGCCTGAGAGGGATCCATGAGCAGAAAGAACCCCTACGAACATCGCTTGGAGCCGGTCGGCTCGCCCAGCACGCCGGCATCGGACGGCGCACGCGATCGTTTCGAGCCCGGGCCGCGCGATCCCTTTGCAAAGCAGCCCAGGCAGGCACCTCGTCAGGGCAACCCCGCGGGTGTTGCCGGGTTTGCATTCTCGATCGTGGGACTCGTGCCGTGCGTGGGTATGTTCATCTTCCCGGTGAGCCTTGCCATCTCGGCGCTTGCGCTCAAGCGCGAGCCCCGGGGGCTTGCGATCGCGGGGGTGGCGGTGTCGCTTGCTGCCATGCTGCTGCACTTGGCGCTGGGCGCGATGATGTACTTTACGTTTGCGGTGTTCGGCCACGGCAGCGCGGGTGATGGCTTCAAGCTGATCCTTGATGCTTCCATTGTGCGCGCCGAGATCGACCAGCGGGGCAGCATGCCGGCGAGTCTGGATGAGCTCAACCTGCCAGCGGACCGCGAGAAGGACCCGTGGGGCAACGCCTACTTCTACGAGGTCTTCCCGGACGGCGGTGACTACCGGCTCGTCTCGCTCGGGCCCGATGGTGCGCTCGGCACGAGCGATGACGTGCAGCTTCACCCGCGATAGCGGTTCATCTGGATAAGGCGCAGCACCCGCCGAGACTCGGGCGTCTACCACAGCACACGCGAGCGGATCGTCTCGGGAATGGCATCGAGGCTCTCAAGGGCTGCCTCTGAATCCGTGGGATCGACATCGAGCACGACGTAGCCCACTTCGCCCCTGGTTTCGAGACGCTGGGCGCGGACATTGATCGCGGCCTCGGCCAGCGACGTGTTGATGCGTCCGAGCACGCCTGGCACATTGCGGTGGAAGTGCAGCACGCGATGGGCGGCCTGGGTCTGGCCCGCAAGGGCGGGCACATCGACCGGCGGCACGTTGACCGCTGTGCCCGTGGAGCCTGTATTGACAAAGGCGACCAATCGCTCGGCGACGCTCTTACCGATGTCCGCCTGCGCTTCCTGCGTGGAGCCACCGATATGGGGCGTGAGGATGACGTTGCGCATGCCCCTGAGTTCTGAGCGGAAGGGCTCATCACGGCCCGAGGGCTCATCGGGGAAGACATCGAGTGCAGCGCCGGCGAGGCGGCCCGACTCGAGCGCTCGGCGCAGCGCGGGAATATCCACGACCGCGCCGCGCGCGTTGTTGATGAGCAGGGCGCCGGGCTTCATCTTTCCGATGGTCTCGGCGTTGATGAGCGAGGCGGTGTCGTCATTGGCGGGCACGTGGAGCGTGACAATGTCGCTCATCGCGAGCAGCTCTTCGAGCGAGTCGGTGGGCATGGCGTTGCCCAGCGGCAGCTTGGAGGCGTTGTCGAAGAAGACCACGCGCATGCCGAGGGCCTCGGCGAGGACGGACACCTGCGAGCCGATGTGGCCGTAGCCGATGATGCCGAGCGTTCTGCCTCGCACTTCGTGCGCACCCTCGGCGGACTTGTCCCACGAGCCGCGGTGCATCTGCTCGCTCTTCTCAAAGATGCGGCGGGTGAGCATGATCGCCTCGGCGATGGTCAACTCTGCGACCGAGCGCGTGTTGGAGAAGGGCGCGTTGAAGACGGCGATGCCCCGGCGTGCTGCGGCCTCGGTATCGACCTGCTCGGTGCCGATGCAGAAACAGCCGATGGCCAGCAGCCGACGGGCCTGGGCGAGCAGGTCTGCGTTGAGGCGCGTCTTGGAGCGGATGCCCAGCACGTGCGCATCAGCGATGAGACTGGCGAGTGTCTTGCGGTCAGGCGAGGCGGCGTGGCGTTCGCAGCGGACGCCGTCGGTCTCGAAAATCTTGACCGCACTGTCGTGAATGCCTTCGAGGAGGACGACGCGGAGTTTGTCTTTTGGAAATGAAGTGGGCATGGGGCGCGGTGGTTGAATCAGGCAGCGGGACCGAGTTGAACGATACCCGCAAGGATGGCCGCGCCGAGCACCAGACACAGAATCAGCCTGTAATACCCGAACGGGGAGAGGCCATGCTTGTTGAGGAAGCCCACGAGCCACTTGACGGCGAAGAAAGCGCTGACCGTGGCGGTGACCAGGCCGACGATGATGGGCGTCCAGCCGACGACCTCGAACATGGAGGGCTCGTCGCTCGTGACGTCCTTGTAAAGCTTGTAGAGGCATGCTCCGCCCAGCGTGGGCAGACCCAGCAGAAAGCTGAACTCCGCAGCCTGACGGGGGCGAAGGCCCACGAGGACGCCGGCGGTGATGGTCATCATGCTGCGGCTGGTGCCGGGCCACATGGCGATGCACTGCATCAGGCCGATGATGAGGGCGGATCTATAGCCGAGCTTGAAGAGGTCATCGTCGTGGGCGTCGTCGGGTTGATCGTCCTCGGCGCGAAGCTTGCGCACCTTCCAGCGATCCAGAACGATCATGTAGACACCGCCCAGTGCCAGCGCTGAGAGCACCGGCCCTGCGTAGAAGAGCCGGGCCTCGATCCACTCATCGAGCAGGACGCCGAGGATCGCTGCGGGCAGAAACGCCACGATGATGCAGATGGCCAGCCGAAGACCCGCAGGGTTCTTCCCGAGAAGGCCCTGAAGCATCTGAAGCACACGCTCGCGATACAGGCCCAGCACAGCGAGGATGGCCCCGCCCTGGATGACGATGTTGAAGGTGTCGATGGCGGCCTTGGTCTGCGGCTCCT
>CAZSBR010000063.1:0-12211 GCA_964605165.1 uncultured Phycisphaeraceae bacterium
GCGCGACTACGGCAACCGGATGGGCATCCCCACCGTGAATGGAGCCGTGTGGTACGACGACCGCTACGTCGGCAACCCGCTGGTCTTCTGCGGCTGTGTCGGGCTGATTCCGAGAGATTGCATTCAGGGTGATGCCAAGCCGGGCGATCTGATCGTGGCCATCGGCGGCAGGACCGGTCGGGACGGCATCCACGGCGCCACGTTCTCAAGCGCCGAGTTGAGTGACACCCATGCGGACGAGTTCGGCCACGCTGTGCAGATCGGTAACGCTATCGAAGAGAAGCGGGCTCTTGATGCCATCATGCGGGCGAGAGATGAGCACGGCTCGCCGATGTTCAGTGCAATCACGGACTGCGGCGCCGGTGGCTTCAGCTCGGCTGTCGGCGAGATGGGCGAGAAGATCGGAGCAACCGTTCAGCTTGAGCAGGCGCCGCTCAAGTATGAAGGCCTCTCGCCCACCGAGACGTGGATCAGCGAGGCGCAAGAGCGGATGGTGCTTGCTGTACCTCAGATGCAGTTGGAGAAGCTCCGCGCGATCTGCCAGCAGGAGCACAGCGAGCTGTCAGTCCTCGGCACGTTCGGCACGCCGGGTGCTGAGCTCGTCCTCCGCCACGGCGAACTCGAAGTTGGCCGGCTGAGCATGGACTTCCTGCACAATGGGCTGCCTCAGCCAACGCGAGAGGCCCGATGGACGCCGCAACTGCGCGTGGTGGAGCCAGAGGTCTCGGTAGAAGCACCGCCGAGCACCGAGCACGCACTGCTGACGCTCCTCGCGCACCCGATTGTTGCAAGCAAGCACCGCATCATCCGTCAGTATGATCACGAAGTGCAGGGCAACACCGTCGTCCGTCCGCTGGTGGGGCCCGGCGGTATGGGCCCAGGCGATGCAGCGGTCATCGAGCCTGTGCCGGGCTCGGGGCGGGGCATCGCCATCGGCTGCGGACTCGCGACGGGGCTCGAGTCAGACCCCTATCTGATGGCCCTTGCAGCCGTTGACGAAGCGGTGCGGAACGTCGTGTGTGTCGGCGCTGATCCGAGCCGGGTCGCGATCCTCGACAACTTTTGCTGGCCAAGCTGTGGCAAGGCGGAGAATCTCGGTTCGCTCGTGCGTGCAGCCGAGGGCTGCTACGACGCGGCCAAGGCGTACCGCACGCCATTCGTCAGCGGCAAGGACAGCCTGAACAACCAGTTCACGACGAGCGACGGCCGAACGATCGAGATCCCTCCCACGCTGCTCATCACATCACTTGGCATCGTCCCGTCGCTCGACCACGTGGTGACGAGCGATGCCAAGCGGGGCGGGCATGTGCTGATGCTCATCGGTGCGAGCACTGCAGCAAGCGGCGGCTCGCTGTACGAACGAGTCTTCGGGATCCAGACAGTCCGCGCCCTGCTGCTGCACGCAGCCGAAACCCTCAGCCAGCGCGCAACAACGCAATGGGATGACCGCCGCGAACAGGTCGGCGACAAGATGGACGCACTGCTGGACTCGCTGCCAGATCAGGTGCGGCTGGACCTTGAAAGACTGGTTGAACACACCGCTCATCGCCTGCCCGGGGAACGCCTCGAATCCCTCCGCGACACCGCGTGGACCAAGCTCAGAGGCCTTGTTGGCGATGATGCCTGGGGACGGCTTGAGCAGCGGCTGGGATCAGATCGCCTGCACGACATGGCGGGCAGGATGGCAGATGTCGTGAGCCGGCGTGCGATGATGCACAGCGGGCTTCCGCGCGTCGATCTCAAGGCGGGACCAGCGGCTGCGCGCCTCGTCCATGAGCAGATTCGAGCCGGGCGTGTCGTCTCCGCTCACGATTGCTCCGAGGGCGGCCTGCTCGTGGCGCTCAGCGAGATGTTGATCGCTGCGGGCCCGAAGTCGGGCATCGGCTGCGAACTGGCGAGCGACCTCGGAGGGATGGGCCCCGCCGCCTTTGCATTCAGTGAAGCGCCGAGCCGATACCTGCTGGAGGTCTCCACGCTCCACGTCAAGGATCTCGAACGTGCTGCAGCTGCAGCAAACGTGACATGCCGGCAGATTGGTGTTCTCAACCACTCCGGGCGTCTGGCCTCATCCGCCCTTTCGCTGGATGTATCCGTCGAAGCACTGGTCAGCGCCTGGCGACATGACAGCCGCTGAAGCCACGCCCCACGCGTGCGACGTCTGTGTTTTGGCAAACAGACCCCGAAGACAATCTTCAGATTCCTGATCTATGAAGAGCGCGGATGCTGCGCGCTCTTCGTATTGCATTGCCACCGGGTTGCGAAAGCTTGCCGACTTTGGTTCACTGCGGCGACCTCTCTGCACATCCCTCTTTGAACGACCAACACAGGAGAACGCCATGCGCAGTGTCGATGCCCAGTGCTCTTCGATGAACCTCATGGACGACCTTGAGCCTCGCCGAATCTTGGCGGTCGGCTATTTCTCGGCGGGCATCGATATCAACATGTCTCCTGGTTCAGAGAGCGCCTTTGTCTATAACGACTTCGGTGATTACGACTCGGCCACGGGCGATATCTCCTTCTCGAGCCGTGATCGTTCTGATGGAACGTTCGACAGCATCGATGTTGAGAGTTTCTCCGTCACTACCAAGCTCAGAAGCGATCTCGTCTTCAGTGCTGGAGGCGATGGTGCGAGCGAGTTTGACTGGACGCTCAGCGATGCTTCGCTGTTCAACGTCGGGACACCTGTCAACAACAACACCCGCCTCTCATTCAATACCTCTTTTACGTCGACGGACCTACGCTTGAGACTCGTTACGCGCCAGGCGACTGATCTCACGCTCGCCGATCGCGACGGCAGCTACGCCTTTAGCGGCATCATCTATGACTCAGATGCGTGGGCCATCTTCCCGAGTTATGGTTCGTCGACCGTCACCAATGGCAACCTCACCGGCAGCGAGTTCACCGCGTTCGGTGAAGTACCCCTCAGTGCGATCATCGGCGAGAACGACGCCTTCGATGATGGGTTCACAAGATCCAACGTCCCCGGCTACACCAGCCTCTACAGCAGCCGGTTCAGCACGCTGACCACCGGCTTCAACCAAGGCCCCGACAACAACTTCAACTCGCTCTCCTATGCCATCCGCACCGACGGCACACAGCCGGGCCAGACCGATCTTGATGCCTTCCGGGGTGATGAGTTCAACCTGACTCTCTTCGGATTCCAGGCGCTCTTCCCCGAACTGTTCGCACAGGGCTTCCAGGCCGATGGAGGCATGGCGCAGTCAAACGTCGTGCTGCAGTTTGATCCGTCTGGCAACCGCGCACACTTCTATAACTTCGATGATTTTTATGGCGACCTTGATGCCCAGCCAATCTCCACGGGCACCTGGGAACTCGGCGCAGGGCTCGGGCTCCGGTATCAGACGGATGATGGATTCAGCATCAACCTCCGCTACGGCGGTGACAACGGCGACGAACTCGTCGGCGAGATGATCAGCGATGGCGCGAACTCCCAGCCCGTCTTCGCGGTCGGAAGCAAGTTCTTCGATGGAGCGCCCGCAACCGACGGCGGCGGCGGAGGTGGTGGCGGTGACACCGGCGGCGGAGATGGTGGCGGCGACGGCGGCGATCTCAATGAGGCCCCCACCGACGTCGGCGTCTGCTTCAAGAGTTCACGCATCGTCTTCGAGAACGGTGAACACTTCATCCTCGCCGACGGCGACAACGGCGTGACCTACTCATGGAAGGTGCGAGACATCGAGGGCTCGACCGAGGGCTATCTCGGTGTCGGCACCTCTTTGCAGGACGATGGCAAGACCATTGTCGCACTCGTCACGCGCGTTGATGGCGAAGTGCGGGAGCTCAAACGCAAGGAAGATGGCGAGTGGCGCGTCAAGAACCCCGTCGGGGGCGCCGTCCTCTCCAGCAACGTCATGGTGGCCCCCACCATTGAGACCAATCTGGCAACGGGCCAGCAGTCGCAGATGGCGTTCGGTACAGATGGCTCCGCCCGGATGATCCTGCCTTCGACAACCGACGAAGGTTCTCCAGAGGTTGCCTCGGTCAACATTCAGAACGGATCGCTCAACTTCGCCCCGAATCTCGACATCAGTCGACAGTTTGACGGCGAGTACACGGTGTGGGGCGCCTTCCATGCTGCCTATGTAAGTGACACCAACGAGATCTTCATGCTCTGGAACTCGCCCGAGTTCCTCGGCAGTGACCTCCGCTTCGACAACATCCAGAGCAACGCGGGAGCTCCTGCACCCGCTTCCGATGCTCGCCTGAGCGTCGCCACGACCAGCTTCGGGAGCATCCACGTTGGCTATGAATCCGCCGACGGTGAGTACGGCCACCTCTACTGGAACATCGGACAGGGCGGCAATTGGCGCTACGCATCCCTCGAGAATGCAGTCGGCGCTCCGAGCCAAGGGCTGAACTTCGACCCCTCGACAGCCGTCACCGGCTTTGATGTCCTCGGGCAGCGCATCTTTGTTGCGGGCGTTGACGCAACCTCCGGGTTGATCACCGCGGTCGACTGGAGACTCGATCGGCAGCAGTGGCAGTACAACGAGGGCAGCCCCGCCGACCAACCGGACATGTCCTTCGCTGTCGATGACTTCGGCTTCACGAGCCAGCCTGTCGCCTACAGCCAGCCTGCCATCACGGGCGTGTCCAACCTGTTCATGTCCAACGCCAACGCTGCTACACCGGTGCTCAGCAACATTCCGTTTATCAATGTGCTGTTCAACAACACTGGTCTTGAACGTCAATCAAACGATCTCGTGATCATCGTGACCCCGACGCTTGCAGGCGGTGGCGGATAACACCCAGAAATCCTGCCTCTGCATCCCGAGCATTGTCTACGGCCTTCCTCAGTGGAGGCCGTATTCTTTGAGCTTGCGGTAGAGCGTCCGCTCGCCGATGCCGAGCATGGCTGCGGCTCGCTCGCGATTGCCCTCTGTGAGGCGCAGCGTTTCGCGAATGGCGCGCTTCTCGATCTGCTGAAGGCTCTGTCCCGCGAGCGACGATGCGTCGGCGTCGCCGGAGGCGTGCTGCGCAGCGTCGAGCGAGCGAATCTCGTCGGGCAGGTGGCGGAGGTCCACCATCGCCGGCACGCCGGGCTCGGCGTCACCGACAGCCATCACCGCGATCATGCGCACAGTGTTGATCAGTTGACGCACATTGCCGGGCCAATCAAACGACACGAGTTTCATCATCGCGGCGGGAGTGATGTCCGGAACGGGCGTGCCCTCGCCGCACTCCTCGGTTGCGAACCTCGCCAGCGCATGCTGAACGATCCGAGGAATGTCTTCCCGGCGATCGCGCAGCGGCGGCAGATGCACGGGTGAACCCTGGATGCGAAAGAAGAGATCCTCCCTGAACGTGCCCTCACGAACCATTGCATCAAGATCGCGGTTGGTAGCGCTGACCAACCGCGTATCCACACGCTGAGGCTCGTTGGAGCCAAGACGCACGACCTCGCCATTCTCAAGCACGCGCAGCAGCTTGGCCTGCATGGGCAGGGGCATGTCACCGATCTCATCCAGGAAGATCGTCCCGCCGTTGGCGTACTCGAAGACGCCTTCGCGCGACTGATCGGCGCCCGTGAAGGCGCCCTTGACGTGGCCGAAGAGTTCATCCTCGATGAGGCTCTCACTCTGCCCGGCGCAGTTGACGGGCACGTATCTCGCCTTGGATCTTGGCGACAGGTCATGGATGGCACGGGCGATGAGGTCCTTTCCGGTACCGCTCTCGCCAGTGATGAGCACGGGCAGCTTGCTGGCTGCGAGCTTGCGGACCTTGTCGAGGATGGAGAGCATCGCGCCGCTCGTCGCAACGATGCCTTCGAACCCGCCGTCCTGCACGAGATGCTTGAGCTCGCCCGCCTCATGCCGAAGCAGAACCTGCTCGGCAGCCCGGTTCACGACCGCGCGGAAGACGTCAAGATCAAGCGGCTTTTCGACGAAGTCGAACGCACCTCGGATCTTGAGCGCTTCCCGGATCGTTCGTGGGTCGCCGTGGGCTGTGACCATCACGGCCTTGGCCTCCGGCTGAAGATCCGCTGCGGCCTGCAGCACGATCATCCCTGCGTTGCCGCCGTCGGCATCGACATCCGGCTCGCCCGCTGACGAAGGCATGCGAAGGTCCGTGACGATGACATCAAACGCTCCGCCGCGGAGTTCCTGCAAAGCGTCGGCGACTCCTCCCACCACGGTGCAGACGTGCCCCGGACGACGCAGGGCCTCGGCCATGGCATCGGCGTGGTCGGGTTCATCCTCGACGATCAACACCTGCGCGGCGGTCGCGGGGCGTGAAGATGTGGTCATACCTGCTCCCGAAGCTTGGTGGTCATGCTGGCACGCTGCCGCGCGCACCACGCGATGGCGATGGCGTCGGCGACGTCCGCCGGCTGGGGAGGTTCGTCGAGCCCGAACGTCGCCTGCACCGCGGACTGCATCTGGGCCTTGGTGGCTTGGCCGTAGCCCGTCATCGATTTCTTGATCTGCGCCGGTTTGAGTTCGACCAGTTCAAGCCCCGCGGATTCGACCGCCAGCAGCACCACCCCACGTCCGTGGCCCATCACGACAGCGGTCGCCGGGTGGCGGTAGTGTGCAAACAGACCCTCGACCGCGACGATGTCAGGCCTGAGCCGCTCGAGAGCGCTGCGAATGTCGCGATCAAGCTCGGCGAGCCTCGCTGAGAGCGAACGCCCCGCGGAGCGCAAGCGGAAGACACCCGCCTCGGCGATGACGCACGAAGAACCATGCAGGCCCGCCGGCAACGCGGCGTTGCCCCCCTCCAGGCAGGCGTAGCCGGTGATCCGAAGTCCGGGATCGATGCCCATCACACGCACGCCAGATCGTACCCGTTTGGCCGCTCAACCAATCGCAGAAGGCCCGAAGTGGGTCAGCCAGTGCACCGCGGTGCGCGCAAGGATGTCCGTTTCGAGGTTCACCCTCGCGCCGGGTTGGAGCTCACCGAGTGTGGTGAGATCGAGGGTCGTCGGGATCAGGGCGATCTCGAACCACCCGGCAGCAGGATCCACAGCGGCGAGCGTCAGCGAGACGCCCTCCACCGCGATGGAGCCCTTGGGGATGATCGCGGGCATCAGATCGGCGGGCGGCCGGATGCGGACGCGCCACTCGCCCCTGGTCTCAATCGACAGCACCTCCCCCAGGCCCTCGACGTGTCCCTGCACGACGTGGCCATCGAGCCGCGTGGTGGGCTGGACAGATTGCTCCAGATTGACGCGTTGGCCCACTTTGAGCCCCCCGAGCGATGTTCGGCTCAGCGTCTCGGCGATGACGTCAAATCCGATCAGACTCCGCTCAGGGTCGAGCCGGGCGGCGGTGAGACAGCAGCCGCTCACGCAGATGGAGGCTCCGTGCATGGGAAAGTCCTGCTGAGCCTGCTCACCGACGAGCCCCGAGACATCGATGGTCAGACCGATGCTCCCGACGGGGTGATGATCCGACACCCGATCATCGTCCCGATCCGGGAGGGGATCCGGGCCTTGCTCGATCGCAACGATCCTGCCGGTACATTCGACGATGCCGCTGAACATGTGGGGGGATTGTTGGAGCCTGCACCGCGCCGGGATGGGGCCCTCGGCAAGATCGCACAACCGGGTGCGCGGCGGGGTTGCTCTGCCCGAAGTCGCTCTGATTGGCCAAATCGCGACTCAGATGAGCGTCAGGCCCGGTGTGCGGCTTGACCGGGCCGGTGGGAGGCTCGATACTGCGGCTCAGGGCCTGACCCGCAGGCCCACAAAAGAGTCGGTCGCCGCCGCCCGCAAGCGGCTCCTGCTACCGCGGCCAACGCCCTCGGAGATCACTTCGGATGCTCACTCTCGGCAAGCCGACCCGCTGTCCCTCCCAATTCCCACTTGCCCGCATGGCGCTCGCCACTTGCGTGGTCATGGGCGGCATCGCGGCCCTCTCGATGGGCGGCTGTGCGAGCTCCGCGCCCCGGCCGGTGACCAAGCCCATCACAGGCTCACCCCTTGAACGGCTCGACCGCTTCACGCTCGACCGCGAGGCGCTCCGGGAACTCGGCTACCGGGTCGACTGGAGATCTGCCCTTCCGGTGGGCGTCAACCCGCGCCTTGCGCAGGTCGATGCCTTTGACGACGTGGTCCTCGTCCAGACCGCGGACACGCTGCTCTCGACCCTGGACGCTTCGACCGGCGCCCTGCGTCACACCAATGAACTGACCGATGCCACCGCTGCCCTCGCGGGCAACACGCGGCTCGGTGACCTCATCGTCAGCACGGTGGACAGCGACCTGTTCATCATCGATCCGGTTTCGGGAGACCTGCTCGACCGCCAGACGGTCGAAGGTGTGCCGGCCGCTGAGCCGTTGCCCGTCGGCTCGACCCTGCTCGTCACGACCAACGCGGGCGTGCTGCTCAACCACACGACCTCGAGCGACGGCTATTCGTTGTGGCGGTTCGGCACCCGCAACCCCATGGACGCACCGCCCGTGCTCGCCGGCTCGACCGCTATCGTGGTGACGCGATCTGGTCGGGTCGTGGGCTTTGAGCCTTCAAGCGGTCAGATGGTCGGCGAGAACTCGATCTTCAAGGGCCCCACGGGATCCGTGCCCGTGACCTCGGACACCGCCGTCTACATCGCGAGCCCGGACCAGTCCGTCTACGCGTTCGATGCCTTCGACCTGAGCCTGCTCTGGCGGGTTCGCACGGCTCAGCCGCTGGAGGAGCAGATTGCTCTCATTGACGGCGTTCTCTACGTCCCAACGCGCGATCGCGGCCTTGTCGCTCTGGATGCAAACACGGGCACAGAGCTTTGGAATGCACCGGATGTATTCGGACAAGTGCTGACGACCCGCGGCGATGCGGTCACCGTCTGGGGCCGGGGCCGCGCATGGTCCGTCAGCATCGCCGATGGGTCCGTGGTTGCCGCACACGACCTGCAGGGCGTGAGCCGTCTCGTCGCCGACAAATTGGCTGAGGGCTCCCTTTACGCCGTCTCGGATGCCAACATCGTCGCCAAGCTGACCCGGCGATAACGACCACACCGGTGTCGGGCTCACACTGCTCGCGCGCAAGAGGGATGTTCCCGTGGATGACACCGTTCGTGTTCGGTCGGCGCTGCTGTCGGTGAGCGAGAAGACAGGCATCGCGGAGTTTGCGCGTGGTTTATCAGAACTCGGGATCGATCTGCTCTCGACCGGAGGCACCGCACAGACGCTGAGAGATGCGGGGCTTGCTGTTCGCGATGTCCAGGAGGTCACGGGCTTTCCCGAGATGCTCGATGGCCGAGTCAAGACCCTGCACCCGAAGGTTCACGGCGGGATCCTTGCGCGGCGGGACATCGACGGGCCGACGCTCTCACGCCACGGTATCGACACCATCGATCTCGTCTGCGTGAACCTCTATCCATTCGAGCGCACCGTCGCGAGGCCGGGGGTCGATCTCGCGGAAGCCATCGAGCAGATCGACATTGGCGGCCCAAGCATGATCCGCTCGGCAGCGAAGAACGCGGCGTGGGTCACCTGCGTGACGGATCCGGAGCAGTACGTCGAAGTGCTTGAATCGCTGCGGGCAACCGGGGGCACCACCTCGCTCGAACTGCGGCGAAGGTTGGCACGAGCAGCGTTTGAGCGCACCGCCGCTTACGACCGAGCCATCGCCGACTATCTGACCTCCAGCCGGTCCGCCGACGCTGCGAGTGAGACCGACTCAACCGCTTGGCCCGAACGGCTGGAACTCGGACTGATCAAGCACGCCGAGCTGCGCTACGGCGAGAACCCACACCAACCCGCAGCGGTGTATCGCAGCACCGGCCATCGCGGCGCGGTGGTCATCGGCAGCGAGCAACTTCACGGCAAGCCGCTGAGCTACAACAACATGCTCGATGCGGCCGCAGCCCTCCGTCTCGTGGCAGACTTCCACACGCTGGCAGAGAGCTTCGAGAACGAGCCGCTCGCCGGGGCTGTGGTCATCAAGCACACCAACCCGTGCGGCGCATCGATGGCCCCGAGCGCCGATGCCGCCCTTGCCGCAGCCATTGATGGCGACCGGCTGGCTGCCTTTGGCGGCATCGTCGCTCTCAATCGCACCGTCGATGACGCGTGTGCGGCGCTGTTGACCGCGAAGGACGCGTTTTTCGAGGTTCTTGTCGCGCCCGCCTTTGAAGCCAGCGCGCTGGCCACCCTTCAAGAGCGCTTTGCCAACATCCGCCTGCTCGCGGTGGGCCCGATGCAGAGTGACCACAGCGAAGGAGAGTCACCTGAGTTCGAGGTGCGTTCACTTCCGGGCGGGGCGCTCGTCCAACAGGCGGACACGCACCGAGCGGACCCGGCCACCTGGACCCACCGGGCCGGCCCGGAAGCCGGTGCTGCTGATCTCCAGCTTGCTGCGTTTCTCGACACGGTCTGCAGAGGCTTGACGAGCAACGCCGTGGCCATCGGTCACCGGACATCAGACGGCGCCCTCACGCTCGCAGGCGGCGGAGCCGGCCAGATGGACCGCGTGGCCTCGTGCAGAATCGCGATCGAGAAGGCTGGCGCTCGCGCTCGAGGCGGCGTGGCTGCCTCTGACGCGTTCTTTCCGTTCAGCGATGGGCCCTCGCTGCTGATCGATGCCGGCATCAAGGCGATCGTGCACCCGGGCGGCTCCAAACGCGATGGCGAGACGTTCGCTGTGTGTGCCGCCGCGGGCGTAACCTGCCTGACGACCGGAATTCGGCGGTTTCGGCACTGAGCAGGGCTCACGCGAGTTCTCGGCTTCGCGCTCGTCACTGAACGTGCTGGCGACGCTGCAGCAATCAGCCTGACACAATATAAACGCGATGGTCCGCATCTGAACGGGTGTGTTTTGGCGACTTCGTGGTACATTCGGTAGACGTAGGGCTGGCACGTCGTCCTCTTTGGTCGCCGAGGCCCTGAGTGTGGGTCCGAAGGTGCCATGGAGGGCGGACGACTGTGGCCAGGCAGAGCAAAAAACGAGGACAGACGCAAGCGTCCCGGCCCGATGCCCGGCAATCCGGGCGTGGCGGCCCGCGTGACGGCGCACCCAGCATTGCGGGCATGCCACAGGCTGTGACAGCGGCGGGTGGCGCGATGGCCATCAATGCGGGCCTCAACGCACGCGTGCTGGTCCTGAACAGGTTCTACGCCGCGATCCGCGTGATCAACGCTCGCCGGGCGTTCAGCCTGCTCTTCCGGGATCAGGCCGAAGTCATCCATGTGGACGATGGTGCCTACTCGAACTACGACTTCGAGTCCTGGCGTGAGATCTCCGCCATGCAGGACACGTTCGAAGTCGAGCATCAGGACTGGATCCGCACGGTGCAGATGGAGATCGCGGTGCCGCGGATCATCCGCCTGTTCGGCTACGACCGTCTGCCCGCCCAGCACGTCAAGCTCAACCGCCGAAACCTGTTCGCCCGTGATGCCAACACCTGCCAGTACTGTGGCTCGATCTTCCCGACGAGCGATCTCACGCTCGATCACGTCAAGCCCCGGGCACAGGGCGGCGGCGACTCATGGGAGAACCTCGTCTGTGCCTGCGTGCGATGCAACACCCGCAAGGGTGGACGCACGCCCGAACAGGCCCGCATGGAACTCGTCCGCAGGCCCGTGCGGCCCAAGCGCAACCCGTTGATTTCGGTGCGTCTCAGCTACGCCAAGTACTCATCTTGGAAGGCGTTCCTCGACGAGGCATACTGGTCGGTTGAGCTCAAGTAGGTGGCTTAGCTCGCTGCGAGCTCGTTGGTGGCTCTGGCGAGGGCGAAGTCCTTCTCGGTGATACCCCCAGCATCGTGGGTGCTCACCGTGATCGTCACGCGGTTGTACCGAATCAGAATGTCCGGATGATGCTGCTCGTGCTCCGCGTAGTCCGCGACCTTGCTGACGAAGGTGATCGCCTCAAGGAAAGTCCCGAACTCAAATGTCTTCTGAATGGCACCGGACACCTCGGACCACTCGGAAAGATTCTCGAGCTCGGCCTTGATGGAATCCTCAGAGAGCTTGGTCGCCATGGAGCCTCCTTGCTGGGGTCAGCGCAAGCGTAGCCGGGGGTGCATCGGGCCGCCAGTTGCCCGGTGTCAGCGCAAACCGCCCCTGTCGATCGCACAACTCTCTAGCGACTCAAGGTCCACAACGCGCTGCAGACGCTGCTAGATTGCTCTCCACAGCCATGGCGTGCTCTAATTTGACCACACAAGTTGCAGACCGCCCTCCGAACGTGCCATCACGCACGCGGCTGGCTCCCTCGCCCACGGGAGCTCTCCATCTTGGCAATGCG
>CAZSBR010000064.1:0-12179 GCA_964605165.1 uncultured Phycisphaeraceae bacterium
TGATCATCAGCCCAGAGCTCGTCTACGTCGAGCGCGGCGGACAGGTCGTCGAGTCCGACAGCAAGTTCCTGGGCGATGAAGCCCTGCTCAACGTCATCGAGCGCATCGTTGCGCCCCTGGGCCGGCGCATCGACCGCTCGGCCCCGCTCGTCGATGCGCGCCTCAAGGATGGCTCGCGTGTCAACGCCGTTATCCCGCCCATCGCGCTCAAGGGGCCCTGCCTCACCATCCGGCGCTTCCCAAGCCACCGCATCACCGTCAAGGACCTCGTCAAGTGGCGATCGCTGCCACCGGGCGCTGCGCTGCTGCTCGATGCCGCAGTGAAGATGCCTAAGAACGTCGTCGTCGCCGGCGGCACGGGCTCGGGCAAGACCACCATGCTCAACAGCCTCAGCGCCATGATCCCGGGCGATGACCGCATCATCACCATCGAGGATGCCGCCGAGCTTCAGCTCCAGCAGGAACACGTCGTCAGCCTCGAAACCAAGCCCGCCAACGTCGAGGGCAAGGGTGAGTACAGCATCCGCGATCTCGTCAAGAACGCGCTGCGCATGCGGCCAGACCGCATCGTCGTCGGCGAATGCCGCGGCAAAGAGGCCTACGACATGCTCCAGGCCATGAACACCGGCCACGATGGCTCCATGACGACCATCCACTCCAACAGCGCGCAGGATGCCATCAGCCGCATCGAGACCATGGTCCTCGAAGCCGTCAACATCCCCCTCGTCGCCGTCCGCAGGCAGATCAGCCAGGCCGTCGACATCATCGTCTTCGTCGGTCGACTCAAGAACGGCCGCCGAATGACCATCCAGATCACCGAGGTCATCGGGCTCAACCCCCACACGGGCGAGGTCGAAACCAGAGACATCTTCCGCAAAGTCGGCGAAGGCGACGACGCCGTCCTCGCGCCCACCGGCTACATGCCCAGCTTCCTCGGCGATGCCGTCGAACGCGGCCTGCTCGATGTCAAAGCCTGGTTCGATGATGGCCTCGAGCCCGCACCCGAGGCACCTCATGAAGGAGACGCGGCGTGAACCTCGTTCCCGTGTATGGGCTCGCCTCAATCCTCGGCATGGACCAACGCGCCCTCGCCCTGAGCGTCTCCATCCTCGCAGGCGTTGCATTCACCGTCATGCTGCTCGCCTTCGGCGGCGTGCTCCAGAAAATGTGGGAGTCCCACGTCAACTGGCTCGCCACACAAAAGCAGCGCTTCAGCCCGGATCCCGGCAACGTCAAACTCCAGATGGGCCTCATCTACGCGGGCGTCGTCCTCGCCCTGCTCGTCCTGCTCGTCGCCCTCGACAACAAGCTCATCGCCCTCGCCCTCTGGACCGTCACCCTGCTCGTCCCGGGCTGGATGATCAACGCCGCGTGGAACAAGCGCATCAAGCAGATCGATGAGCAACTCCCCGCCACCATCCTCGCCATGTCCAACAGCGTCGCCTCGGGTCTCACCCTCGTGCAGGCCATCGAGCGCCTCGGCGAACGCTCCGAAGAGCCCATCCGCACCGAGTACCGCATCATGGCCAACCAGTGGCGGGCCGGCTCGGACATCATCACCGCCATCAACGAGTGCAAACAACGCCTCAAACTCCCCAACTTCAACATCTTCGCCACCACCATCGCCGTCAACCAGACCATGGGCGGCAACGTCGTCGAAACCATGGACCGGCTCGCCCAGGCGCTCGAAGCCATCGCCGAAATGCAGCACGAGGTCTACACCTCCACCGCCGAAGGCCGCCAGAACCTCCTCTTCCTCGGCATCGCGCCTTTCCCCATGCTGCTGCTCATGCTCGCCATCAACTACGACGGCACGCTCATGCTCTTCACCGAGCCTCTGGGCCGCACCCTCATGATGATCTCCATCGGCTTCTACCTCGTCGGCTTCTTCTGGGCAAGGAGCATCATCAATGCAGACGTCTGACGGCTTCGCCACCATCGAGGCCGCTTCCTCCGGCGGCTTCGAGTCCATCGGCCTGGTCATCGCGGGCCTCGCCGCCCTCTGCGCCGGCGGCGCCATCGCCGGCCTCGTTTACGCCATCGGATCCTCAGCATCGAGCGTCGATGTCATCGGCGCCAAGAAACACCTCACCCAGGCACGCCGAGAGATGGCCGCCGTCAACCGTGGCGCCACCGACTCCATGATGTTCAACATCGGACTCGCCGTCCTGCCTTTCTTCAAGCCGCTGGGCAAACTCCCCGTCGACAGCCTCAAGCGCGACTGGGGAGAACGAGCCTCCGACGCCGGCTGGCCCGGCGGGCTCGATGAAGACGACCTCTTCGCCGCCGCCATCGGCCTCAGCATCAGCCTCGCCGTCGCCTTCTCAGCCATCGGGCTCTTCCTCGTCGGGTTCAACGGCCTCGTCGCGGGCGTCGTCGGACTCCTCGCCGGCTTCTACCTCTTCGGCAACTCCCTCACCAGCATCGCCAAGAGCCGCCTCGTCAAGGTCGGTCGCAGCATGCCCTATGTCGTCGATCTGCTCGTCCTCACGATGCGCGCGGGTGCCTCCTTCGGCATGGCCATGGAGCGCGTCGCAGCGGACTTCCGAACCCATCCCATCGGACAGGAGTTCACCGTCACCCTCCGGGAGATCAACGCAGGCACCCCACGCAAGCAGGCCTTCCTCAACATGGCAGAACGCACACCCCTGCCCGTCATGCGAACCTTCGTCGACGAGATCATTCAGTCAGAAGAACTCGGCCGAGGCATCAGCGACACCCTCGAACGCATGAGCGAACGCATCCGCGTCCGCCGCAAGCAAGACGCCGCCGACATCGCGGGCAAGGCCAAGGTCAACGTCCTCGCACCCTCGGTCCTCGCTCTGGTCGGGATCCTCCTGCTCATGTTCTCGACCTTCATCGTCAAGTTCACCCAGGAGGGCATCGGCGGCATGTAACACCGCCCCCGCCCGCACCGACCCGCTCAGCCGCACGCCTCACCAGACCCCGCACGAGACCCCCATGGCCTACCACCTCACCATCGTGTTCGGCGCCGATGCAGGCACCACCTTCGCCATCGAGGAAGGCCAACGCTGCACCGTCGGCAGAAGCGAAGAGTCCGACATCCGCATCGAGGACGACGCCGTCGCCTGGGAACACGCCGTCCTCTTCGTCGAAGACAACCGCCTCTTCATCGAGAACCTCTCCGCACTGGGCACCAAGGTCAACGGTCGCCCCGTCAACGAACGCACCCGCACCGTCAATGGCGACCGCATCGAGCTGGCCCCCAACGCCATGCTCACCGTCGAGTCCACCCAGTCATCCGCCTCGGGCAGCGGCTCGATGGTCGTCGTCCTCGCGCTCATCGGCGTGGTCATCCTCGGCGCGGGCGTGGGCGCCACCATCCTCTGGAACTTCGTCCTCAAGGACCAGTTCGTCCAGCCCGCCGAGCAAAGCCAGCCCGCCGACTGGGCCGCAGCGCAGAAACGCTTCGAGGAAAAGCTCGCCGAATGGGTCGAAGAGCAACGCGTGCCCGCCGAGTTCCTCGCAGCATTCGAACGCGCCTGGCGCTTCCAGCGGCTCGACGACACCCGCGGCGCCAACCGCGCATACAAGGACCTCATGAAGGACCTCATCGTTCTTCAGCACCCACTGGCCGAAAATCCGCGATTCGCCGGCCGCAGCTTTGCTGCAAGCGCCTCGCCCAAGGGCGAAGAACTCCGCGTCTATCTCGGCCTCGATCGCGGCCAAGATCCCGCAACCATGCCCTGGGCGAGCGATGAAACCCACGCCTCGGGCATCGTCTGGTTCGTTCGTCAGCAAATCCGGCGCACCACCGAGGTCGAGGTGCAGACCGATGCCTTCGGCGGACTATAACATCACGTCCAGAGCTCACACACGCTCGGCCTGGAACGCAAGTGAGTGCGGGCAACGGCCGATCAAACCCCTCGAACGAGGCCACCAAGCACCATGGCAGAGCCACAGGAACCCGCACGCATGAAGACACGCATCCGCGAGTTCATGATCGGCGAGCCCATCGGCTCGACTCCCAACGCACGCGTCTACGCCGCGCTCCGCGACATGGGCGATGGCCTCACCCAAGATGCCGCGGTCAAAATGCTCCGCGTCGTCAGCGAGAGCCCCGCCGAACGCGAAGAGATCCGCAAAGAGGCCGAGATCCTCGCAAGGCTCGGCTCCAGCGCCAACATCGTCACCATGCTCGACTTCGGCGTCGAGGAAGACGTCGGCCCCTGGCTCGCCATGGAACGCCTCGGCGACAGCCTCAAGGACCGCATCGGCGACGACCCCGCCGATCCCAACTTCGTCCGCCGCGTCGCAAGCGATGCCCTCCAGGGCCTCGCCGCCATCCACAACAACAACCCCTCCGTGCTCCACCGAGATGTCAAGCCGGGCCACCTCCTGAGCACGCCCGCCGGATCGTGGAAGCTCATCGATTTCGGCCTCGCCTCCACCCGCGACAACACGAGCACCCTCAACCTCCTCACCGTCCAGTACGCCGCACCCGAGCTGCTCGATCGTCAGCTCGGCCCCATGACGCCCGCGACGGACCTCTACGCCCTGGGCATGACCCTCTACCAACTCGCCTTGGGCGAGAAGCTCTACCGCCCACAGTTCCCCTCCGTCTACGACGACGACCTCGCCAAGTGGGAGCCCGACAACTCCGACCGCTGGCCCAAGTGGATGTTCTGGCACTGCTCCATGGAGCAGGTCGCAAAGCCCCTGAGTGAACTCCTCCCGGGCTACCCGCAGGAACTCTCCGACGCCATCGCCAGCATGATGGTCAAGCAGCCCGACCAACGCGTCGGCACCGCCGAAGAGGTCCTCGCAAACCTCGGCTCGGCCGCCAACGTCCCCGCCGCCGGCTCGGGCCCCCGCGTCGTCAACAAGCCCGGCTTCTCGGGCAGCGGCCGCTCCGGCAGCCAGGGTGGCGCCCAGCCCAACACATGGTCCACCGCCTCGGGCGGCTTCCTCCAGCCCGATCAGGAAGAACAGGCCAAGAAGTCCGGCGTCAGCCCCCTCATCCTCGTCGCGGTCGCTGCCACGCTGCTCCTCTCCGTCAGCGTCCTCGCCTTCATCATGTTCTCCGGCGGGCGCGACCCCATCCAGGTCAACATCCCCGCCGACCAAAGCTCAAAGTCCGCCCTCATCCCCGTCGAGGGTCGCATCATGAACCTGCCCCCCGGCTGGACCGCCGAACTCCGAACCGCCTCGGGTGAACCCGTCGAACTCAACCTCGACCCCCAGCGAGGCACCTTCGAGGCCGAGGTCGTCGCGCCCAACCTCGGCGAGATGGAAGTCCAACTCGCCCTCATCAACGCCTCCGGCGCCGTCAGTGGTGAACGCCGATTCACCGTCGAACGTCTGCCCCCCGCCGTCGTCAACGTCACATTCCAGATCCAGCCGCCCATCGAGGGTGCAAGCGTCCGCGTCTTCAACCCCACCACACAGGCAACCCTCGGCGATGGACAGACCAACGCCCGCGGCGAGTTCGAACTCACCATCCCCTTCGGTCCCTACAGCCTCGAAGTCGTCCACCCACGCTACGAGCGATTCGTCGCCACCACCGAAACCCAGCCGCTGAGCTCCTACCGACTGCCCGTCAACCTCGTCGCCTCCCAGATGCCCGCGACGCTCACCGTCGTCCCGGCGTCCGCATCCGTCGTCGTCAAGCTCGCTGAGACCGGCGAAGAAATCGTCCTCAACCTCGACAGCGGCGGCAACGTCGAAACCGAACTGCCCCTCGGCCGCCACGAAGTCCTCCTCGAACGCGATGGCTACGTCTCACAGGCCTCCCAGATCGAGGTCCGCAAGGCCAGCCTCAACCGCTTCACCTTCACCCTCGAAAGCGTCCGAGCCGCAAGCCAGCAACAAGAGGACACGCCCAAGGCACCCGTCCGCGATTGGCGACTGCTCACCGAAGAGCAACTCCTCGCCCTCCCGCTCAACGACCTCAAGGACGTCGTCGAGGCCTACTACGGCCTTGAAGGCCTCGAATTCCGCAGCCGCGAAGAACTCAACCACGTCCAGATCCGGGGCGTCCTCCACAACCAACGCGAACTGCAGGAACTCGTCCTCGGCGTCCGCAAGGCAGGCGACCGCATCCAGGTCGCGGCACGCCCCGACCACGATGCACTGGGCCGCCAGATCCAGCGCTGGCTCAATGACAACGGCGACACCGTCTCCCGCGTCACCTCCTTCGACAACCTCATCTTCATCCGTCGAGACGAGGCAAGCCCGCTCTCACGCGAGGCCATCGAGGAGCACGCCCACAAGTTCGTCTACGACACCACGCTCGTCGAAGTGCAGTAGCCACCGCCCGCTCTCGCCGACCGCGCCAGAACCAACTCGCGCGTTCTTGCATCGGTCATGCATTGATCAAGCGCGCACACTCCGCAGGGCACGTGCAGAGCGATCGCCCGCGACATCATCGATGCACCCATCCATGGCAAGTGCTGTCCATCGCCGGGCGATGCCTCGCCTCGAACTGCACAAGCATGGCTCAAGCAAACAGCGGGGCCGAGCGGCCTAGTAGCTGCCCTGCTTGGCCGCCTGATACGTGATCGGCTTGAGCCAGATCGGCTTCATCTTCAGGAAGTCCCGGATGTTGGTCCCGAAGATCTTCATGCCGTTGACGAGTTCCTCATCCGTCATCGTGCCGATCGCCTCACGCACGGCGGGCGCCTCGAAGAACGGGTCCGACCCCGGCGCAGCCGGGAAGCCGCTGAACGTCCAGGGCCCGCGCATCATGTGGGTGACGTGCTCAAAGTCAATGTCGCCCGGGTTGCTCTGCAGCCCGAACGCTGCCGTGTTGAACATCTGAATCGTCCGGCCCTCGTGGCCCGCCACCAACTTGGAACGCCCAAAGCCAGTCTCGTTGTGGTTCGACAGGTCGCCCAGCATCCCGGACAAGTCGTCCGCGAGATGGTCATCGTCCCACGTGGGCACCTCGGGCCTCGTGTTCAGCGGGTCAAAGAACCCCGCGAGGTGGCTCACATCGATCGGCGCCATGACGTTCAGCAGCGCCTTGCGGTGCGCTTCCATGTACGCCTGCTGGTTGTTGGCGTGCACCTTCATCGTCCGCGTCGTCGCCGCGATGAACGTGATCATCAGCACGAACATGAACAGCGTCTCGACGACCACCGCTCCACGATCATCACGCCCGATGGTTCTGATCAATCTCATCATGACTGGCCTCGCTTCAAGCCGTCCATCCAAAGTCCCGCTCTCGCTGCTGCCATGAAAGCCGCCGGCAGCAAAGTGCTCTCACACGCTCGCCGCCGTCAGTGACGCATCAGCTTGCGCATGTCCTCCTGCATCGTCGCGTCCTGCGGGAAGATGTTGTTCACGTTGTTCCCGCCGATCACCTCAAACGAATGGTGCGACCGAAGGCGAATGTGCTCGCCATCAGAAGCAATCCGTGCACCGATGAAGTCCGGGTGCGTCTCATACAGCCGCGGCTGCCAGTTCCAGCCCCACGTCGTGAACATGCGATACGGGAAGGGCAGGTCGAACGGCGACGCCATTCGGTTCATCGTGGGGTTGAAGTACTCGGCACTCGCATACGCCGAAACGCTGTCGTCCCAGTTCGCCCCGCCATCAGCAAGGCCCCGGCCATCAAACAGCCCGCTGAACAGGTAGCCCGCCTGCCGCTTGCGGAACTGCTCGCGGAACTTCGAGCTCGGGCCCGTCACACCCCACTCCAGCCGCGACTTCAGGTTACCCACGTTGCGGAACGTAACCGCCGCTGTCATCGTGAACTCGTTGAACGCATCGCTGTCCGCGTTGTCGTCATACGACCTCAGCCCCGAGTTGAACGACCCAAACGTCGCAGGCCGCGAGAGCCCCAGCAGCGAAGGCGCCTCGGGGCCCGAAGTGGGCGTGAACTCCAGCAGCGGAATGTTGTCGTTGATCGTGTAGAACTTGTCCGAGCGAGCCAGCGCGTTGATCACAAAGAACACGATCATCCACGTCCGCCACGACTTCGCGCCCTTGCCGATCACGACACCCGAAAGATCCTTGTACCACTGGTCATGATCGCGGTACATCCGCACAAACAGCGCGATCACGATGTCGAAGCGATCCTCGAAATTGTCGAAATCAAACGCCCCGTCCGGGCTCACCAGCGGAAAGTCACCGACCTCCATGTCGTAGCTCGGCGCCTCGTTGGGCGCAATCTCTCGGACATGGTCGCCGTAAAGAATCTCCGCGTTGTACTTCTCCTCGTACGCCGCCACCATCGCGGGTATCAGCGTCTGCGGCACCTCGATCACCGAGTCCTGAAACTCGTGGATCTCATTGATCCGCCCCGCGAGCCCGCCCAGAAAGCTCACCCCGCCACCACCAAAGATCGTCGACATCACCATATTGATGATCGCTCCCACCGAATGAAAGAACCCTTTCATCAATGGGAACGCCTGTGGTATCTCCGCCACCACCGCAGCCGCAAGGGGCCAGGAGAACGGATTCACCGGGAACCCCGCCTTGAGCAGCGCCGAAACCCAGTTGAAGATCACATGGATCGTCCACGGCGCCACCGCCTGCAGCAAGGCATCCGCCGACACATGCTGAAGGTTCGAGATGTTCGACGCGACGACCATGTTCATCGTCCGCGCCTTGGTCATCGCCGCGTTGAACACCACCGCATCCGCCACCGCCTGCGCATGCACCTGCCGGCTCGTGATCATGCCCGTGTTCCAGGTGAAGCCGATCGAGGCCAGGATCACCCAGATGTAGAACATCATGAGCAGCACCCAGATGTTCCCACGCTCCTCGCGGTGCAGCCGCCGCACAAACGCCGGCGTGTCGATCGTCGGGCTGCTCGAGGGCCAGTCCGATGCGCGCGCTTCGCGAAGTGCCGCCTTCTGTGCCTGCATCGTCGTCATGCTTTGCTCGCTCTCAATCGCCAGCCACTCTCTTCAGGACTCGCCCG
This sequence comes from uncultured Phycisphaeraceae bacterium, assembly GCA_964605165.1. Classification (GTDB taxonomy): domain Bacteria; phylum Planctomycetota; class Phycisphaerae; order Phycisphaerales; family UBA1924; genus OFTM382. Next base: position 8,891 of record CAZSBR010000064.1, read on the forward strand.
CTTCACTTCCACACGCCGCTCCTCGACCTCGCCACGCATCAAGGCACCGGCGAGCCCGCAATCAGCGTCAACGGGTTGCCCGCTCGTCCGCCCGTCGTCTGAAGCGACACATCCGCCTCGACCTGAATGAACCGCCCCCGATGCCCCGAGCGATCCTCCGTAAACGGATGCACAAGCCCCGCCACCAGAGGCACACGAAGCTTGTACGGATAACGAATCTGCACACGAGCCTCGCGAGGAATCAACGGGTTGCCAGGATCCATCTCCTCAAACGTCTCATCAAGCCGCGTCACCGCATCCATGATCGGAGTCATGATCGCATCCCGCGCCGGCTGCAGAATCTCCTGAATCAAGTCGTCGGCCATGTCCTGCGGGCTCGGCAAGCCCAGCGCGCTCATCACGTCGCCCGTGTTGCCACCCAGGTTGACGCAGAACGTCTCCTCAAAGAAGAAGAAGTCAATCGTCCAGCAATACCGGCCGTCAGAACTACCGAGCGGGTTGCTCATGTTCAGCGCTTCTGCATACTCGTTAATCAGGTCCTCGAGCACATCAAAGTAGTTCCCCGCCGCATAGCCAAACTGGCTGAAGTCCACGTTCAACAACGGCGACAACTCAAGATCAAGCTGCAGGCCCTGCCCACCCAACTGGTCGCGCCGAAGCTCGCTCAGCGCCCAGTGCGCACGCAACTCATACGCATCCGTCTTCATCCGGTAAGGCCAGCGCTGAATGCCAGTCTCGGCCATCGCCACCGCTGCCGAACGCGTCGAGCCATACCCCATCGTGTCCCACTCGCCGCGACCAAACGAATCGTGCTTGGGCGAAAGCTGAGCCAGGATCAACGCCGCCGACTCCGTTACCCGACGAGCACGCTCGGGCGGAATGTCATCGGGCTCGAACAGATTGAGCGAGTAGAGCGACACAAACGAACCATCAAGCCACGTCTTGGATTCGACCTGCGTCACCGCCGATCGAGCCGCCCGATACGCCGCGTAATCCACGATGATCTTCGCGCGGGCAATCAAGCCCCACTGGATCACCATCCCGAACATGATGTACATCCACGGGAAGGTCAGCAAAAACTCGATCGACAGCGAACCCGTGTCATCGTCCCGCAGCGAGGCGCGATACCGCTGCCTCCGCCGATGCGCATGCTGCGCAAGCCGATACACCACGCGCCCGCACCCAAGAATCGAAATGATGAACGCAAGCCACAGCGTGACCTCAAACACATCCTTGGCATCAAACGAAAAACGCTCCGCGATCATGTACCGACCGTGAAACGCCGCGATCGATCCCACAATCAACAGGGCAACCGCAGCATCCGGTGCCCAGCGCGCCTGCCACGCTCTCATCTGTGCATGCACCTGAAGCTCCCTCTGACACCTTCGTCGGCGTCAACGCAACATCCGGTCCCCTGCCATGCCACTCACCCGCCCGTCGGCCCGATCCCCGGGGCCAGCCAGTTCAGCAGCGGCACATAGAACGGCAGCCACTGAGCACTGATCAAGCCAAGCAGCAACGCCACGCCAAACGGCGCCTCCGTCTTGCCAAACGGATACGCATCCACCGCCTTCTTCCGCAGCGCCAAGTTCACCTGGAACGCCATGCTCATCGCCTGCACCCGCCGAACAAGGTGCCCCTTGAACGCCAGGTTGGCAAGCCCGATCACCGAGGCAAACACCAACGCGTTGAACAACACGCCGCCCACCTCGGGAAACCCCAGCATCGCGCCGATGGCCGCGATCAACTTCACATCTCCACCGCCAAGGCCCCGGAACATGAAACTGATCACGCCGATCGCTGCACATCCCACAAACCCGAGCAGCGCCTCATCGATCATCGGCGCGCCAAACCACGCCTCCGCCGCGGGCGACAACGCACCGACCAAAGGCACGATCGCCAAGTTGATCGCAAGCGCGATCAGCAGCGCCGGATACGTCAGCACATTGGGAATGCGCCGAGTCGCAGAATCACACAACGCCGCAGCAAGACACGTCAAAAACGCAAGCGCCAGCATGAACGTGCCGTCCATCGCCACGCCCGCGCGATCAGAAACGATCATCGTCGCCGTCGCTGCAATCGCCGCCAGCGCCACGCCAATCGCCCAGTACGTCGGCCACAACGCCTCGCGCTCAAGCTCCGTTTGCGACTTGCCCGCCGCCCCGCTCGCTCGGCCAGCAGTCACTTCCACCTCAGCCTCAATCGACACCGAGCTCTCTGCTTCTGCACGCTCGTCCACAGCGCCGCCAGCCCCTGGCTTGTCGACCGCCTCAGCGGTCGCGAGATCGCTTGCCTCAAGCGGCCCTGGGCTGTTCTGTCCGCTCGTCATGCCAACTCCAAAAGCGCTCATCCCACACCTCGCCAACGCAGGCGCGAGCATACCACAACCCGTCGCTTGCACGAACGCCCTCGCAGCAGTTCCGCAAAAGTGTTCAGCGCCGGCTGGTGCCCGCTCTCGGGTTTGTTGTTGAGGCACCCCGCCAGGTCGCCGCCAGCTCCAACGTGCCGGCAAACGAGGTGCCCGGGAAAGACCGCCGCGGGCCGCTAGGCCCGCAGCAGGCGTGATTCACACTCAGTTCGAATCGTCGAAGTCGCTCACGTCGTCATCGTTGACCTGTGCAGCAGCCTCGTTCATCTTGTCCACAGCCCAGCTCGCTGCCGACACGATCACAACCAGAAGGATCAGCGCCACCATGATCAGCAGCACCCACTCGACCGTGTTCGGGCCGGCCTCATCCTCGTGCAGTTCCATCGCAAACGACTTCATTTTGCTCAGCATCACATAATCCTCTTGATTCAAGTCCAACTCTGGTTACCCAAAGGCCGTCGCGTCACGTCGCTCGGCCCGGCGCCGCCGGCTTGAAGCCGCGTGCCTTTCACTCTCCCGCAGGTCGCAAACAGCTCGCTCGCAACCCACGAAAACAACGGAATCACGGAAATGGAAGGGCCAGATACTTCGCGTTTCTGCTGAACAAATGGCGCGTGATATCAATCCACATATACGCACCGCCAGCAAGCGGTATCACCACCGCACCAAGAAGCAACAACGTCTCCGTCGTCGCCTGCCCGGACTCGTCCGAGAAGACCTCGCGCCAGTCGCGATACAGGTCCTCCGCACCCCGTGCAAGCTCCGCGAACGCCTGCGCGTTCGCATCGGCAGCGACGCTCATGCCATCACCCAGCCCATCACCCAGCCCAGCCTGCTGTGACGCCAAACCCGGCTTCGTCAAGGTTCGCAGCATCTGAGCCTCCTAACAAAAAGCCTACCTACTCAAGCCCAAGCATACCC
>CAZSBR010000065.1:0-12014 GCA_964605165.1 uncultured Phycisphaeraceae bacterium
CTCAAAGCGGCAGTCGGCACCCTTGCGACGGTGCAAAGCCGATGACGCTGCGCATCGTCGAGCCTGCATCCAGGCACCGGCGACACGACTGCCGATGCTCGGCGGCGTTGATTCACTGGGCATGCTGCTCTGCGAAGCTCAGGCACGTCTAGCGGAGCGGAAACGCGGGGATTCAAGACGCCCATGAAGCAGCGGAAGCGATGGCTCCGGCGGCACACTCTGAGAGTCCTTCAAGATCAAACCCGGGCGTCCTCGTGCTTGAACCACCAGCCTCCAGCAGGCAGTAGCGGGCTGAGGGCATCGAGCCAGGCGTCTAGTCAGGCCTTGAGGGTCGCCATGCAAAATGTTTACCCACGCTGCCCCCAGTCTGTCATCGACCGGGTTGCGGCTGCGATGTGCCGTGCTGTCGATAGTCGGATGGACAGCGCAAGCCCGTTTTCTGGATGAATCTAAGTACCTCGTCGAAGAGGTTCGGTGCAAGAGATCGAGTGAGGCAGCGCCTCGCATACTTCGATCTCCTGTGGGTTGTTACTCTTGAGTTGTGGTGGAAGTTCAGTCTACATGGGCCAGCGAGCGGTCTGTTCACCTGGCGGCGCCAGACGGGGGTGCTCTCGGCTGCTACCACGCGTTGTGCAACACGCCGATCGACGGCGTGGCCGAGGTCACCGTGGGGGCATGCACCGTGCAGGTCCGAATCGCTCGGCAGGCGGACCCACAAGTCACGCTCGACCGGATCCGGTCGCACCTGGCAAGCCTCGATCTCAGCGCGATCGAGGGACACGGACGTGTGGTCGAGATTCCGATCTGCACCGATGGCGAGCTAGCACCCGATCTGCCAGAGGTTGCAGAGCATGCCGGGCTGGCGATGGATGCAGCGATCGAGCTTCATCTCTCGGGCGTGTACACGGTCAGGATGCTCGGCTTCTCGCCGGGCTTTGCGTACATCGATGGACTGGCCGAGGCGTTGCACCTGCCGCGTCTCAATACGCCGCGGCCGCGCGTTCGAGCCGGGAGCGTCGGCATCGCAGGGCCGCGAACATGCATCTATCCGCAAGCGACTCCGGGTGGCTGGCGGTTGATCGGCGCAACGCCTCTGCGCCTGTTCGACCCGGCGAAGGACCCGCCGACACTGTTGTCGCCGGGCGATCGCGTCCAGTTTCGACGCATCGGCCGAGATGAGTTTGCCGCGATCGAGGGTGATTGATGGCGGTGCTGCGTGTCATTGATCCGGGCCTGTTCACGACGGTTCAAGACCGCGGCCGATCGGGGTACACTGCCTTGGGCGTTCCGCCATCGGGCGCATTCGACGCGACTGCGCTCGTGATCGGCAACCGACTCCTTGGTAACGCGGAGACCGAAGCCGCACTGGAGTGCACGCTTCAGGGTCCAACGGTGACGCCCGATCGTGACGCATGGATATGCCTGACCGGAGCGGACGCTCCCGAGGCCTGCATCGCAGGAGTCGGCGGCGATCGGCGTATTGCCTGGTGTGAGCCGGTGCGTGTAGCGCGAGGCGAGAGGGTGAAGATCGGGCCCCTTGAGGGAGCGGCTCGCGCGTACCTGTGCATCTCCGGGGGGCTTGCAGTGCCCGAAGTGCTGGGCAGCAGGTCGACATACACAACCGGAGGCCTCGGTGGCCATCACGGCAGGGCGCTGCGCCGTGATGATGCGGTCCCGCTCGGAGACGGTGTACGCCCGCCTGTCGCGGTTCCGCCGGAACTTCAGGGGTGGCTCCGCGCGCAGGTCGATCGCTCGACCATCAGAATCGTGTCCTCCTTGAGCGCCGATCAGTTCCCATCGGCTTCAGCCGCTCAGTTCACGTCCGGGCCGTTCAGAGTGCTGGAACAGTCCAGTCGCATCGGGGTGCGACTCACCGGACCGGCTGTTGCGTTGCCGGAAGCGGGGGCATCGCTCGATTCAGAACCGACCGTCACCGGCGGTATTCAGATCGCCGGTGATGGCCAGCCCATCATCCTCGGGTGTGATCGTCCGACCACCGGGGGCTACCCGATGTTCGCATGTGTCATCGAGGCCGACCTCGGCGCGGTGGCAGCGCTTCGGCCGCGTGATTGGGTTCGCTTTCAGTGGATCACACTGGCTGATGCCCGCCGACTGGCAGCCGAGCAACAGAGTCGGCTGGATGCGCTCCTGCCCACATGGACCAGGCCCCGAGAAACCTGATGCAGCACGATGCTCCCATCACCATTGATCTCAATGCCGATGTCGGTGAGGGCACGGAGCCACACGACATTGAAAGGGAAATGGCCGTCATGTCCTTCGTCACGTCGGTCAACATCGCCTGCGGCGGACACGCGGGAGATGACCACTCCATGCGCAAGACAATTCGAAGGGCAGCGGAGCAAAGCCTCGCGATCGGCGCGCATCCTTCGTATCCCGATCGAGCCGGCTTTGGCCGCGTTCCCATGAGGCTGCGTCCTTCAGAACTCCGTGCGTCGATTCGCGCACAACTCACAGCCCTGCTCGACCTAGCGAGGGAGGAGGGGGTCTCCATTGTTCACTGCAAGCCGCACGGTGCGCTCTACCACGCAGCCTCCATGGATGAGTCTATTGCCCGAGCGGTGCATCAGGCTTGCATGGATGTGTCGGTAGATCTGCGGCTCATCGGGCTGGCGGGATCCAACGCTGTCGCCTGGTGGGGCGATTGGGGCGGGACCGTCCTCAGCGAGGCTTTCGCCGACCGGATCTACAGGCCCGATGGCTCGCTGCGACCCCGAAACGAGCCGGATGCACTCATCACAGATGAACGCCAAGCGGCCGACCAGGCGTGCGCCATCGCTCTCTCCGGGTCGATTCGCTGTGAGACTGGAGAGGTGGTTTCACTCGCGGCCGACACGCTCTGCATCCATGCGGATACGCCAAATGCCGTGCGGATAGCCAGCCGGGTTGCGTCGAGTCTGCAGCAACGGGGCATCAATCTCTGTTCGCCGAAGTGACTCTGTTCACCGAGATGGCTCGAGTCGGCCCGAACGCAACGCATCAAGCGGGTCAGCCTCGGCTGTTGGTGCGCTGAATGGCGCGCAGGCGAGAGGCAAGGAGATCGAGGTCATCCTGCAGATAGGGGTCGTAGATCCCGATGACGCTGCGGTCGGGTCCGATGAGCATCAGCTTGGTTGGGTGCTGGATGTTCCGCATGGTTGAGCCATCGGGAAGCTGGATGATGTTGTTGTCGTCGGGATCTTCCGCGATGGCGAACTTCATCCCCGCCGTGGCGATGCGCTCGACGGTGTCGTAGTCACCGGTCAGGAACCGCCAGCGGGCGTGGTCGATGCCAAAGCTACCGGCATACTGCCGAAGCCTCTCGGGTGTATCCCGCTCGGGATCGACGGTGATGCTGATGAACTGTGTATCGAGTCCCTCGGCCTTTTGATAGACACCGAACATACGGCCCGTGATGATGGGACATGCCAACTGGCAATGCGTGAAGACAAAGGCCATGACCGTGACTTCGTCTTCAAATACCCGTTGGTCGACGCTCGAGCCGTCCTGATCAACAAGCTCAAACTCCGGCACGAGCAGGGCCGCGCCGTCGAGCAGGGGGCTTGGAGCGAGCGGACGGTTGGTATCAAACGCCTTGACCGTGCGTTCGATCTGTACCGTGCCCGCGAGGTCTGTGTCCGTGCTCTGCTTCTCGCTGGCGCGGAGCCCCATCAGCGTGAACAGAGCGATGACCGAAGCACCGAGGAACAGCATGGTGACGATGATCAAGACTGTGAAGCTTCGTGGCATGAGACTCCGCCCGTTCTTGCAAAGGCACAACGCTGGTGAACCGCTCCACCCAACCAGTCCCAAGGCTAGGCCGCTGGCCTCAGGCGACAAACAGGTGAAAGACCGCGTCTGCAACCAGAGCGAGCAGCAGCACCGGCAGGTGGATGATCGAGGCGAAGAAGACGCGCCGCGCTGCCCCGTCCGTGCGCTCGCCCAGCAGGCGAAGAGCCAGCCACAGCACCGCCGCGCCCGAAACCACTGCGATCGATCCGTACAGCCAACCGGTCAGGTCTGGCATGGTTGCGATCGGTGCGAGCGTCACGCCCAGCATCAGCAGCGTCGTCCACCAGATCGTGGGCATGGTCCGGCGGCCCTGAGGATCCGCAACCGAAAGAACGCGGAAGCGCGCCCGCGAGTAATCGTCTCGATACATCCAGGCGATCGCGAGGAAGTGGGGCACCTGCCACACGGTCATCAGGGCGACCAGCGTCCAGCCCCCCAGCGATGCGCCGCCAAGCAGGCTCGCCCACGAACCGCCGGTGGCCGCCGACCAGCCGATCATGGGCGGTAAAGCTCCCGGAATCGTGCCCAGAAGTGTTGAGAGCGACGTGTATTTCTTCGACGGGGTATACGCCGCGGTGTACACCACTGCGCAGATCCCTGCGAGCAATGCTGGCGCCGGGCCCGACAACCAGAGCAGCAGCAGACACCCAACGATCGCGAGACTTACACCCCAGGTCAGCACCAGCAGCGGGCTCAGCCGGCCAGCGGGCAGCGGCCGATTCTCCGTCCGCGTCATGCACGCGTCGGGCTCACGCTCCATCCACTGATTGACAGCGTTGGCGCCGCCCGCAGCCAGTGCTGTGCCGAAGATCACGGCGGCGACCATCTGCAGGAGCACCATCGCCGGCGCAAGCCCGCTCCCGAGCGCTCCGTACACAACGCCCAGAGCCAGGCCGACAACCGCTGTGATGGTCACCATCCGCGTGATGCCGGGCTTGGTCGTGGCAATGAGATCCGAGAACGCTCTCGAGCCTCTCGCGTCGCAGTCTGCAGCCACTGAGGCTGCCGGGCTCACAAGGTCAGCATGAGACTCCGCCACGAACGCTTCCTTACTCGAAGCTCTGAGCCAGGCTCGGTGTGCTCCAGCAGCACACCATGGCCCCGCCACCGGTGAGGTAGATTCCCGTTGGACAGGAATCTCTCTCGGCACACTGTAGCGTTCGGACCCGGCCTCAGCCGGATGCAGACCTAGCGTGCCACGGCGGAGCTCGACAGATTCTCGGCCGTCCACACCCCGCCCGCAGGCGTCCAGAACACGCGGATGAACTCGTTGCTCGCGCCGCGGCCAAAGACGTTCAGACTGCCATCACGGGCAGCAATGCCATCCAGAGGCCCCGATACCACTGCCGGTGAGCCATTGGGCAGCACGTCGGAAAGCGAAGTCACCGCCCAACCAGCCTCGGTGCGTTCGGGAGACCACCAGTAGACCGTCAACTCACCCGTGGCGGGATCAATCCCAGCCACGTTCAGGCCGTCCCAACTCGAGACGTAGCTCGTCACGGTGGAGGGCTCGAGGCTCGGCCCGCCGCTCAACTCCGTCAGACTGCTCTGGGCCCAGGTGCCCTCGAAGGAAGGCACCCACCACGTGACCTGCAATTCGCCGCCCGCATCCATGCCCGCGATGTTGATGCCCTGCCACGAGGTCAGGTAGACCGTCAAGCCGCCTGCCAGAGGCTCGGCGCCGTACGCCGTCGTCAGATCGCTGGCGGTCCAGAGCCCATTGAGTGAGGGCGCTGTCCACACAGACCAGATTGAGCCGTTGCTGTCCAGCCCGGCGATGTTCAGCCCGCCCCAACTGGTCGCATAGCTGACGAGACCCGTGAACGCGGGTGTCGACAGCCCGTTGGGCGTGAGATCTTCAGCCGAGATGTTCTCAAAGGCCCACGCCGCGGACCCATCAGGGTTGGTGGCGCCGTTCTGGAAGTAGTGCAGCACCTCGCCCGACGCGCTCAACCCGGTCACATGCGCCAGACCCGCGGTATCCAGCATCACCTCGAGCTCGCTTGTGATGCCGATAGCGCCCGGAATCTCGCTGGTCAGCACACGCACCGACCACGAATCATCCGGGTTCTCGGTGTACAGCGAGAGCCCCTGATCGGTCACCGCCACCGCGGTGCTCGTCAGCCGCTCTATGTCCACCCAGCTCTCCACCTCGCCGGTGATCGTCGGACCGCCCGCAAGTCTCAGCAGGTCAATCGAGTACCAGATGTTGTCGGTCTCGAGCTGATACACGCCCGGGCGATCAAACTCGACCGGCCCGGGCACGCTGAAGATGACATCGTCCTGAGGCAAGTTGGGGTTGCCGTCGGGCAGCGTCGCCAGATCGCGCACCGCCAGCCCGAAGATCGGGTCAGAGCCAGTAATCCTGTTGGAACGCTCGGGAATGAGCGTCAGGCCGTCATCTCCGATGCGGAAGCGAAGCTCAAGGCCGGTTCCATCCTCATCGAGCGTGAGCCGAGAACCATCCACATCCCAGTCGCCCTCGGACAGCTCTTCAAAGATGCCGCTGTCCCAGTCATCGAGGTTGAAGAGCTTGTACTCGTTGTCGCCGAAGAGATCGAGGCGGAACTGCGAGAGGTCAAAGCCGCCGTTGCCGGTCGTGCCGCTGACCCAGTTGTATCCGCCGACGAGTTGCTCTGAGCTGACCGAAGCTTCCTTCGTGCCCACGCCGATGTACACCGCTCCGTCGTCGGTGTCCAGATCAGCGAAGATGATGGTCCTGCCATCCGTGCTGAGGTAGAACCGCTCGCCATCTTCGCCGACCAGCGCGTCGCCGCTCATGCCGTCAAGGTTGGTTCGGACGCGTGGCATGAGCCCGAGTTCCTCGTCCCACCGTGCCTGGTCGTCTCCAGCATCAATCTCCACGGTGCCGGTCACGCTGAAGAAGTCGCCATCCGAGAAGTCGTAGCCGATCACACTGAAGCGGTAGTTGCCGTCGAAGTCCCGCTGATTCGGATCCTGGGTGACCTCGACAAAGACCTCGGCCTCCTCTGAGCTTGGCGTGTTCTCGGAGAACCACCAGCCGGCGGGGTAGCCATCGCTGAACAGGAACTGCGTGCCGTTGGTCTCGAGCGGATCGCTTGAGAAGAACGCGTCATTGGGATCGCGCTGAACCCTGCTGTCGCCATCGAGCTTCTGGATGCGGTCATACCACAGCCCGTCGTTGTCCGATCGGCGGCCGCCCGCACCATCGACCCACACCCTCGCATTGCTGATCTCGCCCGAGTCGCTGATGTCACCTTCGGTGTTCCATGTCTCGACACCGAGCCCGCCGCCGATGGCCGGGGCCGCCACGATGCCGAAGCTCGCAAAGGAACTGCTCAGCAGCATCCTCGGCTCGCAGGATTCCATCAGAGGCCCATCTGCCGATCGGAGTTTCGCATGCATGGGGCTGCCTTCCTGTGCGCACGGGGCGAAACCGGCACACGCATGGGTACATCAAGAACGCCCGTATTATGCCCTCCGGGGAGGGGCTTCAGGCGGGATCGGGCCTGGTCATTGCATCGGGGTTGAGCAGTCGATCGAGTTCCGCATCATCGAGCACCTGCTGGTCACGGGCCACTTGGCGCACGGCCTTGCCCGTGGCGAAGGCTTCCTTGGCGAGCGCCGCCGCCTTGTCGTAGCCGATGACTGGCGCGAGGCTCGTACACATCGCGAGGCTGCCCTCAATCAGCTCGGCGCAGCGATCTTCGTTGACCGCAAGGTCTTCGATCGCGCTGACGCGGAACATCACGCTCGCATTGGCGAGCAACTCGATGGACTGCAACAGGTTGGCTGCCATCATGGGCATCGCGACATTCAGATCGAGCAGGCTGCCGATCCCGCCCATGCCGCCCAGAGCCACCGCCTGGTCGTTGCCCTGCACCTGGCAGCACACCATCATGACGGACTCGCAGATGACCGGATTGACCTTGCCCGGCATGATCGAACTGCCCGGCTGGACGGCTGGCAGGCTCAACTCCCCGATGCCGCAGCGGGGCCCGCACGAAAGCAGCCTCACATCGCTGGCCACCTTGGAGAGGCTGACCGCGATCGTGCGCATAAGCCCGGATGCCTCGACAAAGCCGTCCTTGGCGTGCTGCGCTTCGCAGTGATCCGCCGCTTCGCGGAAGGCGATGCCGGTCCGCTTGCTGAGGCGATCGCAGACCATCGATCCGAACTTGGGATGCGTGTTGATCCCGGTGCCGACCGCAGTGCCCCCGATGGCCAGTTCGCTCAGGGCCTCAATGGCGCGCTCGCTGCGCTCCACAGCCAGTTCGATCTGCCTCGCAAAGCCCGCAAACTCCTGCCCGACGCGGATCGGGGTGGCGTCCTGCAGGTGCGTTCGCCCGATCTTGACGACGGCGTCCCACTCCTGAGCCTTGCTGCGCAGGGCCGATTCCAGCGCCTTGAGCGCTGGAATCAACAGATCCCGGATCTCGATACCCGCTGCCACATGCATCGCAGTCGGGAAGGTGTCGTTGCTCGACTGACCCATGTTGACATGGTCGTTGGGGTGAACGCCGCCCGCCTCCAGGTATGCCGCGTTCTTGCTTGAGCCGATGGCTTCACCTCGAGCAAGGCAGACGAGGTTGGCGATGACCTCGTTGGCGTTCATGTTTGTGCTCGTGCCTGAGCCCGTCTGGTAGATATCGACGGGGAACTGAGTTGCCAGACCGCCGTGGTCGCTGAGCCCGCTCTCGATCTGGTTGCACGCAGCGGTGATCGCATCGGCTCGCTCGCGGTCGAGTCGATCGAGATCGGCGTTGACCTGCGCGCACGCGGCCTTGAGCATCGCGTAGGCCCGGATGATCGGCATGGGCACCGGCCGGCCGGAGACGGGAAAGTTGAGTACAGCACGCTGGGTCGAGGCGCCGTAGAGGGCCGATGCTGGCACCTGCATCTCGCCCATGGAGTCTTTCTCGGTGCGGTGAGCGGGCTGCGTCATGGGGTGGATTCTCCTGGTGAACTGGGCAGCGGGAGCCGCGTGTTGGGTCATCCGCCAAACCGATGCCCGGTGTCGAGGCGCTGAGCAGGCTCTGTTGGCGTTGAGAGCCGGCTTCTGAAACACATCTCCTGCCACCAGCGTAGGAGCTTGTGGTAGGCTGTCGCGGTCGGGTGGGTGCCCTCGATGGGTCTCCCGGGCCAAAGCGCGGGGGTGAGCGGGCTGGCTCGCGATGGGCTGGCCAGCCTCCGGGCCTGACACCGACGAAGTCGGTCGCGCGTGGAGATCCACGCGAGGTGCAGGCAGCATCCGCTCCGCAAGAAGTGAAGCTCCGAGTCGCAAGAGGTATCCCATGATGCGCACCAACAGTTCGAAGCACGCCGCACTCGCCCGCAGCCGCGCCCAATCTGCGAGCCGTTCGCATTCGCTGGTGATCTGGAGTTGTGCGCTCGCGGCCTTGCTCGTCATGGCAGGCGTTGTCACGCCCGCTGAGGCCCAGCGCGTTCGTCCGCGGCAGCCCGCTCAGCCTCAACAGCCCGCCCAGCCTGCGCCGTCCGCCCCCGCCTCGGCTGATCCGGCGGACGCAGCGCCCGCGGATGAGGCCGCCGCCGAGCAACAGGCTGATAAGACGCCAGAGCCCGTTCTCGAGCCCTCCCCTTACATCACACGCACCAACGTCAAGCCTTGGACCTTTCGGGCAGAGGTCCTGATCACTGCATACCAGGATGCCCCTCGAAGTCCTCAGGACACGCGCGAACTGACGATCGTGCCGATGGACTTCACTTCGGCGACGGTGCTCTTCCCCATCGTCCCGGAGACTTCGTCCGCTTCCGTGCGCATGAAGGAGACGGAGAGCGGCGAGGTGCCGGCGATCGAAGGCCAGGTGCGCGTCAATGACCAGCCTGTGCCGCAAGACCTGGCCTTCATCAACCGAGGGCTTGACGGTGAACTGCTGCCGGGCGGCACATGGCGTGCGCAGTGGCTGGTGGCCCGTCCTGACCAGTCCGGGTTCCGCAACGTGCGGCAAGTGGATCTGCAGCTCGAGGTGCCCGTTGAGGCGGCTGAGGTTCGCTTCGATGAGGCCGCAGCCTCCGAAGTTGAATGGCCCAAGGGCCCCTGGCCCGAGGCAGCAAGGGCAGCCCTCGTCGATGAGCCTTTCATCGAGTATGAACCGGGCAGAACCAACCGTGCCTACCGCACCAGCGAGATGGATGCCCTGCTCGACAAGTGGCTCGAGGGCAACGATCCCAGATCCCTCAAGCCAGTGGTGCTTGCCAAGTGGATCGCGGGCAACGTGTCAGAGAGCATTCAGCCCAGCGGTAACGGCCTCGTCTTTGATGGCCGGCGCACGCTCATGGCTGGCTTTGAGCTCCAGGCACCTGAGACGACCGCTCAGAATGGCCGGGGTTCACCCTTTGACATGACCAACCTGCTCGTCGCCATGTATCGCCGCGTCGGGCTGCCCGCTCGCGTGGTCATTGGCTACGACGTCAACGCGGCCAACGACGGCAAGACGTTCTACGACGACGCCGACGGTGATGCCGAGATCCGGTCATGGGTCGAATTCTGTCTCTACGACGAGGCCAACGGCACGCTCGGCTGGGTGCCGGTGGACGTGGTCGCGATGCGCGAGCGGTCCAGCCGCATGCCGCCGCGATACCTCGAGAGGCCGGCGCGTTACTTCGGCTCTCACCCGGACCTCGACGAGGTCATCCCGATCGCATTCCAGTACGTCCCGGCCAAGACGAGCGCCGTGTACTACAACGCGCCCTCGCTGTGGGGCTGGTTCGTTCAGCCACAGGCACCTGTTGCGGGCGCACAGACGTTGCGTTTTGATGCCAGCCGCACAGCCGTCCGCGGCGGATCGCGGCGGCGCTAGTCGGCGACATCGCGGCTAGGGGGTGCCAAGCCTCGCCGACCCGAGCCTTGAGAGCCAGTCGGGCTGAGGCAGAAACGTGTAGTCCGCTGTCGTCGGTTGCTGGCCTGCAACCTCGAGCCGCGTCTCGACGTGGCCATCGAGGAACACGAGGTTGGCTTCCTCAACCCGCTGGTCGGTCCAGAAGTGCTCGCGCTGTTGGTCGTTGTCAAAGGCATAGATCGGGTGTGTGCCGATCACCCACGTCAACGAAGGCTGATGGACCGGGGGCATGCGTCCGCCGTTGGGCGGCACGAGCGTCGGGAAGAGTTCGAACGCGGGGTCACTGTCGGGCGCATGGTCGTTGAGCGTATAGCTCGAGCCCACGAGGTCGTACATGGACTCGGCGCGCTGAAAGCCCGGCACGCCGGTGTTGCCAGCGCCGCGATCGACGGGCGACTCAAAGGCCTCGAGTTCGACCGGCGTTGCAGCTTCGTTTGCACCTGGCAGTTCGATGCCGACGTAGCTGTTCAGTGGTCGGCAGTTGACGCCGCAGGTGTCGATGTCCAGAAAGGGCAGTTGGCCGGCCTTACCGCCGAAGAGCGAGCCGACCACGCGGCTGCCCCACGCAGGCCCGCTGAGAGCCTGCGGCATGTGTTCGTCGAAGTCATTGAGGTAGGCGGTGGTGGCCTGTCCGAGTTGCTGCAGGCGTGCGCTGCAGACGGTGACCTGGGCCGCCTGCCGGGCTCTGCCGAGTGCGGGCAGCAGCAGACCGATCAGCACCGCAATGATCGCGATGACGACCAGCAGTTCGATGAGTGTAAACGCTCTGATCATTGACCGAGCGTATGGCTCCAACCCCCCGAGGCTGCAATCAGCCGGTGGGGGATCCATCAATCGGGTTGCTGAAGTGTGCTTCCTGCACCGGAACCAGCGCTTCGAGCACGTGCTGCAGGACGCTCGCGGGTGAACCCACAGCATCGACCTCGCGAATGATGTCGGGCGAGTAGAAGTCGAGGACGGGCTGGGTCTCTTGCTTGTAGATCTCCCAGCGACGAAGGATCACATCCTTCTGCGCATCGTCAGCGCGGTTTTCCTTTACTGCCCGGCGCTGCAGCCGCTCGATCATCTTGTTCTGGTCTCGGCAGACGAGGTGGATGACCTCGAGCACATCGATGTAGTCATCCATGAGCTTCGCCTGGTTCACGTTCCGCGGGATGCCATCGAGAATGAGCAGATCATCGTGAGGCTTGTAGATGCTCAGCGTGGTCTGGGCATGGATGTTGTTGGCCCACATCTCGACGGTGACCTCGTCGGGGACCAATTCGCCTCGGCTGCTGTAGTGCCGGAAGGTCTTGCCCAGTTCGCTGTTGATGTCCAGCGTGCGGAAGACCTCGCCGCACGAGAGGTGGTAGAAGCCGGGGATCTGGCCGAGGATCTTGCCCT
>CAZSBR010000066.1:0-11924 GCA_964605165.1 uncultured Phycisphaeraceae bacterium
GACGGTCGGGGCACCGAAGGACTTCTCGAGGACGACCACGCGGCCGGACGGGCCGAGGGTGACCTTGACGGCGTGGGCGAGTTTCTGAACGCCCTTGAGAATGCGCTCACGCGCATCGGTGTTGAATGCAATCTGCTTGGCTGCCATTTCTATCTCCGTTCTGAAATCGGAATCGTTCTTGGTTCTCTGTGCGGTGCGGGCCATCGGCCCTTTGCCGCTCTCCATCTCTCTCGCCCAGCGGGGCGTGTCTCTCTCTCGTCTGACTCAGCCGATCCTCACCCACGCGACGCGCTCTGCATCGATGCAGTACTCATGCCGGCCGTCGGTGAGCTTGACCAGGTGGTCCTCCTCGTCCGGGATGAGCATGGCCCGGGGGACGAGGCATTCATCAACGCCCTCGAAGTAGAAGACGACGTCGCGCTCGCCGTTGAGGTTGCTCAGGGCTTGTCGGAGTTGGTTGGGAGTCATGAAGCGATCCTGGCGTTGGTGACGAGTCAAGTGGCAAAGGGCTGCGGGAGCAGCCGGAATCGAAGCGCTTACTCCACGATGCCGAGGATGTCGCTCTCGCTCATGATGAGCAGCTCTTCGTCATCGATCTTGATCTCGGTGCCGGCGTAGCTCGTGAAGATGACGCGCTGGCCCTTCTCGACGGTCAGCGGGATGCGCTCGCCGGTCTCGGTGTTGAGCTGGCCATCACCGACCGCGAGCACGACACCGGTCTTGGGGCGCTCCTTGCCCGCCTCGGGGATGTAGATGCCCGCCTCGGTGCGATCGGCCGCCTCATCGCGGCGGACGATGATCTTGTCGTGCAGGGGGCGGATGTCGGTGGTGGCTTTGGGCTTGCTCTTGGTCTTGGTCGCCATATCTCTGCGTTCCTTTCTCTCGCCGCGGGAGCTTGCCCGCGTTGGTTCAGCACACTTTGCTCTCGGCGTGGGCCACGCTTGCCCAGACCGGTTGGCTCAAGTCAACTCTCACATCACGCCGGGGGGAACGCCCCCACCAGCCTGGGGCCAGCGCCCCTGGTAATGCCTGTACAGAATCCGACGCAGCACCTCGAGCATCACCTCGAGTTCGCCCGTCCTCGGCGTGGTGCTCGCCTTCGCCTCAGCGGGACCGGGCGGGTCGATCACAGCGAACGCGCCGAGCCTCAACGCCGCCGCGACCTCCCGCTGCTCATCCCGGGCCCCGCGCCTGCGCTTGATGACCACGGTGTGCGGCGGCTGGCTCAGCCGGCGGAGCATCTCGAGCAGCCGCGGTCCGCCCTCTTTGAGCGAGGTCTCGCTCGGCGGGGGGCCGGGGGGCAGGTCTTCCAGCGGGAGGCCCAGATCGACGACCGCGATATGGATGGGTGATGCATTGATGATCTGCGATGCCTGCTGGCCACTGGTCGCCCGGTAGGCCGTGATGCCCATGGGCTCGAGCAGCGTCGGCAGGCGGTCAGCCCAGGAGTCATCCCGCCAGCCGGCATAGCCGATCAGCAGCCCGAGCCGATCGCCGGCCGGGGGACCCGCTGCGTCTGAACCGCCCTGATGAGGCTGCACGTGGACCATCGTGCAGAACACGGTTGCAAGCGCCGTGCCTGTGACGCCGGGGGCCGGGAGAAGCAGATTCGGGGGTCTTCGGGCCTCTGGGCGTGACAGCCGGGGTGGTTCAACACCCCACGGATGCCGATTTGGCAGACGAACTCGCATCTGGCTCCAGGCCCGATGGAGATCGTCCAGAGCCACCGCCAGCCGGGGTGAGCCCGCGATTCGATCGGGACTCGTTCGGAAATGTGCGTGCTTGCGAGGCCCGCACTCCGTAAAGTCGCACCATGGACACAGGCATGTTGATCGCCACGGGACTGCTCGCCCTGCTCGCCCTGGCGGCGCTGGTGATGGTCTTCCTTCTGGCGAGGGACAAGACCAACCAGATCCGCCGCACCGCCACCGCAGAGGCCGAGGCCGAGGCTGCCCGCGAGGGCGAGGCCGCAGCCCGCGCCGAGCTCGCCATGGCGGCCGCATCCCTCAAGGAACTCGAGCAGCGGGCCGCAAGCCTCCAGCAGCAGGCCCACGAAGCTGCAGCGGCTCTGGACAAGGCCACCGCCCTGCACCAGCAGCAAGAACGCGCCATGCAGCTGGCCCATGAGGAGAGGGAACGCCTGCTCAACGACCGGCTCAAAGAGCTCAACGAGTCCGCGCAGCAGGTCTTCAAGAACCTCGCGGGCGACACGCTCAAGGCGGCGACCGATCAGTTCATCAAGCAGGCCGATCAACGTCTCAAGGCCCAGGAAGAGAAATCAAGCCTCGAGTACAAGCAGCGCAGCGAGTCCTTCAACCAGCTCCTCAAACCCATCAGCGAAACACTCGGCAAGACACAGGAGCGCCTGCTCAAGCTCGACGAGCGCGTCGCGCTGTCTGCCCAGTCGAGCGACAACCTCCGTGAAGAAACGCAAAAGCTTGCCCGCGCGCTCTCCCGTCCCGAGGTTCGCGGCGGCTACGGCGAGATCCAGCTCCGACGCGTCGCTGAGCTCGCGGGCCTGGCCAACTACTGCGATTTCTCCGAACAGCATTCGACGCGCGACGCTGAAGGCAGGCTGCTCCGCCCCGACATGATCGTCAATCTGCCCAACGATCGACAGATCGTCGTCGATGCCAAGTGCAACATCGATGCATACCTGCAGGCCACGCGGACCGACCACGCCGAGGAACAGGAGCGGCATCTTGCACACTTCGCCTCCACCGTCGCCAAGCAGGCCAAGGCGCTGGGGGCCAAGCGCTACTGGAGCCAGTACGACGGCTCTCCCGAGTTCGTCGTCATGTTCATCCCGGGCGATCACTTCATCGATGCCGCCCTGAGCCGCCAGCCGGAACTGCTCGAGCACGCCGCGACCAACGGCGTCATCCTCGCGAGCCCCAGCACGCTCATCGGCCTGCTCCGCGCGGTCCACGTCGGATGGCGCGAGCACCGACTCGCAGAAGAGGCCCACGAGCTTCTCGAAGCCGGGCGAGAGCTCCACCGTCGCGCCGCCACCGCCTTCGAGCACGTCAACCAACTCGGTAAAGCCCTCAACAACGCTGTCGGACACTACAACAAGTTCGTGGGTTCGACCGACCGCATGCTCATGCCCCAGCTTCGTAAGTTCGAAGAGATGGACATGCAGAGCAGCAAGCAACTGACCATGGCCAGCCCCATCGAGCAGACAACACGGGAGCTCGAGGCGGAGGTCACCGTCAAGCCCGCCACGCCGCAGGCAAGACAGCTCGCCAGCAAAGCGGGCAAAGCGCAGCCATGACCCAAGACCCATCGGCTCGCTCGCAGCACCAGCGGATGCTTGCGGGCGAACTGTACACCCCGGCGGATGAGGAACTCGCTGCGATGCGACTCGAAGCCCGCACGCTCGTGCAGCGCTTCAACGCAAGCTCGCCGGAGGACCAGCCCGGCAGGCAGCTCCTGCTGGAGCATCTCCTCGGCTCCGTAGGAGAACGCGTGGAGATCGAACCCCCCCTCCGCGTCGACTACGGCAGGCACATCCACCTGGCCGACCGAGTCTTCATGAACTTCGACTGCATCCTGCTCGATGTGTGCGAGATCAGGATCGGTGCTCGCACCATGCTCGGCCCGCGTGTGCAGCTCATCACCGCCACCCACCCGATGGACGCCAGAACCCGTGCCAGCGGCGTCGAGCTTGGGAAACCCATCACCATCGGCGAAGATGTCTGGATCGGCGCAGGAGCGATCGTGCTGCCGGGCGTGACCATCGGCGATCGAGCCATCATCGGCGCCGGTGCTGTGGTCGCACGCGACGTGGCGGCAGACACGACCGCGCTGGGTGTTCCGGCGCGCAAAGCGCAGGACCATCGGATCTGAACGTCGCCGCCCTACTCGGCTGCACCGATGCCCTCGGCAGGGCTCGTATCGCTGATCTCATCGGGTGCACGGACCTCGCCCGCCGCCCAGCGGATGCCGCCGAGAATCGAGTCGAGCACGAGCGGCTCACTGAATGACTCGCGGGTGTGCCCGCCCGCAAAGTACCACGATCGACCGCCGTCGAACTCGTGGTACCACATGATCGGATGATCATCGCCCATCGTGCCGCCGGCGTACGTGCTCTCATCAAGCGTTGCGAGAATCCGCGCCTCGATCGACGGGTCGTTGCGAGGATTGGTGCGGAAGTTGTACCACTCATCGCGCCTCGGCCAGCGCTTGGGCAGCATCACGGTCGAGGGATGATCGCCGATCTCGACATCGATCACAGCGTCCTGAATCTCCGGGTGGCTCGCAAAGTACGCGCCGACGAGCCTGCCATACCACGGCCAGTTGTACTCGGTATCGCTCGCAGCATGAATCCCGACGAACCCTCCACCGCGTTGGATGAACCGCTCAAAGGCATCCTGTTGCGCCTCATCCAGGATGTCGCCAGTCGTGGAGAGAAACACCACCACCTCGAACGGCGCGAGCCCGTCATCGCTCATGATGGAAGCATCTTCGGTGTGGACAACACGGAATCGATGCTCATCCGCGAGCTTCTTGAGAGCGCCGACGCCGTCGGCGATGGACGCATGCCGAAAGCCCGCCGTCTTCGTGAAGACGAGCACGTCCATCGCCGGCGCTTCGTCCTGAGCAGCCGCTTGAGACGCGGGCAGACCAACAGCCACGAACATCGTCGAGAGCATCACGAATTTGGCAACCACGACCAGGGGCAGCAATGACATGCCGCGCAGCCTACCACGAGGCGGACGTGCCAGCCTTGCCGGTTGCCAGAAAGGCAAGGCTCAACAAACGGAATATGCGCGAGGCTATGCCGGGCTTGGCATGGCCCCGGGGGGCATGTCCGTCTCTTCATCGCCCGATGGCGCGGGCGAGGGCGGCGGCGTGCGACGCTCGCTGGCCAGCAGGTCACCCGTCGAGACCTTGTTGAGGCTCTCGCCGCGAATCAGCGCGAAGACCTCCTCAGCGGTCAGCGTCTCGTGCTTGAGCAGGGCCTCAGCCACAGCGACAACCTGATCCCAACGCTCGGTGAGGATCTGCTCGGCCTGGGCATAGGCCTCATCGACAACCGCCTTGATCTCGTCATCGATGATCCGCGCCGTCTCGTCGGAGTAATCCTTGTCCGGCTGATAGAACTCGTTGGAGTCGCTCGCGGCATACCGCACGAAGCCGAGCTTCTTGCTCATGCCCCACTGCAGGATCATCGTGCGCGCAAACCGCGTCGCCATCTGGATGTCCATCGCAGCACCGGACGTCACATCACCCGTGTAGCGCTGCTCGGCGATCCGCCCGCCGCACAGCACAACCATGCTCGCCTTGACGTACCGCAGGCCATAGCCCGTGCGGTCCTTCTCTGGCAGACTGAATGTTGCGCCGAGCGACTGGCCGCGCGGAATGATCGTCACCTTGTGAAGCGGGTCGGCATCTTCGAGCGCCGCCTGAAGGATCGCGTGCCCGGCTTCGTGGTAGGCGGTCGCTGCACGTTCCTTCTCTTCAATGCGCCGGCTGGGCCTGCTGCGGCCATACTTGACCTTGTCGCGCGCTTCCTCGAGATCTTCATGCTCGATGAAGTCCTTGTCGGCGAGCGTCGCAGCGATCGCGCCTTCATTGATGACCGCTGCGAGATCAGCGCCGCTGAACATCGGTGTCGCCCGGGCGATGCGCTCGAGATCAACATCCGGTCCAAGTTTGACCTTCTTGGCGTGCACCTTGAGGATCTCGAGCCTGCCGACCACGTCGGGCAGAGGCACCGTGATCTGCCGATCAAACCGCCCGGGCCTGATGAGCGCGGGGTCGAGCACGTCCGCGCGGTTGGTCGCAGCGATCACGATCACGCCGTCGGAGGGGTTGAACCCGTCCATCTCCACAAGGATCGCGTTGAGCGTCTGCTCACGCTCGTCATTGCCGCCCGATGAGAACCCGGAGCCGCGCTTGCGGCCCACAGCATCGATCTCATCAAGAAAGACAATGCATGGAGAGCTTTCCTTGGCCTGCTTGAACAAGTCGCGCACGCGCGAGGCGCCGACGCCCACGAACATCTCTACAAAGTCGCTGCCGCTGATCGAGAAGAAGGGCACATCCGCCTCGCCAGCGATGGCCTTGGCCAAGAGCGTCTTGCCGCAGCCCGGGTCACCGATCAAGAGCACGCCGCGAGGAATCCGCCCACCGAGGCGGGTGAATCGCTTGGGATCGCGCAGGAACTCGATGATCTCGTGCACTTCCTCCTTTGCCTCGGGAATACCCGCGACATCGGTGAAGGTCACACCCGTCATCTCCTTGCTCATCAGCTTGTGACGGCTCTTGCCGAACGAGCCAAGCATCCCGCCCGGGCCACCGCCCGCGCTGCGCAGCCCGCGAGCAATCAGGAACCAGATCAGCAGGATCAACAGAATGAACGGGCCAAAAGTCAGCAGGACGGGCATCCACGCCGAGGGTTCCTTGATCGTCGCGCGATTGCCCGTGATCGCCAGAACCTGCTTGGTCACCTCTTCAGCCGTCGCGACGTTAAAGGGCACCGAGATCGTCCTGCTGCCGGTGGCATCGGGCGAGTCCGCCGTCAACTGAGCCACCACCGCGTTGTCCTCGATCACGACCGAGTCTGTCTCGATCGAGCCCTCCTGCCACAACGCATCGAACGCGCTGAGCGTGATCTGCTTGCCCGCACCGCCCGAGTTGAACAGCATCACAGCAAGCAGCACGATCAGCATTACGCCGACAAGCGCAAAGAGACCCCGCCCGGGCGGCACCGCGCCAGACTTCACGCCGTTCTCGCCTTCGCGCCCATTGCCCTCACGCTCGGCTGAAGGCTTGCCCGATGGGTCGGCCATCGCCACCAACTCGCCGGTCGGCAGAGGCTCGTGAGTTCCAGTTCGCTGCCAGATGCTCCGTGCCAATCAACACCCCGTCTTCGACATCATGTCCTCGGCGCCCGTCCTCATCACCAGCGCGTCCGCCCCACCTACGCCGATCTCAACCCGATTGTTCGGTCGGCGATAGGAAGGCCCTTCTCACGCCCATTCAGGCACAGCATCGGCCTGATCCGCATCCGACGATGCTCAAAGTCAGTTTAGGCCCGTGCCATTCACACCCGGATCCGCGACCGGTTTCGACGCAGTTCACCATTCCGATGCGAGTTCGGCCACGATGTCTCGCGCCATGTCGCTGACCGCCTCACGCTGACCGACCTCGATCGGCTCGATCACGCCCCGTGCAGGCACAAACGTGCCCGCCGCGGAGAACCCCCGCCGAGCAACCTTCGCATCGCCCCGTGCATTGTCCCGCCACAGAAAATCCACGGTCATCACGTAGGCGTTCTGCTCCGCATAGCCACCCTCGGTCGCGAGTGTCCTCAGCGATGCCTCGGTGATCGTGCCCTCAAGCGTCGTCTCCGCCTGCGCCTCGGGCACCACCCGCCAGGGCGTCGAGGAGTGAATCTCCGTGATGATCGCCTCCGTCAGCAACGCCTCCAGCCCATTGGCATACGTCTGGTTGTCGAAGATCGGCACCGCGATCGTGCGCACGGAGGTGTCGTGCAGCGACGCCATCCGGTAGCTGCCGCACCCGGACAGCGAACAGGCCAACAGCCCGCAGAACACGACTGCGATCATCCGCAGCACGCATGCGCCCGCCGACGGACACGCAGGCCTCATCGCTGGGGCTCCGTCACGGGCGTCATCTGCCCGATCTCACGCTGCTCGATGGCAGGCCGCACCGGAGTCGCTTGAGCAGCCTCTCTTGCCGCGCTGTCCGCAGCAGCCTCAAGGTCCGCCTCCGCGTCCCGCAAGCCGCTCGGTCCCGCCGGCTCGTCGAAGAGCGGCTCGTCGAAGAGCGGCTCGTCCGAAGCCGCCTCTGTCCACCAGCCACGATCCTGCATCATCGCCACCGCTTCCACCGCTGCAGCGGTTGTCGGATGACGCCGAACCAGCCGCTGCAACGTGAACCGCGCAGACACCTCGTCATCGCGCTGAAGATACCACCGCGCCGTCTCAAGCATCTGCGCACCCTGCGAGTGGTCGATCCGTGCCGCCAGCGCATCACCCAGACCCGATCGGCTCGCCTCCACAGGGAACCGGGCCTGGTAGTCCTCGATCAACGCCCGCGATTCGACAAGACCAGCCGTGGAATAGCGAGGCCCCTTGAAGCGACCAATGTTCGAATAGATCCGCCGCTCCATCGCGTGCACGCGGTGCTCGGTATCGGGAAAGTTGCGAAGCAGAATGTCGTACATCTGCGCAGCGAGTTCGAGCTCGCCCTCGCGATAGAAATAATCCGCCAACTCGATCGCAGCCCGCTCGGCAAGACGCGAACCCGGCAGCCGCTCCTGCACACGCATGAGCAACTCCGTTCCGAGTGGCTCGGCGTTCTCGATTCGTGCCAAACCAAGCCACTTGCGACGCAGGCCGTGGAGATACCGCGTGCCGATGTCCAGCTCACGCTCCACAGCGGTCACGAATGCACTGTCGGAAGGGAAGTCCTTGATGACTGTCTCGTAGTCAAACAGCGCCTTGTACTCGTCGCCTCGAGCCAGGCGAGCATCGCCACGCACGAGATACGCCTGAGCGAGCAGCGGGTGCCGCGTGAGCTTGTGCTCCTCGAGCCAGTCATCGATGATGCCAAAGGCTCGCCCCGGCTCACCATCGGCGATCAGCCGCCGCGCGTCCGCAATGACCGCCGCATCTGAACCGGGCTCGGGCGCCGCCACTTCGATCCAGCCGCCATCCCCGCCGATCTGCAGTTCCGTTTCGGTCTGTGACAAACTCAACGGAGCACACGCCATGAGCGCACACACCGTTGCTGTGTGCGCCCAGCCCACCCGAAGCCGTTGTTCAACTCGATCGCCATCCATGCGGACAGCGTAGCGATCGACCCCGCTGCACGCGCCGGCCCAACAAACAAGCCCGCGTCGCACATCAGCAACGCGGGCTCGGAGATGGTCAAAGAGCAGAGACGGTCAATCGGAGCAGGTCACTCAGCGCCTGCGGCGTGCTGCAGCGAGGCCCATGATGCCCAAGCCCGCCACCGAGGCCGGCGCGGGAATGCCCTGCACCTCGAGCACGAGCGTCATCGTGTGCCAGTCACCCAGATCGCCGATCATGCCCGTGAAGAATGGATCGCCGAACGTGGCCGACCACTGGGCACCCTGAATGATGCCGTCCCACTCCTCGATGGTGTCAATTGTCGCCTGGGCCCGGCCCGCAGCGATGTCACTCGGGTCGTCCGAAGCGCGGCGGAACAGCGTCTGACTGCCGTTGCTCGCCGACATGGTGAAGCCAGTCAGGCGGACGCGATCCACCCAGTTGGCGAACCGCAAACCACCATCGGTCTCCGAGCCAACCCGGATCTGGAAGTGCGAAGCAGCCACACCCGCAGCCGTCGTGCCCTGAGGAACCAGGGGCGAGAGGTCCTCGGTCATCATCTGAATGACCACGAGCGAGCCCTCGCCGCCGTCGGTGCGGCTCTGCTCGTACCACTCGGCGACCACGTCCTTGCCGGCGCTGGTCGTGCCGATGACGCTCGGAAATGTGTTATCCGGACCCGACCCCTTTGTCGTCCGTCCATCGTTGATCAGGTTCACGACATCGCCCGTCCCGGCGAGGCTGAAGCCCTCGATCGACAGATCAACCACGGAGCTCGGATTCGTAATGTCCGCCGACGCAGCCGCAGCAAGCCCAGCGAGGGCCAGCAAGCCGCAGATCGGACGGGTCAGCGTGCCAGTATGCATCGCCATAGGAAACCAAACCTCTCTTGATGGCGGCGCCGGACACAGATGGGCGCACGCACAACAACTCCCCCGGGGCAATCTCCAGCCCCAGCCATCTACAACATGCACCGCGCCGGACCCCTCGCCACCAAATGTGACGAATCTGCCGCCTGTTTGCGTCCGATTTGGTCATAATCCCCCATGGCTCTCATTTCTGTTCGCATAAAGTTCGCTCTGTATCGCCACCGAGATCAGATGTCGGACCGGGCGGCGTGCTGGGGCTCTGGGCGGCCAGGAGAGGTTTGCCGGTGACCAACCCGCCGCCTGAACCGGCATCGGCCGTGCCTCCGCGCTCGCCCGTTCTTGTGACGGGCATGGGCGCTGTGACGCCGCTCGGCGTCGGCATGAAGGCCTTCATCGACGGCCTCGGCCGAGCCAGGTCCGGCGTGCGGCTGCTCGATTTCGTGCATCCGTCCATGCAGTCGAGCGTGGCTGCGGCTGCCGACGACTTCCAACCCGCTTCCGTCATGCCCGAAGTCGAGGCTCGCAAACTGCCCCGACTCGTGCCGATGGCCCTGGCCGCTGCGACAGAGGCCCTGACCCGCGCAGGCTGGACCACCCCTCTGGAGGGCGAGGCCGGCGGGAAGGTGGGCCTTATCCTCGGCACAGGGGGCGGCGGCATCGACTTCACGCTCGATCAGGCCCAGCGCATGGCCACCTCCAGCCGCGCAAGCCTCTGGAGCGTCACCAACGCCACCCATGGCAACCTCGCGGGCGAACTCTCCATTCGACTCGGTCTGCGCGGCCCGTCCCTCTGCGTCTCCACCGGCTGCGCGTCCTCCTCCGACGCGGCGGGCCTTGCGATGGACATGCTGACCTCTGACCGACCCGGTGCGCCCGCAGCCATCGTCGTCGTTGGCGCTGATGCGCACATCCGCTGGGAGACACTCGCCGGCATGGAGTGGCTCGGCGTGATCTCCACCCGCGACTTTCGACCCTGTCCGCATGAGGCCCCCACCGCCTGCCGACCCTTTGACGCCTCCCGCGATGGATTCGTGCTGGGCGAGGGCGCATGGGCGGTGGTGCTCGAACGCCAAGACGCTGTCAACGCCCGCTCTCGCAAGCCCATCGGCGAGGTCATGGGCTACGGCAGCACGTGCGATGCCTTTCACCGGGTCAGGCCCGATCCGTCGATGGAGGAAACAGTCCGGGCGCTCCACCAAGCGCTTGACCACGCACCTATACAGCCGCCAAGTCTTGCTGCGATTCAATACCACGGCACGGCGACAGCGCTTAACGACCGCCACGAGAGCGAGGCCATCAAGCTCGCGCTCGGCGACTGCGCCAAACGCATACCGGGCTCGAGCATCAAGGGAGCCATCGGCCATCCACAAGGCGCCAGCGGGCTTGCGTCGCTTGTGGCCATGCTCGGCTGCCTCGGGCATGACCGGCCCTTCATGCCGCCAACACTCAACCTCACCGAACCAGACCCCGCGTGCGACCTGCACTACACGCCCTGCACGCCTCACCCGCTCGACCCTGATGACGCGATGCGACCCTTTCTCGTGAACTGCCTTGCGTTCGGCGCCAAGAACAGCGTGCTGGTCGCACGGGCGTTTCGCCCTGCCTGAACCCCATCACCAGATGTGGCGCGAGGCGTAGGGAACCACCGCTCGTGCGACGAGCACCGCGATCGCGGTCTTGATGAGCATGCCTGGAATGAACGGCACAAAGCCGCCGTCGATCGCCTGCATCAACGTCGTGCCACGTCCATCGAGTTGATGGGTCACCCACAACCAAGGCACGCCGATCACGAAGATGACCGTGTGAGCCGCGAGGCTTGCCACGACGAGGCTGAGCCAGCCCCGGATGGACCCATCGCGCCGGCGGACGATCCACGCAACCACGGGCTGACAGGCGATGAACCCGACGAGGTAGCCGCCCGTCTGCCCGAGCAGCGTGGACATGCCCCAGTTGCCGTCAGCAAACACGGGCACGCCCAGCACACCTACGAGCAGGTAGCCGAGAAAGGCCAGCGTTCCAAACCGCGGCCCAATGCTGATCGCTGCCAAGAGCACCCACAGCGTCTGCAGCGTCTGGGGCACGCCGTAGGGCGGCAGCGGCACCGCAAGCCAGGCCCAGAGGTGCGTCTGACTCGTCAGCGCTGCCAGCAGCGGGAACACGATCATGCCCGCGACCCGCAAGCCCCGGGCATCCACCCCCGGCTGCGCACCAGCGTGTCCATCGGCAGTGG
>CAZSBR010000067.1:0-11801 GCA_964605165.1 uncultured Phycisphaeraceae bacterium
TTTCTCGGGCCCCGCTGCAGCGCGGCTTTGGCCGATCCCGCCGGCCTCGCCCGCCTTCAGCCGGCGCCGCCGCCGCCACCGCCGCCACCAGGTGCCGGCCGACGATCGGGCTGCCGATCTTCTCGCTCCTGCCGGCGACGCTCACGAATCGCATCTCGATCCTCCTCCTCGACATCCGGAGCCGTGGCACGCTGGCCGGCCCTCCACGACGCAGAGACGGCCTGGTAGACGCTCGAGGCCTCTTCGTTGCTGGGCAGCCGAACCGCCAGCATGGTGCCCAGAGTGTCCGTGATGAACGCCCTGAACTCCTCGCGCGCCTGCACAAGCCCGCCCTCTTCCTGCGCCCCGCTGCCGGGAACACGGGCCACGTCCAACAGCACAGCGTCAACCCGAATGGGCACCTCGGTGAGCGCTGGCTCGCCCACTTCGGGGTCGATCTCCGGAGCATCGGCCTGCTCGCCGCCGCGACCGCCTCGGGTCGGGGCAGGTGCGTCGGGTTCGCCTCGACGGGTGCCACGCAGCCCGCCGCCCTCGCCGGGAGCGCCTCGGTCGCGGGGTGATCGGCCCTCGCCCTCGTCGCCGCCGCGGGGTGCGGCAGGGCGTGCCTGATCGATGAGCTCGATGTTGTCAAGGTCATAGATCACCAGACCTTCGGGCACGCGTGCCTCGGCGACGAACTGGTCGCCTGGCTCGGCGGTCAGGGTTGCGCGGCGGTAGAAGCCGTAGTAGAACTCGTACAGCTCAACGCTCGCGCTGGGCCCGCCACCGAGCGCGTCGGCCTCTCGCGCATTGACGACGAAGTAGTACTCGTCGGCAAGCGCCTCGGTCGGCTCTGACCAACTGGACCAAGGCCCGGGCAGCACCGGCGAGACAGCAAGATCCTGCTGTTCCTCGCTCAACGCCTGCTGGCGGCCAAAGGCCGGGTTGTTGAACACCGGCCGCAGTCGATAGCGATAGGTCTCGCCGCCCTGAGCAGTCACGTCGTGCGCCCACATCGCAAGCCGGTCGTTGGCGAGCAAGGGCTCGAAGTTGCCGACGATATCAGGGCCAAACTCCTCTTCGCCCAGGGGCTCGCCCTCGATGGAGAAGCCCAGGACTTCAAGCTCGGCCTCGATCTCGGCGACCTGTTCGACCATGCGGTCGAGACGGGCCTGGCGGGCATCCTGGCGGCTGCTGTCATCGGACCCACCGCGGTCGGTCTGCCCGCCGCTGCGGCTGCCTCCAGCCGCACCTCGCCCACTCCTGCCGGTCTGGCGAGGCTCACGCGTCTGCTCACCGCCGCGGTCCTCCATGGCATCGCGGAGAGACTCGATGTCATCTTCAAGGCCACGCGCCTGGCGCACCAAACGCTGGACCTGGTCGTTGTCGGCATCAGGAGATGCGCGGCGGGCAGCGGGCGGCTCCCAGCGGTCGCCCGCGATCGTGCGGTAGAACAGGGGCTTGGTGATCTGGTCGACCTCGCCGCCGGCGAAGCGCGTCGCCTCGACCAGCAGCAGCGGATCGTTGGTCTCGATCGCCGACAGTTCGCTGAGCATGTTGGCCCGGCCGGGCAGACCCGACACGAGCGTCCGCTCGCCCCACGAGCCATCGCTCATCCGGCGCTGACGCTCGAGTTCGACCCCCAGCACCTCAAAGCCCTGCCGCCACCAACTCGGAGGCAGCGGGCGCGCACCGCCCGCGTCACCATCGGCGTCGGTCAGCAGCGCGTTGCGGACCGCGGTGCCATCGATGAACGCCTGCACCGTGATGGCGCCGAGATCAAACGGCTGCTCTTCGCCTAGAAGAGCCCGCAGCGCCTCGCTCGCAGCCCACTCAGACGGATGCACGGTCGCCTTGAACGCCGAGGCCATGACCTCGGTCGGCTGGGGCAACTGCGGCATGGCATACACGCCGCCGGCTGCAGCCTCACCCATCTCGAAGGTGCCCAGGTTCATGGGCGCACCGAGGCTGGCGATGCGCTGCACCGGCACCGTGGAGCCCGAGGTCGCGCTGTCATACATCGCCCGGAGGTTCTGCTGACTGACATCGGGCAGCGAGGGCTCGGTGTCATTCATCTGGGCGAGCGTTCGCCGCGCTTCCTCAAGAACCGGGTCGAGCGCATCTTCGGGCGCGACCTCCTGGTTGCCCACTGTCACTCCCTTGCTCGGGAGCGCAAACTGCATGGTCAGCACGCCAAGCAGCACGATCGCGACCACACCAAGCACGATCTTTTCAACGTGCTGCTCGGCGGGATTGATGCCTTTGAGCTTCATCATTCACTCCTGGAAATCTCTCAGCCCTGCTGCTTAGCGGTTGTTGTTGACACCAAGGATTCGCTTGACGGTCTCGGGCATGAACTGCGTCGTCCACGACCGCAGCCAGATCACCTCGATGTCCATCGAGGCCTTGACCACATGCTCATTGCCGTAGACGTAGCCCTGACGAAGATCGTCCCACGGATCGAACTCCTCGATGTCAAGGTCGGTCACGGTCATCATGCCAGTGTCGTGAAACGCTGCGATGACCCGCGGCAGATTCTCCGATGACACAATCAACTCAAGCTCGACGCGGCGAACGTCATACACGTTGTTCGCATCGCTCGAAATCCGGCCCGTGATCGAGACCGAAGGATCGTGCGGCACGCGGCCATCACCGCTGCCCCCACTCGATCCGTCCTCTTCGTCCGAGCCGCCGCCAAACAGCGGGAGTTGATCGATCCTCAGCGACACGATCCGCTTGACGGGCGAGAGTTCGACCTCCGTGCGCTCGCCACCCGCACCGGTGTTGGCGGTCTGGATCGCTGCAAGGATGTCCTGCAGCAGCCATGCATCGGCCATCCACATGTAGCCCTCTTCGTGCGCCGGCGCCTGCGCGCTGGCCCTGGCTTCCATGGTCGGCGGCGGGAACAGCGGGTGGCCGCCCAGCACGGACTGATCGGCGTAGAACGAGAAGCCCTGCGCGTGCCGGCGATACTCACCGATCCGGCGGCTCACCAGGTTCTCGTTGATCTGCGCCTGACGCTCGGGATCCACGCGCCCCTGCTCACTCTCGGCTGCTGCGATCGCTTCTTCACGCTCACGCTGCTCGGCGAGCAACTGGGCGATCTCGCCCGAGGGAGGCAATTGGCCCGCGCCTGCCTGCTCGAGCGTGCGCTGGTACCACGAAGGCCCACCCGTTCGCCGAGAGCCCGTCATCATCTCGAGGTACTCAATCATCTGCCGCTTGAGCGCTGCATCGTTCTCGGGCGGGTTCGGGTACAGCCCTTCGACGATCGGTCCGCGGCCTCGACGGTTGCGCTGCGTCGCTTCGGCGACGATGGCGCTTGTCTGCTCAAGACGCTGGCGGCGCTGCTCGGCTGCCCACTCGGTGAGCGTGGCATTGGGAGCGCTGACGATCGTTGTGTCCTGCTGGCCTGGCATGACCGACGGCACGACGTACGTCACCTTGGCACGGCGGATGCGGTTGAGCTTGTCGCCCGCATCCTCCTCGGCGGTCTTGAGGATCTCTTCGTTCCAGCTTGTGCTGAAGAACCAAGCTGTGGGCAGCGCCGCGAGCACGACGACAACGCACACAATCGGAAGCCAACGCTGCTTCAGGAAGGCAAGAACCGGCTTCATGCGTCACCTCCGTTGCTGGCCGACTGGCCATCCTGCTTGAGCACCGCTTCGAACTGCACACGGAACGTCGATCGGTCGCCTTCGCGTTCGGGCCGCTCGATCGGAGCGATGGCTTCGAGCTGGCCCTCCATCGCTTCACGCGATCGGCCGCCGTCGCCCCCGCCACTGCCTCGGGCACCGCCGATGACGTTGCCCTCTCGGCGTTCCTGTGCAAGACGCTCCTCAAACTCCTGCTCGGCCGCCTGGCCCCTTGAGGGCCTGCCAGACGGCGTGCGCGTGGGCGGGTCGAAGCGCTGACGCAACTGGCTGGCCTGCTGGCCCTCACCCTCCTGCCCGGATGCCACCATGGTCCATGGCTGGCCATCCGGGTTGAGGCGGAGGACGTACGGCGCCGGTGCACGCTGGGCGTTCTGCGCTAGCCACTGAAGAACACTGGCCGTGATGGCCTCATCGAGTGCTTCACGCGCTGCGGTGGTTGAGATGACGAGTTCCACAGCCACGCGAGGCTCGGGCTGGCCGGCCGGGGCGTCGCCGCCCCCGCCACGCTCTTCGAACCGTTCGGGTTCCTCGGTCTGGCTGCGACCTCGACCGGTGTTCTCGCCGCGGCGACCGCCCCGGGCGCTCCGCAGGCCACCATCTTCGGGGTCGTCCCGCATGCCTCTGCCGCCGCCAAAGTCATCGCCGCCGCGATTCGCCGCCGGCGCTGCCTGTCCATCGGGGTAGTAGCGGTAGTCGCTCGTCATCGAGACAAGTTCAAAGCCGTGCTGCTGGCCCGACTGCACCATCGCCGAGGTGTCCGCCGCGAGCCAGCCGAAGACCTCGCGGTCGTCGAAGACGCTGATGATGTTGGCAGCCTGGAAGTTGTTCTCGAGCGGCTCGGTCACGCCCGCGTCGTTGGCCTCACTGGTGAGCCTGCCGCCGAGCGAGATGGCGCGATCGATGGACTCATCGGGCACGATGGAGTCGAGCTGTGTCTGGCTGAGGAAGGGACCGATGAACAGCGAGCCGGCTGCTGCGAGGCCCAAGCCCGCTGCAGTGACAAACCACTTGGTCTTGCGCCGCCACATGGCGTCACGCACCACCTTGACGGGAATGACGTTGGCATTGAGCGTCGCCTGGCCAAGCCCCTGGAGTGCAAGGCCCGTGACGGTCACAAGCTGCGGGGTCACCGCTTCAAACTCTGCTGCCTGCGGACCCTCCAGCGGGAGGCGCTTGAACTTCTCGAGCCTGTACACGTTCAGACCGAGTTGCTGCTTGAGGAACTTGCGAATGCCCGGCAGTTCAAACGTCGAACCCGTGCCGATGAGGCGCGTGAGATCCGCATCGCGGTGCAGCGACTGGTAGTAGCCGATGGAGCGCTGGATGTCCTGCGCGAGATCGTTGAACACAGGACGCAGTGCCTGGAAGACGTGCCGCGCGTGCTTGCTCGTCTCGGCTTCGCGTTTGAGCTTCTCCGCCTTGGGATAGCTCAGCTTGAAGGCCTCGACCAGCGCCTGGGTGAACTCGTGGCCACCGATCGGGAAGGTGCGGACCCACACGCGTCCAGAGTCCGCCACGATGAGATCCGTCGCGGTCGTGCCAATATCCAGCAGCACCGTGCCGGGCGTTTGCTCGGTGAATTCAAGATCCCACGCCATCGCGTTGTACGCAGCGACGGGCGAAAGCGTGACAACATCGGGGCTGATGCCCACCTCAGCCAGAAGCGCGAGGTCCGACGCGATGCGCTCCTTGGTCACCGCAAAGATGCCGACCTCAACATCGGGCGACTCAGGATCCTGGAACGTCTGGAAGTCCCACTCGACCTCCTCGAGCGGGAAGGGAATCTGCTGGACCGCCTCGAACTTGACGATCTGCGGCACCTTCTTCTGCTCGACCGGAGGCAGCTTGGCAAAGCGTGCGAACGCCGAGTGACCCGGAACGCTGATCGCGATCGTGGCGCCGCTCAGGTCATACTCGTTAACCAGACGGTTGAGCGCCATCCGCTTGGCGTCGTCCTGATCGACGTCCGGCTCGCTCAGGGTCCTCGCGTGCGGGATGATGGCATACTCCGCGACGCGCGGTCCATCGCTGCCCATTTCAAGCTTGATCGCCTTGACAGCGAACGACCCAACCTCGATGCCCCAGCAAACAGATGATGACGGCATGGTGCTCCTCTCAATAGAGGGGTGTTGCAAACCTGGGCGGCTCACGCAGCACCCTCGCGGGTGCTGGGCTTGCTGCAGATGCCCACGATACGGGCTTGAAACCGTTCTGGTGCGCTCAAAGCGATTCCGTGTTGCGCGGCTGTGACGCAGGCGAAGGGCCCTCGCCGCCCGCAGGCTCGCCCCGATCCGTCGCTTCATCCACCACCAACCCACGCTGCTCCACGCGGTCGGTCGCCAGGCTCAGCCCCACCGCCACGCCGCACCCCACCACCAGCACCCATGAGGAGCCCAGCGCCAGCGGCGTCGGCAGCAA
Organism: uncultured Phycisphaeraceae bacterium; assembly: GCA_964605165.1. Classification (GTDB taxonomy): domain Bacteria; phylum Planctomycetota; class Phycisphaerae; order Phycisphaerales; family UBA1924; genus OFTM382. The sequence goes on from CAZSBR010000067.1 coordinate 6,054, forward strand.
AAAGCTGGACTGCAGCGCCCGCAAGGCAAAGGCAGCGGCATGATACGAACATAATCCAAGCGACAGCCCGATAACGAGCACCGTCGGCGTGCCGACCACCACGCCCCCACCGGGCCACGGGATCCGTACGAGGTGATCGCTCAACAACGCGGCCGACCGCCTCGCCCACCACAGCACCCAGATGGACGACGCTGCGAGCACCCCTGACAGAATCAGGCCAAGAATCGGTAGCAGCGTTGTGGCTCCGGTACTGGGGCTCATGCGCGCACACGCCCGAAAGAGGTCATTCGGTGACCATGGCAGCGCTGGAGACCATGCTCATGCCTTGCGGGTCGAGGGCGGCGGCGTAGTTCAGCAGCTTGACGCTCTGAGCATCGGTGAGCCTGAGCATCGCGACCATGTTGCCGATGGAACACCACCGCGTGGGGTTGCCCTGCCAGGCGATGGAGCCGATGAGGTCATCGACGTTGGCCTTCTGGACGTGCCCCAGCAGGTCCTGGTCGTGCCGAACGGTCTTGTTGCGCGCCTGCTCGACCTCGGGCCCCTCGCCCACCAGCGGCTGCTGGTCGCCGAAGGCTGGGCCAACATGGCTGAGGTCCGCCGAGGAGACAAAGAGCGTCGTGCCGCCCACCTGCTGGAGCGCCTGCTTCAACGCGTCGATGAAGGGGTCCAGGGCAAGCCCCTGGCCGTCGTAACTCTCGCCCTGATTGACGGTTGGGTCGTGAATCAGCGCCCCGAAGACGGGCACGTGCCGGCCTTGATCGTCCGTTCCCAGGCAGTGCTGGATCCACGGGATCTGGAGCTCGATCGAGTGCTCGTTCTCGTGGTCGTAGCGGTTGGCAAAGGCAAGCTCCGCGTTGGCCTCGCCAAGGGCTTCGCGCAGGGCCTTCTCAAGCTCGGCGTCCTTGGGGCTTTCACCCAGCGGGGTGCGATAGCCCTTGTCACAGGCGCACACACCCGTGCCGAGCCCGAAGTGGTTCGTGCCGAGGATGACCACGCGATCGGGTCGATCGACCACCCGCATGCGTCCCCAGACCGCGGCGTAGTTCATCCAGCCGCGAAGGTAATCCACGTGCGGCGCGACAATGCCAGCGGGCAGCGCGTCGAACGAGGGGTCGTCCTTCTCCTCGAGCGCCTTGTCAATCCACTTGTCGAGCGCCGAGCGCAGGGCATCGGCCCCCTTCTCAGCCTTCTCTTCGTCCGTGGCCTGAGGGTTTTCCTGCATCACGAGCATGTCGGCCATCTGGGCTGACGAGCCGGGTGGCAGGATGTCTGACTGATCAAAGTCCGAACGCATCTGTTCGAGCATGGCATCGAAGGTCGGGCCGAAGAGCAGGCCCGCGCCGTCGAGTTGGCCGACGATGGTCTGGAGCTGCTCGGGCTTGAGCTTGCCGCCAAGCTCATCGCAGATGGCCTCTACGGTGCGGGTGCCGTCGAAGAGGGCGAGCACCTGCTGCATGCCCGGAGCCACGACCACTGGGGGCTTGCTCGAGATCTGCTGGGCATCGGCCAGACCCATCAGGACGATCTGCTTGTCGTCCGGCCCCTTGGCGGGCACCGGGAAGGCCCGGATCTTGCGGAGCCGAGGCCGCTGGTGATGCTCGGCGGAGGGATCGAAGGGCGGGGGCTGCATGGGCTGGTCGCCGGTAGCATCATCCGGACCGGGCACGGGAGGGGGCGTATCAGTCATTGGGCGAGTCTATGCGCCCGGGCACGTGAATGACCCTCCGTGGCAGCGAGACTCCCCGGCACAATGGCGCTAGCATTGCGGCCCGAGCCATCGCGGCCCGGACTGTCGATGTGGATGCGTCTCAGCGGCGAGCCGACGAGACCTCGCTGGTGAGGGCTTTGCAGCCTCTCACCATGGCTGCCTGACCCCAGTGCCCCTGACCCGTTTGCGCAAAGCTGCGCCAAGCAAGGTGTGAACCGATGATCGATCAGCTCAACGCCGGCCAATCCGTGACCTGCACCATTGCCAAGGCGCCCCAGGCCGAAGCGCCGCGCAAGACCATCGCCCGCCTCATGAGGCTGGATCCTTCCAACGCGTCGCGCCTTCGCAACGCCCAGAAGCTCCGCCGCGACCGCATGCACGCGTACACCCGCGGCGGACGCACGTGGTACAGCCGCGAGAAGGCAGCCAAGGTCGTCCGTGTTGTCGAGGGTGAGCAGTGGACCATGCCGTTCACGCACCAGATCGCAGCGGACCTCAAGAGCGTCGAGCGGTACCTCACCTTCTCGAAGGCCTGAGCCCTCACAGCCTGCGCCCGCTTCGCGCGAGGCTTTTGCGCCAGCAACACAGAGCGTGAACCGAACCACCACCGCACCCCAGCGGTACCATCGTGGTGCGCTGTCCGTGCACGCGGCGCTCATGTCCAATGCATTGGTCCCCACCGGAAGGATTTCGCGATGAACCTCAGCGGCTCGATGTTGACCTCGACGGTTGCGCTTTCAGCGGCGCTGCTGCTCGCAGGCTGTGACCAGTCCGCGTCCAACGACGAGGGCGGCTCTGCTGCCACGCCAGGCAACTCGGCGCGCCCCAATGCGATGGCGGTCGAGATTGATCACTACGAGGGAACGCGAGGCCGCATCACGGCTCTGCCCGTGGAGGGAAGCCCCACGGAGCGCGACCTTCGCATTCATCACGAGAACATGCCCGAGTTCAAGAACAAGAACGGCAACCTCGGCATGAACGCGATGATCATGCCCTTCCCGCTGGGTGAGGGCGTCTCGCTCGAAGGACTCAGCGTTGGGCAGCCCGTCGAGTTCGACTGGGAGGTCAACTGGGAGGGCAGCCCGCCCTACTACGTCGTCGCGATCCGCCCGCTGCCCGAGGACACCGTCCTCGATTTCGAGAAGCCCGCCGAGCAGGCCCCCGGCGGCGATTGAGCGCACAGCAACCAATCGAATCGTCGCCAGGCCGGCATCATTCGCTGGCAAGTCTGTCCATGACCTTCTGGAGGTCTGACCAGACCTTCTTGCGATTCTCAGGGGTGTAAGCGCGGAGCAGGTACGCCGGGTGGTACGTCGGCATGACGGGTATCGCCCTGCCGTTGATGGCGTCCTCAAAGCTTGCCCAGGTGCCGCGGAGTTGGCCCATGGGCTGCGTCGTATCGAGGATGAGGTGGGTCGCGGGCAGGCCCAATGTGACGATGACTTTGGGCTCGACGATCGCAATCTGCTCATAGAGGTAAGGGGCGCACGCCTGAGCCTCGGCGGTGGTCGGCGTGGCGTTGTTGGGCGGCCGGGTCTTGAGCACGTTTGCGATGTACACGCCGCCGGGCTTGTCGCCTCTGCAGTAGCCCATCGCGGTGATCATCTTGTCGAGCAACTGGCCCGCGCGGCCGACGAACGGCACGCCCGAGAGATCCTCGTCGCGGCCCGGGGCTTCGCCGATGAACATCAGGTCCGCATCCACGGGCCCATCGCCCCACACGATCTTCGTGAAGTCCGTGTTGAACGACGCGTGCGGCGCCTCCCGCTCGTACCGAGCGCGCAGCGCTTCCATCGCTTTCGCCTTGCCCGCGCTCGCTCTCGGAGTCGACGCTGGGGCGGGTGCAGCGTCCTTGGCAGGCGTCTTCAAGACGGCATCCATGCCCAGCATCTGGGCGGACAGCGCGTGGTCATGGACCGCTCGGGCAGAAGGGGTGGACATGCCGCGAGCGTAGCCAAAGCTTCAAGCCGCTTCAGGCGACAAGCCCGGTCGCTGCCCATCAGTTCTCAGGAGCGGGCTCGGGCGACTGCGGCTCGGGATCCGCTGCCGGAGCCTGGGCAGGATCTGCATCGGTCTGCAGCGGCGTCTCTTCGACGCCCGCGAGATCATCCTCGGCGGCCTGACCGTCTCGGGCAGCGTTGTCGCGGTTCTCGGCGATCTGCTCGGGCGTCGGCGCCGGCGGCCTTGGCCGCATGAGTTCTGGGAGCACCGCCCCCACCACGCCTCCGATGATGAGTCCGAGCACCAGGCCCGGCAGGAATGCTCTTGCAAAGGTGCCGCTGGATTGGGGATTCGTGCTCATGGCTGCTCTCACTCGACGGGCAGGAGGAAGGTGGCGGAACTTAACGCAGACGGCGCATGCGTGCCGTCCATTGAGCGTATCGGACGACAGCGAAGACGAGTTCAGTCATGGGCGGGACTCCACGCCCAAAGGCGGTCTGCCATCGCCAGCGGAGGTAACGGCCCTTGCCGAGAAGCCTCGACCGGAGGGCGATCAGCGCAAGCAGACAAAGCCCCTGAACGGTATCGGCGACGTGTATGAGAAAGCGAACCATGCGTCGTGGCTTTCTGCTCTTGGAGGCTCGGCCCGTGCGACGAGACCCGCTGCCTGACGGATCATGAAACGGTGGCGTGGAGTTCCCGTGCCGCCTGCACCGTTCTGCGCACGCCTTCTCGCACATCGACAAAGGGTCTGTAACCAAGCACTTGCGCAGCCTTGTCCACATCGGCAAAGGAGTGCAGCACATCGCCTGCCCGAGCCTGGCCAAACTCCGGGCCTCCAACATCCACCCCGAGCGCCTCAGCGATCAACGCGGCAAGCGTGACGAGATCCGTCTGCTCCCCACCGCCGATGTTCAGGGTTGCCCCGCCGAGGGGTTGTTCGCAGGCACCAGCGAGCAGTGTGGCGAGGACGACGTTGTCGACGTACGTGAAGTCACGCGAATGCCGACCATCGCCGAAGATGACCGGACGCTCGCCGTGAAGCAGGCGGTCGATGAAGGTGGGCACGACCGCCGCGTACGCGGAGCCGGCGGGCTGGCGCGGCCCGAAGACGTTGAAGTACCGCAGGCTCACGGTGTCTACGTCGTACACCGAAGCCCAGGCGCACGCCGCGTGCTCCGCAGCGAGCTTCGAGGCGGCATAAGGCGACCGGGGCGTGGGCAGCATGTCTTCACGCTTGGGCAGCGTCGGGGTGTCGCCATACGCCGAACTCGAAGCGGCCAGCACGACGCGGTGAGCGCCCGCAGCCCGGGCAGCCTCGAGCACACGGACCGTGCCCGTCGCGTTCACATCCCATGAACGCTGGGGCCTGTCGATGGACCGCGGCACAGACCCCACCGCAGCGAGGTGCATCACAAGCTCGGAACTCTCCGTGCAAGCCTCGAGCGCAGCGGGGTCGAGAATGGACGCATGGGTGAAGGCAACGCTGCCCGCATGCCGCTCGATCAACGTCGAAAGATGGTCCGCACGGGATGCTGAAAGATCATCGAGCACGCGCACCATCGCGCCAAGCGAGGCCAGTGCCTCGACGAGATGCCCGCCGATGAAGCCGGCACCGCCCGTGACGAGCACACGACGGCCCGCGTATCTGGGCCCGAGAGAGTCGGTCAGTTCAGGCGGGAGGTGCGACATCCGCAAAGCCTACGCCGACATGCCCGCAGCGGGCCGAGCCGGCAGGGCCCGCGCGCACAAACATGGCTGTTCTGCCCGATGCCGCCGATCTGCGTCAACCACCCGCGACTTGGTCCAGGCTGGACTCAGAAATGCCGCGGAGGTTGCCCGCAGGCCTGCAGAGCCGGTCAAGCTGTCGCAGCATGATCTCGAAGTCCTCAGCGTCTGTGGTGCCATCGCCGTTGAGATCCGCGCGGGAGTATGGGATGCCCAGGTTGCTCAGCCAGATGATGAAGTCATCGAAGTCCACGACGCCATCGCCATTGAGATCCGCAGCACAAGCCGGGTCACAGGAGAGCGTCCGGAGCTTGAAAGCGTCGATGGCCGCCTCGGTGAGCGAGTTGTTCGGCGCGTCAGAAGCGCTG